>JBJMVU010000419.1:0-9599 GCA_045810485.1 Massilia sp. | reverse complement strand
GCGTTCTCGAGGATGCCCTGTTCCTTGAACACTTCCAGCGTGGCGATCGACGCGGCGCAGGCGAGCGGATGGCCGGAATACGTGTAGCCGTGGAACAGCTCGATGCCGGCCGGCGCTTCCATGAAAGCGTCGTGGATGAATTTTTTCGAGAACACGGCGCCCATCGGCACGGTGCCGTTCGTGATGCCTTTCGCCGTCGTCATCATGTCCGGCTCGACGTCGAAATAATCGACCGCGAACGGCGTCGTCAGGCGGCCGAAACCCGTGATCACTTCGTCGAAGATCAGCAGGATGCCGTGCTTGGTGCAGAGCTCGCGCAAGCGCTTCAGGTAGCCCTGCGGCGGGATCAGCACGCCCGTCGATCCGGCCACGGGTTCCACGATCACGGCGGCGATGGTCGATGCATCGTGCAGCGCGACGATGCGTTCCAGTTCATCGGCCAGTTCGGCGCCGTGCTCCGGTTCGCCGCGCGAGAACGCGTTCTTGCCGGGGTTGTGCGTGTGCGGCAGGTGGTCGACACCCGGCAGCAGCGGGCCGAACGCCTTGCGGTTCGGGCCGATGCCGCCGACGGACAGCCCGCCGAAGCCCACGCCGTGATAGCCCCGCTCGCGCCCGATCAGCCGCGTGCGGCCGGCGTCGCCGCGGGCCTTGTGGTACGCGAGCGCGATCTTGAGGGCGGTGTCCACCGCTTCCGAGCCGGAGTTCGTGTAGAACACGTGGCCGAACTTGTGGTTCGTGTAGTCCATCAGCCGTTCGGCCAGGTCGAACGCGGCCGGGTGGCCCATCTGGAACGTGGGCGCGAAGTCGAGCTGTCCGACCATCTCGCTGACGGCGGCGACGATCTTCGGCTGCGCATGGCCGCAGGGCACGCACCACCGGCCGGCCGTGCCGTCGAGGATGGCGTTGCCATCGACGTCCTTGTAATACATGCCTTGTGCCGAGACGAGCAGGCGCGGGTGCGCCTTGAAGTCACGGTTATTGGTGAATGGCATCCAGAAGGATGACATCGATTCGGGTCTGGACTCGTTCATGCGACTCCCCTTTTGAATGTGGTGCCAATGGTCCGCCGGCGTTGCGCGTGGGCTCGGGGAGCCCACCCTACCGATGAGCTTGCGTAGGGTGGGCGGCCCTCCGCCCACGCGAACGTCGGCGTGACGCGAACGTCACGCGTGGGCACGGATGCCCACCCCACAAAATTTACCAACTGGCAAAAACAATGATGCAATAATAGACAGCAGTACAACAGTGGCACATATACACAGTGAGCGATTACGGCCAACCGTACTGGTAGCATAGCCTGTACAGTTTTTGGCGTAGCACCGATGGAGTGGCATGGAACCAACCGAAAAGAGCGAGAGCGAGGGATGGCCGGTGCTGGCGATCGACCGCCAGCGCCGCGGCAGCCTGGTCGACCAGATCGTCGCGGCCATCGCCGAGATGGTAAATGGGCGCACGCTGCCCGCCGGGACGAAGATGCCGTCCGTTCGACAATTCGCAAAAACGAACGGCGTCAGCACCTTCACGGTCGTCGAATCGTACGACCGGCTGCTGCACCTGGGCTTGTTGTCGTCGCGGCGCGGCTCGGGCTTTTTCGTCGCGCGCGGCGCGGAGGCGCCGGCGCAGCAGGCGTATTTGCCCACGTATCTGCCCGCGGCCGCCAGTGTCGTCGACACGCTCACGCCCGACCTCTATTCCGGCCAGACGGATGCGCTGCCCGTCGGCGCCGGCTGGCTGCCGCCCGAGTGGTATGGCGAATCGACGATCCTCGACGCCGTGCGCCACGCGATGAAGATTCCGGCCGGCCGCCTGCGCGGCTACGGCCACCCGCTCGGCTTTCCCAGCCTGCGCCAGCACCTTGCCGCCACCCTGTCGGCCGATTTGTGCGCCGTGGAGCCCGAACAGATCCTGCTCACGCACGGCGCCACGCACGCGTTCGACCTCGTGCTGCGCACGCTCACGCGGCCGGGCGATGTCGTGTTCGTCGAAGATCCCGGCTACGGCAACCTGCTCGCGCTGGTGCGCCATCACGGCTGCGTCCCGGTCGGCATTCCGCGCGGCGCGCATGGCCTGGACATGGACGCCCTCGCGCGCGAAGCGCAGGCGCGCCAGCCGAAGCTCATGTTCGTGAACACGGTGCTTCAGAATCCCCTCGGCACGTCGCTGTCGCAGGCACAGGCGCACCGGCTGCTCGCGCTGTCCGAGCAGTTCGATTTCTGGCTCGTCGAGGACGACATCTACCGCGAACTGGCCGCGCGCGGCGACCCGTCGCTGGCTGCGATGGACGGGCTGCGCCGCGTGATCCGCATCGGCAGCTATTCCAAGACCCTGTCGCCCGTGCTGCGCGTGGGTTCCATTTGCGCGTCCGGCTCCCTGATGCCGGAACTGGTCCGGGTCAAAATGCTCACGGGCCTGACGACGTCGGAGGTGAACGAGCGCGCCGTGTACGATGCGGTCAGCAGCCGCGCGTACCGCAAGCAGGTCGAGCGCCTCGTGCTGCAGCTGGACGGCGCGCGCGAGCTGGCGCTGGAGCGCCTCGGCGACGCGGGCCTCGTGCCGCTGGCCCGGCCGCGCGGCGGGATGTTCGTCAGCGCAGGTTGGCCGGAGCAAAAACAAAGCGGCCGCGCCATCGCCGAGCGGGCGCTGCGCGCGAACATCCTGCTGGCGCCGGGCGAATTCTTTTCCATCAAGCCGCCCGACACCGCGTGGTTCCGCTTCAACGTCGCCTATGCCCACGAGCCGACCCTGCTCGCCTTCCTGCGTTCGATCCGAGGAGAACTTCCATGACCGTCGCCCCCGTCAAACACCGCAGCAACCACCGCATGAGCCACCGCGACAGGGTCGAAGCGGCCATCCTCGGCGAAGCCGTGCGCGAGTTCGCCGAATGCGGCTACGAAGGCACGTCGATCGCGACCGTCGCCGAGCGCGCCGGCCTGTCGAAGCAGAACCTGATGTACTACTTCCCGACCAAGCAGGCCCTGTACCAGCGCGTGCTCGACAACGTGCTGGACGAGTGGCTCGCGCGCATGGCCAGCCTGGCCGATCCGGGCAAGGACCCGGGCGACGTCCTGCGCGCCTACGTGCGCGCGAAGCTGGCCTTCTCGCGCGAGCAGCCGCTCGCGTCGCGCGTGTATGCGATGGAAGTGATCGGCGGCGCCAAGCTGTACGCCGACCAGATCCGCCGCCGCGTGATCCCGCTGCTGCGCGCCGACATCGCCGTGTTCGAGCGCTGGAGCGCGGAAGGCAGGATCGCGCCCGTCAACGCCACCCATCTGCTGTTCGCCGTCTGGGCCATGACGCAGTCGTACGCCGACTTCGCCGCCCAGATGACGCTCGTGCTCGACCGCGAACAGCTGCAACCATCCGACTTCGACGACGCCGAGCGCCTGATCACGGGCATGGTGCTCGCCGCCGTCGGCCTCCAGGAGAACAAATGCCCGTCCTGAACCCCATCGAACTGTCCACGCCCCGCCTGAAGCTGCGCTGGATGGATGAACGCGACGTCGACGCGCACTATGCCGTGTTTTCCGACCCGGAAGTCACGCGCTACTGGAGCAGCGGACCGTGGACGTCGCTGGACCAGTCGCGCGAGCACATCGCCGCTGCGCGGGCCGCGTACGCGGACGGCAGCGGCATGCGCCTCGGCGTCGAATTGATCGAAACGGGAGAACTGATCGGCAGCGTGAGCCTGCACCGCTTCGTCGACGCGAGCCGGCGCTGCGAACTGGGCTACGCGCTGGCCAGAACCCACTGGGGCGGCGGCTACGTCAGCGAAGCGCTGCGCGCGCTGCTGGACTACGGTTTTAGCGCGCTCGACCTGAACCGCATCGAGGCCGACATCGACCCGCGCAACGGGGCGTCGGCGCGGGTGCTGGAAAAGCTCGGGTTCCAAAAGGAAGGCTTCATGCCCGAGCGGTGGATCGTGCAGGGCGAGCCGGCCGATACGGTCTACTACGGCCTGCTGCGCCGGTACTGGAAAGGTTAAGAGCCGGTCACCACTCGTGCGCCGTTCGCTGCCACGCGGGCAGCGCCTGGATGCGCTCGAACCACGCCAGCAGGTGCGGATACGCATCCAGCGGCAGCCGCGCCTTGTCCTTGTACATGAGCGGCGCCACGACGGCGTAGTCGGCCAGGGTCACGTCGTCGCCGGCGAGCCAGCGGCGCGTGGCCAGGTGCTGGTCCAGCACGCGGGCCGCCTCGGCCAGGTCGGCTGCGCCGCGCGCGACTTCCTTCGGGTCGGCGTCCTGGCCCGTGACGAATTTCTTCCAGATGTATTCCCACGTGAGCACGCCGATGGCCGGGGCGAAATGCTGGCACGCCCAGAACATCCAGCGGCTCACGTCCGCGCGCGCGCGGCGCTCCTGCGGCCACAAAGTCTGGCCAGGCGTACCGTCGGCCAGGTATTGCATGATCGCGCACGATTCCCACAGGATGAAGTCGCCGTCGATCAGCACCGGCAGCTTGCCGTTGTCATTCACTTCCCCGAGGCGGCGGCGGTCGTCCTGGCTGCCCAGGTTGATCTCGATGAGGTCGAACGCGATGCCGAGATGGTCGGCCGCCAGCAGCACGCGGCGGGTGTTGGACGAGTAGTGGTTGTAGTAGAGCTGCATGGCCGTCTCCTGGCGGGTTGGTTGATGCAACAATGTTAAAGCCCTGCCATGACAGATTCTGTCAGGAGCGAAAATCCGGCGCGCTATTCGATCGCCAAATAGGTCGATATATGTGTTCTCGGCCGCCCGGGACGGCTCGGGGCAGGAAGAAAACAGTGCGCACATGTGTGCACGTTTTTGCTAGCGGGACTCCGGGATGTCGTACAGCTTGCGCCACTGCCGCAGCAGCTGATGGCGCGGCGACGGATAGCGCTCCGTGCTCGCTTCGGCGCGCACGATCCGGTCGACGCGGAAGTGGCGGATGGCGTCGCGCAGTTCGCACCACGCCGCCATGACACGCTTCCCTTCGAAAAAGGCGAGCGCGAACGGCCACACGATGCGTTCCGTCGCCGTGTCGCGCTCGTCGCGGTAGGCGATGCGCAGCTTGCACTGGCGCCGGATCGCTTCGCGCGTGGGCTGGATGAATGCCTCGACCGGCGCCGCTTCCGGAAAGGCCGGCACCCACAGGCTCATCTCGGCCATGTGGTCGCGCAGGTCGCGCGGCGTGGCGGTGGCGATCTTGGCCAGCGTGCGGTCGGCCGCGGCGGACAGCGCCGGATCGCCCTGCTGGCGCACCCAGCGCGCGCCCAGCACGAGGGCTTCCAGCTCGTCGGCGTCGAACATCAGCGGCGGCAGGAAAAAACCGGTGCGCAGCACGTAGCCGACGCCCGCCGAGCCGTCGACGGGCGCGCCCAGCTGGACGAGCGTCTGGATGTCGCGGTAGATGGTGCGCTCGGACACGCCGAGGCGCTCGGCCAGGGCGCTGGCCGTCACCGGGCGGCGGTGGCCGCGCAGGGCGTCCATCAGTTGGAACAGGCGTCCGGTACGGTTCATGGGTGCCGGGGACGGCGAAGGCGTCGGGAGGTCATGCGTGCAATTTTATTACACCCCGCAGCCGCAATCGTGCAACGCCCCGAAAAACGGTCCTTTCATCCGGTATTCGCTCTGCTCCACCTGCCAGAAGCGCCGTCCCAGCGCACCGGCGAGGAACGCCGCGCGCCGCGCCATCCGGCCCGCGCCCAGCACCGACTTCGAGACGACGTAGCGCAGCGCGCCATCCGGCCCCAGGATCACCGTGCAGCCGCCATACACGGGATACGCGGCGCCCCCGTCGGCCGGTACGGCGCGGCACATCTGCACGACTTCCGCCACCAGGTCGAAGATGATCTGCCCATCCGGGCCGATGCGGCGCGCGGTCCGGATCGACATGATGGCTGGCACGCCGATGTCGCCAGGCGCGAATCCGGGCGTGTCCGGCGCCACCAGCCCGAATTCGTCGGCCAGTTCCGGCCGCGCCACGTAGTCGCCCAGCAAGCCGGCCTGGCGCAGCAATTCCTTCTCGTCGGCCGGACAGGCCGGGTCGCCCTGGAAGCGCAGTTCGCCGAAACTCAGCGTGGTCAGCGGCGGGTGCTCGCGCAGCGGCGGGCGCCACAACAACGCCTGTTCGGACAGGTTGTACACGCCGCGCGGCTGGATGTCGCGGAGCATGAAGGCATCGATGAGCGCTTCGCGGTAGCCCCACGGGTCGTCCGGTACCAGGTCGCGGTCGGCCGTGATCAGCGCGCGCAGAAACTCGCCGAACCGGATGTCGACTGGCGGACAGTAATCGATCGCGCGGATGAGCAGGGCCTGGAACTGGCTGGCCAGCGCACTGATCTTGTCGGACAGGACGTCGATCAGGTCGTGCGGCAGTTCGCCGGGGGCGAGCACGCCGCTGCCCCCGGTCGCGAGGCGCACGTAGCGCGCCGTCTTGCGCCGGTAGACGACGAGGAACG
The DNA here is from genome assembly GCA_045810485.1 of Massilia sp. GTDB lineage: Bacteria > Pseudomonadota > Gammaproteobacteria > Burkholderiales > Burkholderiaceae_D > Telluria. The sequence continues at coordinate 3,178 of JBJMVU010000419.1, read as the reverse complement.
CGTCGAACACGGCGGCGACGAGCACGCTCCCCAGTTCGTGCGGTTCCATCTCCGCGTCATAGCGGCGCGGCGGCCCGTCCGTTTCGATCGCTTCGCGCAGCGCGCCGTTGCGGCCCGCCGCATAGCCGACCTGGCGCGCCAGTTCGACCAGCGCTTTCGCATGTTCCGGCACGCCGCGCGCGCGGGCGAGCGCGCCGCGCACCAGTTCGCGGTAGCTGAGGCGCTGGAAGATCGCGACGAGATCGGCGAAGGCTTCGTGGAACGCCGCCACGTCCGGGCCGCTCGGGATGCTGAAATGGCTGCGCAGTCCGTCGAGGATGGCGTGAGTCAGTTCATGCGCGATGACGTCGTGCGACAGGCACGTGAACACGTATTGGCCCGGCAGCAGCCGGGGCGCGTCCTTCAGGTCGGAGGCCTGCTCGTAGCCGAAGCGGAGCGCGCCGGCTTGTTTGTCGTAGAACGCGTTCACGCCGCGGAAGGCGTGCGGCCGCAGGTGCAGCCGGCCCGCATCGTCGGCACGCGTAAAACCCCACGTCACGTCGCGGCCCAGCGCCTTGCGGAAGGCCGCGTAGACGTTGCAGCAGACGGCGTACACCATCTGCTGGTGGAAGCGCGGATCGGACGGCGCCGGATCGTAGCCGCCGCTCAGCAGCGCATACGTGGCGTCGAGGTCGGCCGGCACGTAGTCCTGCCCCGTGGTGGCATCGCGGCTGTCGACGCTGAACAGGCGCCCGACCGGCCCCGGCGTCAACGCTTCGTATGGCACGTTGACGGCCGTGACCGCGCCCTCCAGCCGCGACGCGCTGGGATCGGACGTGTAGATGCGCAGCGGCCGGTACAGCGGCAGATCGCGCCGCGACGCCGGTGCGTGCGTGATCGTGCGGGTGACGCCGGGACCGATCTCGTAGCCGGGCCGCGCGCCTCCGGCCCGGGCAACGGGTGCGGTCCGGGAGGACGCCGGGACCGCGGCGTCGTCGCGGGTCTGGGCCACGGCGGCCACCGGGGCCGTCGTGGACACGCCATGCGTGATGTCGTCGGACATCGCGGCGCTCCGTCAGCCGGCCAGCACGTCTTCGGTGGGAAGCCTGCCGCCCTGCCCGTAACTTGCGGACACGCGCCCGGCGAGCGGCTCCAACAGGCCGAGCAGGCGTCCGGTATCGCTGCCGTACAGCTTCGCATGCTGTTGCGGCGCCGGGCCGAAGGCGGTGGTGACGCGGTTGGCGAACTCGTCGTTGCTCACGCCCGTCACGCCCTGCCCGAACACCTGCATGGCGCAATTCGTGAACTCGCCGTGGCCCGCGCTTTCCAGCGCCACCTCGCTCGACAGGCAGGCCGAGAACACGACTTCGCGCATGGTCTCGATGCCGCCGTCGCGCCGCAGGATCGCCCTGGGCATGGCCGCGCGCACCTCGCGGTAACGCGCGATCAGGGCCGGGTCGGCCTTGACGAAGCGCGCCTTCTTGCCGTCCGTCCGGGCGGCGGGCCGGCCGCCGACGGCCATGCGCGTGATCGTGCCGGAATGGCAGCAGTCGAAGAAGCAGGTCAGGTTCACGCCATCCGGCAGAGTGCCGAAGATATCCCGCACGTCGTCGTCGATCAGCAGCTCGCCGGCCGCGAAGTCGTACGGGCAGATGGCTTCGTCCCGATCGGGCGTGTCGCCGCCCTTCTCGTCACGGTCGAGATCGGGCACCTGGGTGCCGTGGCCGGCATACTGGAACACGATCACGTCGCCCGCACGGCTCGTCGCGACCAGCGACTTCAACTCGCGCACGATGGCGTCGCGCGTGGCCCTATCGTCCTCCAGGATGCGCGGCCGGTCGAAGCCGAGGCGCATGAACGCGTTCGCCCAGGCGTGCGCATCGTTGACGCATCCGCCCAGCGGCGCCGTCGGGTATTTGTCGATACCGACGCACAGCGCGCGCCGCCTGCCGGCGCCGGGCTGCGGTCGCTGCGGCTTCGGCTGCGGCTGTGGCGCGTACTGGGCGGTCGTCTGCACCGGCGCCGGCGCAGGCGCGGGCTGCTGGACGGGCCAGTACGCGGCCCACGCCTCGGCCGCCTCGCGCCACGGATCGGCGCCGCGGCCGCGCCCCTGCGGCAGTTCGACGATGCGGTCGGCATCGAGCTTGCCGAGCACGCGCCGCACGACGCTGCCCATGGTGGCCGGGTCGTCGTCGAAACCGCCGTGCGTGCGCGAGCGGCTCGCGCTGCGGCCGCGATCGAGCCCGTTGTCGGACCAGACGGCGGTCGCGGGAGCCGCCGCGCCGCCGATGCCGAACAGGCGTTTCAGGCCGGCGTCGGCGCGCACGCAGCGCTCCAGTCCGAGGATCGCGCCTTCCGTCTCCGGCTCCAGCGCATGGTGGATCAGGTACAGCAGCGACTTGCGATAGACCTCGCCGCACTGGTCGTTCTTCTCGAAGCTGTCCCACATCGTGTACATCGTCAGCTGCGCCACGCGATTGCCGACGAGCGGCTCGATCTGCTGGCGGAACAGGTCGACGCGGACCGCCGGCGCCAGCAGGTGCAGGCTGTGGAATTGCGGTACGCCCTGCGCCAGCGCGCACGGGATGAAGTGGGCATGGAAGATGGCGCCGGCGCTGTGGCCGGTCGCGTGGATCTCGATGTCCGGATGCGCCTTGCAGAATTCGGCCAGCTTCCCGGCCGTGTAGTACGCGCCGCCCGGCTTGGCGCCGGCGGCGCCCGCGTCGCCGCCCACCGCGTTGGCCGAGGAAGCCTGCTGGGCGCTCCATTTCATCGCGCTCCAGATCTGCACCCCGCCCGCGCGGTGCGCGAAGGCTTCGATGAACGGATCGCTGACGAAGTCCGAGAACACGTTGCGCTGCACGAGATCGCGGCCATGCTGCGCACGCTCCAGCATCTGCCCGAGCGTCTCGCACAAGCCGGTCTCCCACACGAAAAACACCGGATAGATGTCGTTGCTCATCCACCAGCCGATGCGGTCGCGCACTGCGGCGAGCGCGCTCGCCTCGCTGGTCAGGCCGCCGTGGGCATACAGCATCAGGCGCAGCTTGCGTCCTTCGGCCTGGGCTTTCTTCAGCGCCGCCGGGAAGTAGTCCTCGAAGATGGCGTCGACGTCCCCGCGTGACGTGCTCCAGTCGCCGTCGGACGAGAACTGGCCCATGTTCAGGTTGACGACGTGCGGCCGCATGGCCTGCAGGTC
>JBJMVU010000418.1:0-24811 GCA_045810485.1 Massilia sp. | reverse complement strand
GGTCGAGCCGCACTGGTCGTTCGCCAGGTTGATGAGGGCGTTGGCGCGGTCGAAGAATTCCGGGCTGGGGGCGTTGTTACTCATGAGACGTCGTAGGTTGAGGTGGTCGTGCCGCCACTATATCAGCCTGCCTGCGCTGCGCATGCCATTTCTGCGCCCGCTTCACCTGGCGGATCAGCGCTTCGTTCATGGCGTCGTACAGACCGTGCGCCTTCAGCAGCGCGGCCGTCAGGCTGCGTGCGCGGTACAGCAGGACGAGGCCGCGCGTCTTCAGCACGTGCGTCGACCGGAATTCCGCGTGCGGCGTGCCGTAGCCGAAGTCGATGTGCTGGAACGTGCAATGAGCCAGCACGTCCTGCACGGCCAGGTGGATCGCACTGGTCCCGACCGACAGGTGCATGACATCCTGCCGGCACAGGATCTTGTACACATGCCAGACGGATGCCGAACGCATGCCATACACGACGGCGACATCGGTCTCTCCGCAACGGATCACGTAGGACAGCAGCAGGCCATGGCGCGCCAGGCTCTCCAGGCGCGCCTGCTCCGCGCCACGGTCCGCGGCGCGGGATGCGTCCGTGGCGACCATCGCGTCCAGCATGGCCCCGACCTGCCCCGGCTGGTCGATGCGCAGCACGTGCAAGGGGCCGGCCGCTTCGGTCAGCAGGCGGACCTGGCGCGACAGGTTGTAGCGCTTCTTGGCACTGAAGTTTTTCAGATAGGCGTCGACGCCATCCGGCAGCGGTTGCGTATGGCAGGCGCGCCAGCCGTTCAGCACGTACGCCGGCACACCCGCGATGTCCCGCAGGCCTTCGTGGGGCACGGCCTGCAGGTACAGCACGTCGCATCGTGCGTAGCGTTTAAGCAGTTGCTGCGTGATGAATTCGGCGAGACCCGTCTCCGCCGGGTCGAGCAACGGAACGCTGCCGAGGACCTGGCAGGCGCGCAGCGTCCACCCACACAGCGGCACGGGGCCGGCGCGGAACGCGATGCGGCACGGGATGGTGCGCACGGGAATGAAGCCGACGATCGCGTAATCGGTGCTGCGGCGGACGATGAACAATTCGTGGTTCGCGTCCCGCCCCTGATCCATGTCGATCAGGTGACTGAAGAATTGCGGAGACTGGTACAGCGTTTCCGGACCGCTCGCGCTGGCCAGCATCCGGCGCCACGCGTCGAGGATGTCCGGGCGGTCGAAATATGCAGTTGCGACGTTCAGCTCGTACCGGTCAGGGCAGCGCGCCGATCGCGCACGGCTGCCCCACGGCGCCGGCAGCGCGAACGCGCCCGGATCGAGGCTACGGATGGCCATCATGTCGACCCTCGCCAAAAAAATTACAGATTAGGCAAGGACCGTCGACGACATCTTGTAAAAATCGGGATGAACCGCTGGTCGTACCTCAATAGTGGGGCGGCCGCTCGTTGACCGGACCCTGTCCCGCATCGCGCAGCGTGCGCACGTGGTCGGCCAGCTTGGCGACCATGGCTTCCAGCTGGTCGATGCGGCGACCCTGCTCGTAGATCGTGCGGTTGAGGGTGTCGACGAGGTTTTCCTGGTCGGCCAGCTTGATTTCGATGTTGATGAAACGGTTTTCGTCGCTCATGGCGGTATTCGTGGAAAAGTGTAAAAGGCGCATGATACTGCGCCCACAAAAAAGCAAAGAGCCGCTGGCGCAGCGGCTCTTTGCGGGGTCGTGCGGAAACGGGATCAGCCGTGCCAGGGCGTGTACTCGATGCCGTTCTGGATGCTGCCGATGACCTGCGCCTGGTTTTCCGGGCTTTCGCTGAAGAACTTGACGATGCCGACGTGCGTCGTATCGTGGTTCGTCAGGGCCTTCAGCCAGAAATCGTAGCCGGCGGCGTCCGGCGTGCGGTGCAGCACGTTGGCGTACAGCAGGTTCACGAACTGGGCATCGGTCGGGTTGGCGCCGTATTTCTGGATGAATTCCGGCTGCGTGTTGATGATGTCCTGCACCATGTCGTCCAGCGACAGGCCCCGGTCCAGCTGGTAGATCCAGAAGCCCAGGCCCGCCTTTTCCGCCGGGCGGTCGAGCGCGGCCTGGTACAGGCGGAACGCCGCGCCTGCGGAACCACTGAGGTCCAGCGCCACGGCATTGCCGTCGGAAAATTGCAGGCGCTCGACGTTGATCACGGCGTCATGGCCGTCGCCGCCAACCTTGTCCGTGACACCGAAGCCCCAGGTTTCCCTGGCGACCGTGTAGTTCGAACGCGCACCGGTGAAGGCGACCGTGTCGATACCGTCCAGGCCATCGATCGCGCCGTTGGCGCCGGCGGGCGCCAGTTTGTCGGCGGCGGCGGTGCCGGTCACGTTGGCGCTGCTGTTCACCGTGAAGGTCACGTCGGTATTGGCGCTCTTCGCATTGCCGGCCAGGTCTTCCGACACGGGCCGGATCGTGTAGGCGCCGTTCGGCAGCGGCGAGGTCTTGAGGACCCATTTGCCGTCGTTGTTGACGGTCGTGGCGGCGATGTCGATGAAATCGCCCACGCGCGTCAGGTAGACGGTCGTGCCGGCCTCGCCGGTGCCGCTGAACGTGACCTGGTTGCCGGCCTGGGTGAACGAAGCCGTCGGCGCCTCGGGCGCGTGCGCGTCGATGTTGAACGTGACGGCGCCGCTCGCCGTGGACGTGTTGCCCGCGGCATCGGTGGCCGTCGCGTAGATCTTGTAGCCGGTGCCGTCGGCGAACGATGTCGTCGTCGTCAGGCTCCAGACGCCGCTGGCGTCGGCCGTGGCCGTGCCGACCAGGGTATTGTCCGACGTGTAGACCTTCACCGTGGCATTCGCCTCGGCGGCGCCGGTCACGGCCGGATTGCTGCCGGCGGCGTAGCCGTTCGCGTTCTTGGTCACGGCCAGCGTCGGCGCGACCGGCGCGGTGGTGTCGGCATTGACGACGTCCGCGCTGCTGACGCTCTGGTCCGAGAACTGCAGAAGCTCGATCGAATGCAGCGTGTCGACGCCATCGCTGCCGTCCTTGCTCGTCACCTGCAGGTTGCCGCCCGCCAGCGCGCTGAAGGTATAGTTGCTGCGTACGCCGCGGAATACGGCCGTATCGGTGCCTGCTCCTCCATCGATCATGTCGTTACCTCCATCTCCTTCAAGCTTGTCGTCCACGCCCGTTCCCGTGATGACGTCGGCACTGCCGGTGCCGACGAGGAAGCGGGCGCCCGTCGTCGAGTTGATGCCCAGTTTGCCGTGCAGGCCGTCGTCGCCGTACAGCCACATGAGGGCGGCGATGTCGTCCTGGCGGTAAGTCGTGTACGGACCGCCGACCTCGGTGTAGGACATCAGCGTGTTCGACGTGTTGTCCTGCGATGCCGGCAGCGTGATGCTGTCGTCGAACGGGTGCTTCAGGCCGAGCGCGTGGCCCAGTTCGTGCAGCAGCGTTTCGAAGCCCTGGCCGCCCGGGGCCAGGTTTGCGTTCTGGTAATTCCATTCGACGTTGTCGAGATAGACGAAGGCGTCGGCATCGTAGCTGCTCAACTGGACGCCACTGTAGCCGTAGCTGCTGTGCCAGCTGCACAGGCCCGTCACATTGCTCGTGTTGAGGTTGACGTCGGCAAAGTGGACTTGCGCGGCGTTACCGTCGGTCGTCTCGGCGAACTGGATGCCCGTCAGCTTGGTGATGTAGGCCAGGGCGGCACGGGTCGCATCCTGCTGGGAGGCCGAGAACGCCTGCTGCGCGCCCGTGAAATTCTTGGCTGCGGAAGCCGCATCCTCCGTGCCGGCCGAGACCGAAAACGTGTAGGTCAATGTATAGATCGCATTGCCCGAGGAAGTCGTCAGGTAGTTCCAGTCGGGGCCGCTATCGAGCAAGGCATCGATATAGTTCAACCCGGACAGGGGGGTGGTCGTGATGTCGGATACGGTAGCCATTAGATTAACGATGCTTGCTGCTTGAAAATTGATTCATGAAAGTATTTCCCGTGCAACAGTTGAAGTCAAATAAGAATTTCAATCGTGCGCACCCTATATGTATAAAGTTCAGACCTTCGGCGTGGCCAGCAGGGCTTTCAGGCTGGCAAGACGTTCCTTCGGGGACAGCACTTCGTTTTCCTTCGGCGGCGCGTCGCCCACGTCGAGCGCCATTTCCTTGATGAAACGTGACGGGTCGCAATGCACGAGCTCCCCCGCCCGCTTGCGTTTCTTGCACCACGTGACGTGCAGGCTGCGCTGGGCGCGCGTGATGCCCACGTACATCAGCCGGCGTTCTTCCTGGATGCGGGCGGCGATCTTTTCGACCGGATCGTCGGGATCGCCCTTGTGCGGCAGGATGCCCTCCTCGCAACCGACGAGGTAGACGTGCGGATACTCGAGGCCCTTCGATGCATGCAGGGTCGACATGCGCACGGCGTCCGGCTCTTCGTCCTGGCCCTCGAGCATGGACATCAGGGCCACCATCTGCGTCAGTTCCAGCAGGTTCTTTTCCTCGCCGTCGCGGTCGCGGCCGCCGCGGCCCCGTTCCTTCAGCCAGTTGAGGAATTCGAGCACGTTCTGCCATTTGCCTTGCGCGGCCCTGTCGTCGAAGCTTTCGTACAGGTGGTGCTCGTAATTCATCTCCTTCATCATGTCGTCGATGAGCTCGGCGGCGTTATCTCCGCTGCCGGATGGGCCGGGGCGCGTGGCGCGCGATTCCAGGTCGTCGATCAAGTGGCAGAACTCGCGCAGCGGATACAGCTGGCGCTCCTGCAGCAGCGCCTCGATACCGCCCTTGCCCGCGGCTTCGAACAGCGAGCAGTTCCACTGGCGCGAGAATTCGCCCAGCTTTTCGAGCGTCGTCATGCCGACCCCGCGCTTGGGCGTGGTGATGGCACGGATGAAGGCCGGGTCGTCGTCCTGGTTCGCGATCAGGCGCAGGTAGGCGATGATGTCCTTGATCTCGGCCTTGTCGAAGAAGCTCTGGCCGCCCGAGATCGTGTACGGGATGCGTTCCTTGCGCAGCGCCTGCTCGATCACGCGGGCCTGGTGGTTGCCGCGGTACAGGATCGCGAAGTCGGACCATTTATTCTTGCGCTGGAAGTGGTCGGCCGAGATCATGATCGCGATCTGGTCGGCCTCCGTCTCGTCGTTCGGCATGCCCAGCACCTTGATGGGCTCGCCCAGGCCGTGCTCGGACCACAGCGATTTCTCGAACAGCTTCGGGTTGTTGCCGATGACGGCGTTGGCCGCCTGCAGGATGCGCGTCGTGGAGCGGTAGTTCTGCTCCAGCTTGATCACTCTCAGGTCGGGGAAATCCGTCTGCAGCGTGCGCAGGTTTTCCACCGACGCGCCGCGCCATGCATAGATCGCCTGGTCGTCGTCGCCCACGGCCGTGAACATCGGCTTCTTGCCGACGCCCGTCACCAGCAGTTTCACCAGTTCGTACTGGCAGGTGTTGGTGTCCTGGTACTCGTCCATCAGCAGGTAGCGCAGGCGGCGCTGCCAGCGGTCGCGGATCGGCTCGTTATTGCGGAACAATTCGACCGGCAGGCGGATCAGATCGTCGAAATCGACGGCCTGGTAGGCCTGCAACGTTGCGACATAGCTGCGGTAGATGCGGCCGGCCTGCGCTTCGTCCTCGTCGCGCGCGTCGCGGATCGCGTCCTCGGGGTCGACGAGGCCGTTCTTCCACAGCGAGATCGCGTTCTGGATGCGGCGGATTTCCTGCTTGTCGGTGGTCACGGCCAGGTCGGAGACGATGGTGTAGCAGTCGTCGCTGTCCATGATGGAAAACTTGTCCTTCAGACCAACGCCGGCCGCTTCCTGGCGCAGGATTTTCACGCCCAGCGAGTGGAACGTGGACACCGTCAGCTGCTTGGCCTGCTTGGGCTGCTTGAGCAGCTTGCCGATGCGCTCCTGCATCTCGAGCGCGGCCTTGTTCGTGAACGTGAGCGCGGCGATCGTGCGCGGATCGTAGCCGCGGTGCTCGATCATGTAGGCGATCTTCTGGGTAATGACGCGTGTCTTGCCCGATCCGGCGCCCGCCAGCACCAGGCACGGACCGTCGAGATAGAGCACGGCTTCGCTTTGCGGACCGTTCAGGCCGAAGTTCGGGGTGTTGGACATTGGAAATATTGGAGAGGACAGCCCAGCATTGTAGCGAAGCTGGGAGCTCGTGCGTAACGTTCGTGTCGAATCGGCGACGCTCACTTGAGTAAACCGCAAGTCATCACCATATGCGCGTTTTGCGTCAGTCCTGGGCCGCATGCGCTACCATGACTGGCAGCACCCAACGAGGGATACAACATGAAATTTGAACACCTGATCGAGATTAACGACCCGCTGAATCCGCTGGCGGACACCATGACCCGCGAGCAGCTGTGGCGCGGCCTCGTGCTGCGCGCCGAAGATCCGAAGATGTTCGTGCCGCACCTGGACGAATGCACGATCAGCGAACGGACCAGCGGCAGCTTCATGCGCCGCCTGCGCTATGGCGAGCTGGTCATCGACGACAGGGTGGTCCTGAGCCCGCTGCGCGAAGTCCGCTACGAAGTGCCGGCGCAGGGAGACATTGCCCAGTCGCTGCTGACCATGACCATCGAGGCGCCGTCCGAGGGCGTGATGTGGGTGCGTTTCCTCTACGACGACGGCAATGCGTCGGCGACCGACGAGACGGGCCGCATGTACGAGGATTTCAAGAAGTCGGCGTACAAGGAGGCCGACATCGATACGATCAAGATCGTGCGGCAGCTGGCGTCGGAAGGAAAGCTGGACGCGTCATTATTGAATTAGCGTTTGGTGGGCACAGGGTGCCCACCCTACGGCATGGCGTACGCAGGGTGGGCTCCCCGAGCCCGCCACGACATCCGCAAACCGAAGTGCGGTAGGGTGGGCTCCCCGAGCCCACGCGTAACGTTCGCAGACCGTAGATATCAATCACGTTCCCGGCTCGACCGAGTCGGGATCGATGTCGCTTTCGCCCTTCGCGAGATTGGCGGCGAGATCCCGCAACGCCGTCCGCACGCCCTCTTCGATCACGGGGTGATAGAACGGCATCTCCAGCATCTGGTCCACCGTCATGCGCGACTGCACGGCCCAGCCGAGCAGGTGGCCGATGTGTTCGCCGCGCGGCGCGATCATTTCGGCGCCGAGGAAACGGCCCGTGCGGTATTCGCCGTACACGCGCAACATGCCCTTGTTCTGCAACATGACGCGGCTGCGGCCCTGGTTTTCGAACGACACCTGCCCCACCGCGAATTTCGATTTGCCCGGCGCGCACAGCGCCTTGTAGCTGGCGCCCAAGGTGACAATGTTCGGCTCCGTGAACGCGGCCGTCAGCGGCGCGCGGCGCAGGCCTGGACGGATGTCCGGGAAGCGGCCGGCGTTGTCGCCCGCAATCTTGCCGTGGTCGGCCGCCTCCGGCAGCACGGGGCGCTCCTGGTTGGCGTCGCCGGCGATGAAGATGTGGCTGTTCCCGCACTGCATGGTGCGCGGGTCGAAGGTCGGGACGCCGCTGTCGTCCAGCGCGATGCCGGCGTGTTCCAGGCCCAGGTCGTGCACGTTGGGCGTGCGGCCTGCCGCCTGCAGCACGTATTGAAACCGTTCCGTGATCGCTTCGTCGTGGCGGCCCGTCGTCAGCACGACGTCGTCCCCGTCCTGTTCCGCGCGCAGGATGCGCGACTGGAAGTGGATGTCGAGTTCCTCGCACAGCACGCGCGATGCCGTCTTCAGCACGACCGGATCGGACAACTGGGCCACGCTGCCGCCGCGCGCATACACGCGCGTGCGCACGCCGAGGCGCGCGAGGGCCTGGCCGATTTCCAGGCCGATGACGCCCGTGCCGATCACGGCCACGGAGCGCGGCAGGTCGTTCCAGTAAAACACGTCGTCGCTCGTGATCACGCCGGGGCCGACATTTTCCAGCGTCGGCAGCCGGGTCGGCGAGGAGCCGGTGGCGATGACGATGCGGCGCGCCTCGATCTCGGTATGGTCGTCGACCTGCAGCGTGTGCGGATCGACGAAGCGGGCGTGGCCGCGCACCTTGTCCTCATCCGGCATCGCTTCGACGCCCTCGACGACGAAGCCGACGAAGCGGTCGCGCTCGCGCCGCACGCGCTCCATCACGGCGACGCCGTCGATGCGAACGGTTCCCGGATGGACGCCGAACTGGGGCGCGAGATGGAGCATATGGGCGGCCTCGGCGGCTGCGATCAGGAGTTTGCTGGGCATGCAGCCCACGCGCGCGCACGTGGTGCCGTACACGCCGCTCTCGATCAGCACCGTGCGGGCGCCTTGCGCCTTCGCGGCGCGGTAGGCGACGAGGCCGGCGGTACCGGCGCCGATCACGGCGACATCGACCTTCAGTTGTTTCATCAGGTGCTCCGAGAAACCCCGTCCTTCAGGGCGGGGAGGAAAGGAGACGATTGCACAGCAATCGATGCCTTTCGGTTGCTAAAAACGCTGCCTATAATCACAGCATGATTCTTGTTTATCGTTACCGGGTGAAGTCCCTTAACGGGCTGCTTGACAGGCAGTCTCGCGCGTGTAACTTCGTCTGGAATTACTGCAACGATCGGCAAAAGGATGCGCTGCGTTTTGGCCGCCCCTGGCTGTCGGGCTTTGACCTGAACAGGCTGACGACCGGCAGCAGCAAGGAACTGGGCTTGCATTCCGGGACCGTGAATGCGGTCTGCGAACAGTACGCGAAATCGCGTTCGCAAAAGAAGCGACCTTATCTCCGCTATCGCGGCAAGCGTTCCTTGGGTTGGGTGCCGATCAAGGGACGAGAACTGAAACGGGAAGGAGATGCTTTTCGTTTTGCGGGCAATACTTTTCGCGTTTTCAACAGCCGGCCCCTGCCCGAAGGGAAAATTAGGGACCGTTCCAATTTTTCGTGCGACACGCGAGGGCACTGGTACCTGAATATCGTGATCGATGTGGTCACGCCCGATAGGAGTGCCCGCCGACCGTTGCGCAGTGTCGGTATCGACCTCGGCCTGAAAGACTTCGCGACGCTTTCCACCGGCGAAAAGATTGAAGCGCAGCGTATCTATCGTGGTGCCGAGCAAGCTCTCGCGTTGGCGCAGCGCGCCCACAAAAAGCGGCGCGTCAGGGCGATCCACGCAAAGATTGCGAACCGTCGTAGCGACTTCTTGCATAAGTTGTCGGACCGCATTGTCCGGCAATTCGACTATATCGCGGTCGGTAATGTGACCGCCGCCAGACTCGCCAGGACCAGCATGGCGAAGTCTGTCCTGGATGCGGGCTGGTCGAGCTTCCGACATCAACTGGCGTACAAGGCTGTCAAGCATGGCGCGTGGTTTGAAGAAGTCGACGAAAGTTTTACTTCCCAAGTCTGTTCGAATTGTGGCGCCATGCCCGATTCGCGGCCGAAAGGTATCGCAGACCTTGGAATAAGAGAGTGGCAGTGTCGTGCTTGCGGTTCTAAGCATGATCGCGATATCAATGCTGCGATAAACATTCTCCGTCGCGGACGTGCGACGCTGGCTGCAGGAATCCCCGTCCATTAGGGGGGAGGACGTCAACTCACCTCCGGGAAGTTCATTAGCGTGACGATACGCTGTTTTGAAGAACTCGGCTTGGAGGTGAGTGTTTCAGATGTCGAGCGGATCGACCTCGAGCGACCACCGCACCCGCGACTTCAGCGCGCGCAACGCATCGACCCACTCGTTGAGAAACGCCTGCAGCGCGGGGCGCGAATTCGATTCGACGAGCAGCTGCGCCCGGTCGACGTTGTGCACGCGGGTCATCGTCATCGGGATCGGCTCGTTGATGACGACGGTGTCCGACGGCACCGCGTCGCGCGCCGCCTCGAGGAATTCGATCGCGGTCGCCAGCTCGGGCGCCTCGGCGCGCAGCAGCGCCTGGTACATGTACGGCGGCAGCGCGGCCTGGTGGCGTTCTTCCAGCAGGCTGCCGGCAAAGCGGTCGTAGTCGTGCCGCATCACGGCGCCGTACAGCGGATGCTGGCAGTAGCGCGACTGGATCAGCACCTCCGACTCCAGCCCCGCGCGGCCGGCCCGCCCCGCCACCTGCATCAGCTGCGCGAACAGCCGCTCGCTGGCGCGGTAATCCTGCGAGAACAGCGCCGTGTCGGGATTCAGCACGCCGACGAGCGTCAGTCTTTTGAAATCGTGGCCCTTCGCGACCATCTGCGTGCCGATCAGGATGTCGACGTCGCCCCGGTGCACCGTGTCGAACGCTTCCTGGGCACTGCCCTTGCGGCGCGTGGAATCGGCGTCGATGCGCAGGATGCGCGCCTCCGGGAACAGCGCCTGCAGGCCTTCCTCGACGCGCTGCGTGCCGCGGCCCAGCGGCTGCAGGTCGATGTTGCCGCAGGTCGGGCACGCGTGCGGAATGCGCAGCTCGAGCGAGCAGTGGTGGCAGCGCAGCCGCCGCTCCGGCCGGTGCAGGACCATGAACGCGGTGCAGCGCGTGCAATTGCTGATCCAGCCGCACGCCTCGCAGCACAGCACGGGCGCATAGCCGCGCCGGTTCAGGAACAGCAGCGACTGTTCTCCCCGTTCCATGCGCACGCGCAGCGCCTGCATCAGGGTCGACGTGAGGCCTTCCTTCGGCTTGTCGCGCTCCATGTCGATGAGTTTCACGCGCGGCAGCACGGCGTCGCGCACGGCGCGCTCGCGCAGTTCGAGCCTGCGGTAGCGGCCCGTCTGCGCGTGGTGCCAGCTTTCCAGCGACGGCGTCGCGGAGCCCAGCACGATGGGAATGCCCAGCTGGCGCGCGCGCCACACGGCCAGGTCGCGCGCCGAATAGCGCAGGCCTTCCTGCTGCTTGTACGACGGGTCGTGTTCCTCGTCGATGACGATCATTTTCAGGTTCGGCAGCGACGCGAGGATCGCCAGCCGCGTGCCCAGCACGATGCGCGCGCGGCCGGTGTGCGCGGCCAGCCAGTGCAGCATGCGCTCGCCTTCGGACAGGCTGCTGTGCAGGGTCGCCAGCATCACGGATGGGAAGCGCGCGCGGATGTTCGCTTCCAGCTGCGGCGTCAGGTTGATCTCGGGGACCAGGATCAGGATCTGCGCGTCGGCGTCGCGTTGTAACACCTGGGCGCAGGCCTGCAGGTAGACCTCGGTCTTGCCGCTGCCCGTGACGCCGTACAGCAGCAGCGGCGTGAACCCGGTCGCGCCGCCGATGGCGTCCGCCGCGTGCCGCTGGGCCGCGTTCAGGACAGGCATGTCGGCCGGCGTGGGATCGTGGGCGTCTTCGACCTTGTTCAGTTTTTTCAGGGCGCGGTCCAGCGCCACCGTCGTCGACAGCCGCACGTTCTTCGGCAGGCCCGGCATCGCCACCTCGCCCAGCGGCCGGTGGTAGTAGGCGGCGGCGAAACGCGCCAGCGCAATCCACCGCTCCGGCAACGGCGACAACTGGCTGCGCACGGCAAGGGCATCCTTCAGCTTGTCGGCCGGGACGTCGGTCTCGTGCTTGACGGCGACGATCAGCCCGACCGCCTCGCGCCGCCCGAAGTTCACGAGCGCCAGTTGCCCGACTTCCGGCTCACTGCCGGGTTCGCATGCCCAGCGGTAGTCGAACAGGCTGTCGAGCGGCGTGTCGAGTGCGATTTGCAGGATGCAGTGGGACAATCCGTTACCTTGTCGAGAAGCTGTGGAAAACTGTGGAAAACTTTGTGGAAAATGGAAAAGTTGACCGTGGAGAAGGTTTACGCTAGATCAAAACGTTAGGAAATTCTCTATATAAAGCCCCAAGATTTCCTTATTAAATCAAGCACTTAGGTTTTTCGACTTTGAACGCGTGAAATATCCCATCGCTTTCGCGCTTCTGTGCATAACTTTGCCTTTCCGGTGAAAAACTTAAGCGCAGTGCAGCAAAATCTTGATGCAACACTTGAAGAAAACTCGTAAACCACGGTAAACCAAGAACTTTTCCGGATTATTCACAGAACCTGTGCATAACTTTGTGAACAATAGGCTGAAAGCTTCGGTGGATAACTGGTCACTCCCCTGGGACCGCCTTGCCGGGCCATCCTTGACGCGGCATTAAATCCCATAAAATCAATGACTTACCACATTTGCACGGGCACTGTACATTTCTACAGTTCCCGCACGCCGCGTTTGATTTTTTGTGAATAAGTGTGATTGCCTGCGCAAAAGCCAGCACGGCTGCTGCGCAGGCTTCAGGCGGCGCGCTGGCGACGGCTGAAGTCGTGGACCGCGTCGACCATCGCCGTCACGGATTCCGGCGGCGTGAATTGGGAGATGCCGTGGCCCAGGTTGAACACGTGGCCGTGGCCCGCGGACGGCGCGCCGTAGCTGGCCAGCGCCTTTTCCACCTCGGTGCGGATCTGGTCCGGGCCGGCGAACAGGATCGCCGGATCGAGATTGCCCTGCAGGGCGACGCGGTCGCCCACCTGCGCGCGGGCGCGGCCCAGGTTGACGGTCCAGTCCAGGCCCAGCGCGTCGGCGCCGATATCGGCCATTGCGTCCAGCCACAGGCCGCCGCCCTTCGTGAACACGATGGCCGGGATGCGCACGCCATCTTTCTCACGCTGCAGCTTCGCGACGACCTTCTCCATGTACGCGAGCGAGAACTGTTGATAAGCGCCATCGGCCAGCGCGCCGCCCCACGAGTCGAAGATCATGACGGCCTGCGCGCCCGCATCGATCTGGGCGTTCAGGTACTGCGCAACGGCTTCCGCGTTGATCTCCAGGATGCGGTGCATCAGGTCCGGACGCGAGTACAGCATCTTTTTGATCGTGTGGAATTCGCGCGAGCCGCCGCCTTCCACCATATAGCAGGCCAGGGTCCACGGGCTGCCGGAAAAGCCGATCAGCGGCACGCGGCCGTTCAGCGCGGTGCGGATCGACGTCACGGCGTCGAACACGTATTGCAGCGACGCCATGTCGGGCACGCGCAGGGCGGCGACTTCCGCTTCCGTGCGCACGGTGCGCTCGAATTTCGGGCCTTCGCCGTCCTCGAAATACAGGCCGAGACCCATCGCATCCGGCACGGTGAGAATGTCCGAGAACAGGATGGACGCGTCCAGCGCATAGCGGTCGATCGGCTGCAGGGTGACTTCGGTGGCGAAGTCCGGATTCTTGGCCAGCCCCAGGAACGAGCCGGCCGTCGCGCGCGTGGCGCGGTATTCCGGCAGGTAGCGCCCCGCCTGGCGCATCAGCCACACCGGCGTGTAGTCCGTCGGCTGGCGCAGCAGCGCACGCAGGAAGGTGTCGTTCTGGAGCGGGGCAAATTGTGGCATGGCTGACAATCCGATCGAGAATGGGGAGGGCAAACCTCTATTATCGCATCCCCGGCGCGCGCGCACCGCAATCGCGGACATCCCCCGGCGCGGCAGACACTTATAATGCTTCTCTTCCCGCTGCCCGTCCCTCATCTTCAGAACCGACCATGACCGACACCACCCGCAAACAGGCCGCGCCCTGCGGCACCTGGACTTCCCCGATCACCGCCGCCGTCGTCGCGGCCGGCGCCACGCCGCTGTCGCAGGTCCTGCTCGATGGCGGCGACGTGTTCTGGCTGGCCGGCCGCGCCAGCGAAGGGGGCCGCAACACGCTGCTGCGTCACCGCAACGGCCAGGTCGGGGAATTGACGCCCGCCCCGTTCAACGCCCGCACCCGCGTGCACGAGTACGGCGGCGGCGCCACGCTCGTCGCCGACAGCCACATCTGGTTCTCGAACTTTGCCGACAACCGCGTCTACCGTCTCGACCGCACCGGCAGCGGCGAGCCCGTCCCCGTCAGCGCGGGCGGCGACGAGCGCTGGGCCGACTTCGTGCTCGACCGCGTCCACCGCCGCCTGGTGGGCGTGCGCGAAGACCATGCGAAAGGCGGCACGTATCCGGACAACACGCTCAGCGCACTCGGCGCGGACGGCACGCAGACGGTCCTCGTCGACGGCAACGACTTTTATTCGTCGCCGCGCATCTCCCCCGACGGCACTCACCTCGCCTGGCTGAGCTGGGACCATCCGCGCATGCCGTGGCAGGGCACCGAACTGTGGCTGGCCGAGATCGGAGCCGACGGCACCCTGCTGGACGGCCGCCTGATCGCGGGCGGGGAGGACGAAGCGATCGCGCAGCCGGAATGGTCGCCGGATGGCACCCTGTACTTCGTCTCCGACCGCAGCGGCTGGTGGAACCTGTACCGCTACGAGCACGGCGTCGTGCACGCCGTGTGCCCGCGGGCGGCGGAATTCGGCGGCCCGCACTGGGTCTTCGGGAACAGCATGTACGGCTTCCGCTCGGCGCAGGAAATCGTCTGCACCTACATCGAGGATGGCGTGAGCAGGCTCGCCCGGCTCGATGTGCGCAGCGGCCAGATCACGCCCATCGCCACGCCCTATGAACAGATCAGCGAACTGCGCGTCGAGGGCGACACGGTGGCGCTGCTGGGCGGCGCGCCCACGCTCGCGGCGGAAATCGCGTGCATTGACCTGGCCTCGGACCGGCGCGACGTGCTGGCGCGCTCGATCGAGCAGCTGCCGGACGTGGGGTATTTCTCCGTCCCGCAAAGCATCCGTTATCCCAGCATGAATGGCAGGGCGGCGTACGCGTTCTACTACCCGCCCACGAACAAGGATTTCGCGCCTCAGCCGGGCGAGCTGCCGCCGCTGATGGTGATCGGCCACGGCGGCCCGACGAGCATGGCGGCGAGCACGCTGAAACTGGCCACGCAGTTCTGGACCAGCCGCGGCATCGCCGTGCTGGACGTGAACTACGGCGGCAGCACGGGCTTCGGCCGCACGTACCGCGACCTGTTGAAGGGCCAGTGGGGCGTGGTCGACGTCGAGGATTGTGTCGCGGGCGCCCAGTACCTCGTCGACAACGACCTGGTCGACCGCGAACGCCTCGTGATCCGCGGCGGCAGCGCCGGCGGCCTGACGACCTTGTGCGCCCTCGCCTTCCACGACGTGTTCAAGGCCGGCGCCAGCTATTACGGCGTGTCCGACCTGAAGGGCCTGGACGCGGATTCGCACAAGTTCGAGTCGCACTACAACGAATACCTGATCGCGCCGAAGGAAAGCGCCGACCGCGTCTACGCCGAACGCTCGCCGATCAACCACACCGATAAACTGCGGCGGCCGATGATCTTCTTCCAGGGCCTCGACGACAAGGTCGTACCGCCGCCGCAATCGGAAGTGATGGTGTCGGCGCTGCGCGCACGTGGCGTGCCGGTCGCCTACCTCACGCTGGCCGGCGAAGGCCACGGCTTCCGCAAGGCCGACAGCATCGTGCGCACCTTGGAAGCCGAGCTGTATTTTTATCTGCGCGTGTTTGGCATTCCCGTCCCTGAAAGCCTCCCCGCCATCGAGATCGAGAATCTTGCTGCATGAGCGATGAGGTATTGCACGCGGTGGTCGAAGCCTGCGACGAGCGCCGCAAGCTGATCCTGGCGTTGCTGGCGCTGGCCGGCGAGCCGATGGGACGGCGGCGCATCCACGACCACCTGGCGCCGCTCGAAGCCAGCGCCGGCGAGGAAGCACTGGCCGAGCCGCTCGAGCAGTTGCGCGCCGATGGCCTGATCGGCGAGCTGCCGTCGCGCGGCTACACGATTGCCGCCGACGTCGCCTGGCCCGCCATCCGGTGGGCGCTGCGCGCGCGCCGGTTCAACGAGTTGCGCGAGGTCTACCAGACGGTGACGCCGCTGCGCGCCGACTGGCAGGGCACGCCCATGCTGCGCAGCTACCGTCAGGGCGTCGCGCTGCTGCGGTTCGCCCTGCTTGCCGGCGAAGGCCCGAAAACCATCGCGCCGCTGCTGGCCGCATGCCTGCGCTGCCATGAAGCGGCGTACCTGCATCCGCTCGTCGACATCTGCGCGCGGCCGTTCGAGCCGGACCTGATGGAGCGCATCAACGGGCTCGTACGCGACGACGTGCTCGCGGTGCTCGTGGGCCACGTGCAGCGCGAGCCGGCCAGCGCACCCGCGATCCGCGCGTATGCGGAAGACCATGTCGCGCAGGGCGGCGCCTCGATGGCCCTGCGCACGGCGCTGGCCGAACACCTGATCCTGTGCGGGCGCCTCGACGCGGCGGCCGACCTGCTCGTCGATCTCGACGAATCCGCGACACTCCAATTCCGCAGCGTGCTGCAACTGCTGCGCGGCGATACGGAGCAAGCGCTGGCCGGCTTCGACAAGGCGCTGAAGGCGCTGCGGCGCGAGACGGGCAAGCGAAAGGCGATCTTCGAAGGCATCGGCGGCCACCTGTACGTGACCGCGCTGCTGAGGAGCGGCGACGCGAAGCATGCGAAGGCCGTGGAATCCTATCTGGACAGCGCCACGCGCGCCGTGCAAAGCCACGACACCGCGGTCTACCAGCAGCTGTCGATGCTGCGCCAGATCCGCGGCGGCACGGTCGATGCGGAGGTGCTCCCGTCGCGCAACTGGGAAACGAACCTGCAGCCCGTGATGTTCCGCGCGCTGCTGCACTGGTGGCTCGGGATGCCGCAGCTGGCGGACAAGCGCGCCATGCTGGAGCAGCAGTTCGACATCGCACGCACCGCCGGCTTCGACTTCATCGCGGCGCAGATCGCGTCCGTGCTGGGCCAGCTGGGCATGGTCGGCATGGACAGGCAGGCGATCGCGCTGCGCCAGCAGCACCGCTTCGTCGACCTCGCGCTGTGGTTCGAGCGCGAGCAGCCTTGGGAGCGCCAGCTGAACGCCCTCATCAACCTGCAGCCCGCCGTGAACGTGGAAGTGGTGAAGGAATCGCGCCTCGCGTGGCTCGTGAGCTGGGACGCGCACCTGGGCATCCGCGCCATCGAACCGCGCGAGCAGAAGCGCGACGTGCAGGGCGGCTGGACGCGCGGCCGCCCGCTGGGCCTCAAGCGCCTCGCGGAAGAAGCGGCGGAGCTGGATTTCCTCACCGCGCAGGACGTGCAGGTGGCCGCCAGCATCGGCGCCTTCCGTTACTACAGCGGCACCGGCACGCGTTACGAATTCGACCTGGACAAGGCCGTCGCCGCGCTGGCCGGCCACCCACTGCTGTTCTGGATGGATTCGCCCGGCACGCGCATCGAACTGCTGCCGGGCGAGCCGCAACTGGTCGTGCGCGCAGGCGGCGGCAAGGTCTCGATCACGCTGGCGCCGCCCCTGCGCGAGCAGCAGGGCGATGTCGTCGTCACGAAGGAGACGCCGACGCGCCTGCGCATCGTGCGCGTAAAAGACGAGCACCGGCGCATCGGCGCCATCGTCGGCGACGGGCTCGAAGTGCCGCTCGAAGCCGAGAAGCGCGTGCTGCAGGCGATCAGCGCCATCTCGTCCATCGTCACGGTGCAGTCCGATATCGGCGGCAGCGCGGCGGACATCGAGCAGGTGCCGGCCGACCCGCGCCTGCACATCAACCTGCTGCCATACCAGCAGGGCCTGCGCATCCAGGTGATGGTGCGGCCGCTGCCGGATGCGGGCCCCTACTTCCGCCCGGGCGACGGCGCGGAAAGCGTGATCGCGGACGTCGCCGGCGTGCGCACGGAGGCGCGGCGCGACCTGAATGCCGAGCGCGAGTCCGAGCGCCAGCTGCTGGCCGACCTGCCCGCGCTGGAGCACGCGGAAGACGAGCATGGCGAATGGCTGCTCGCGGCGCCGATCCATTGCCTGGAACTCGTCGTCCAATTGCAGGAACTGGATACGGCGAAGGTCGTCGTCGCGTGGCCCGAGGGCGAATCGTTCCGCGTGTCGAAGAAGATCACCTCGAAATCCGTGCGCCTGCAGATCCGGCGCGACAAGGACTGGTTCGCCGCGAACGGCGACGTGCAGGTCGACGAAAACAAGGTGATGGACTTGCGCGAACTGCTCGCGCGCGTGCGCGAGGACCGCTTCATCGCGCTCGGCGACAACCAGTTTTTGGCGCTCACGCACGAACTGCACCGCCGCCTGCTGGACCTGTCGGCCTATAGCGACGCCGACCAGGAAGCCCTGCGTTTCCACCCTCTCGCGAGCTTCGCGCTGGAAGAGATGGCGCAGGACGCCGGCGGCGTCGAGGCGGACAAGGCCTGGCGCGCGCACCTGAAACACATGCAGGCGAACGCGGAATACCGGCCGCAAATGCCGGGCACCCTGCAGGCGGAGCTGCGCGATTACCAGGTCGAGGGCTTCGAATGGCTGTCGCGCCTCGCGCACTGGGGCGTCGGCGCGTGTCTTGCGGACGACATGGGGCTCGGCAAGACCTTGCAGGCGCTGGCGCTGATCCTGGCGCGCGCACCGGGCGGGCCGACGCTCGTCGTGGCGCCCACGTCCGTCGCGACGAACTGGCTGGCGGAAGCGGAGCGCTTCGCGCCAACCTTGAACGTGAAGCTGTTCGGCCCCGGTGACCGCGCCGCGATGCTGAAGGACGCGGGACCGTTCGACGTGATCGTCGCCAGCTACGGCCTGCTGCAGCTGGAGTCCGCGCTGTTCGACGATATCCGCTGGCACACGATCGTGCTGGACGAGGCGCAGGCCATCAAGAACGCGTACACGCGGCGCTCGGCGGCCGTGATGGCGCTGCAGGGCGATTTCAAGATGGTCGCCACCGGCACGCCGCTGGAAAATCACCTGGGCGAGTTGTGGAACCTGTTCCGCTTCATCAATCCGGGCCTGCTCGGCACCGCCGACCAGTTTCAATTGCGCTTCGCCGGTCCGATCGAAAAGGCCTCCGATAAACGCGCGGAACTGGCGGCGCGCACGCGCCTGCGCCGCCTCACGCAGCCGTTCATCCTGCGCCGCACGAAGGCGCAGGTGCTGTCCGAACTGCCGCCGCGCACGGAAATCGTAGTGCCGGTGCAGTTGTCGGAAGAAGAGACGGCGCTGTACGAATCGCTGCGCCGCGAGGCGCTGGAACGCATCGCCGCGATCGAAGCGCCGCAGTCGCAAAAACAGATCCAGATCCTGGCGGAGATGATGAAGCTGCGCCGCGCGTGCTGCAATCCGGCCCTCGTCGCCCCGGAGAGCGGCATCCGCAGCAGCAAGCTGGAGACGTTCGCGCGCCTCGCCGACGAGCTGCTGGAAAACCGCCACAAGGCTCTCGTATTCAGCCAGTTCGTCGACCACCTCACCTTGATCCGCAAGCATCTCGACGAGCGTGGCATCCGCTACCAGTACCTCGACGGCTCGACCCCGATGCAGGAGCGGAAGCGCCGCGTGGACGCGTTCCAGGCCGGCGACGGCGACCTGTTCCTGATCTCGCTGAAGGCGGGCGGCGTCGGCATCAACCTGACGGCGGCCGACTACGTGATCCACATGGACCCGTGGTGGAATCCGGCCGTGGAAGACCAGGCCAGCGACCGCGCGCACCGCATGGGCCAGCAGCGGCCGGTCACGATCTACCGGCTGGTCGCGCGCCACACGATCGAAGAAGGCATCGTCGACCTGCACCGCCACAAGCGCGACCTGGCCGACAGCCTGCTGGAAGGGACGGACGTCGCCGCGCGCCTGTCGCCGGCGGACATGCTGGCCATGCTGCAGGCGGGCCTCGCCGGGTCGTCGGGTCCGCGTCCGTCCTCCGTCGCGGAGTGGCAAACCGGCTGACGTTGAATGCAGTTACGGGGACGTTGACGGCGGTTCGCGTTCGTGACGTATTGTTTCAGATACCCGCAAACGGTCTGAATGATGCTAATCTGGCGCCCCCCATCTGGCCCATCCATAAACCAGGCAGATAGAACATGATGAAATCGAAAATCGCGCTGGCCGTCCTGCTGACCAGCGTCGCGCTGGCGCCGGCGAGTGCGCGTCCCAAGTCGCATCACAAGGCAACCAGCAGCGCCAAGACCAAGCCTACTTCGAAGAAGGCCAAAGCCGAGGACAAGCCTGTGCAAAAGGCCGCCGCGCCCGTCGCCGCCGCCACGCCGCAGAACCGCAACGACCGCTACATGGACTCGCTGTCCATGCAATTCGTCACCGCGCTGTGGCGCATCGATCCGGAAGACGGCATCTACGTCGGCAAGTTCGACGCCGCCGCGACGCTCACGATTCCCGACGCCCCCACGCGTGCGAAAAAGCTCGCCTTCATCGACGAGTGGCTCGACAAGTTCGGCAAGCTGAACGCCGACAAGCTGTCGCCGAACCAGCGCACCGACCTCGCCGTCCTCCTCAACAAGCTGAAATACGAGCGCTGGCAGCTGACCACGTTCCGCGAGTTCGAATGGAACCCGGCCGACTACAACGTGGCGCAGACGTTCGACCTGATCCTGAATACGGAATACGCCGCGAAGGCCCAGCGCCTGCGCACGATTTTGAAACGCCTGGCCGACGTGCCGGCGTATTATCAGGCCGCGCAGGCCGCCATCGTCAACCCGACCCACGAGCACACGCAGCTCGCGATCCAGCAGGCGCCGGGCACGCTCGTCGTGCTGGCGGATCTCGGCAAGGCCGCGCAGGAATCGATCCTGTCGCCGCAGGAGAAGGCGATCTTCGCCCAGCGCATCGCGAACGCCGGCACGGCGGTGGTGGCGTGGGTCGACTTTTTGACGGACCTCGATAAATCGCAGGTCCAGATGCAGCGCGCCCGCTCGTTCCGCATCGGGAAGGATCTGTACGAGCAAAAGTTCGCATTCGAGATCCAGTCCCCCAACACGGGCGAACAGACCTACCGCAAGGCGCTGGCCGCGCGCGATGAACTCTTGAGCCGCATGGACGGCCTCGCCGACCAGCTGTGGGACAAGACGATGGGCGGCGCCGCGAAGCCGACGGACCGCTATCAAAAAATCGGCATGGTGATCGACAAGCTCTCGCTGCAGCACACGACGCCCGCCAACTTCCTGCCCGAGATTCGCCGCCAGATCCCGCAGCTGCAGGAGTACGTCATCAGGAACAACCTCGTGACGATCGACCCGAGCAAGCCGCTCGTCGTGCGCGAGACGCCGCTGTACCAGCGCGGCGTGGCCGGCGCCAGCATCGACGCGCCGGGTCCGTACCGTCCGAAAGACAAAACCTATTACAACGTGACGCCGCTCGACGGCCTCACGCCCGAGCAGGCCGAGAGCAGCCTGCGCGAGTACAACAACTGGATGCTGCAAATCCTGAACATCCACGAGGCGATCCCGGGCCACTACACGCAGCTGATGAACGCGAACCGCTCGCCGTCGCTGGTGAAAGCCCTGTTCGGCAACGGCGCGATGGTCGAGGGCTGGGCCGTGTACGGCGAGCGCATGATGCTGGAATCGGGCTATGGCGACAACGCGCCGGAGCTGTGGCTGATGTGGTGCAAGTGGAATTTGCGCAGCGTCTCGAACACGATCCTCGACTACAGCGTGCACGTGCTGGGCATGACGCGCGAACAGGCGCTCGACCTGCTCGTGCGCCAGGCGTTCCAGACCCCGCAGGAAGCGGCCGAGAAGTGGAAGCGCGCGCAGCTCTCGTCCGTGCAGCTCTCCAGCTATTTCAGCGGCTACAGCGACATCATGGAACTGCGCGAGCGCCGCAAGGAGCAGTTGGGGGACCGCTTCAACCTCAAGCAATTCCACGACCAGTTCCTCGGTTACGGGAATGCGCCGGTGAAGATCATCGGCCAGCTGATGCAATAAGGTGAAACGCACGACGATCGTCGCGGCGCTCGCGGGCGTCGCCGTGCTGGCCGGCGGCGCCGCACTGTACGTCTTCAACACGCGCCAGGATGCGACGCCGGGCCGTGCGTTCTGGCGCCCCGCCGACGCGCCGACCAAACCCGCGTGGTCCGCGCGCGTGACGCCGCTGCCGGACCGTTTCGGCGATCCGTTCGGGACCGCCGTCGACGCCCACGGCAACGTGTTCGTGGCCGATGGCGGCGACTGCAGCTGCATCCGCCGCATCGGGCCGGACGGCCAGATGATCGTCTTCGCCGGCGGCCACGCGGGCTTCGCGGACGGCGTCGGCGCCGCCGCGGCGTTCGACACGCCGTCGGCGCTGGCCATCGACCGCCTCGGCAACCTGTACGTGGCCGACACGCACAACAACGCGGTCCGCAAGGTGGCGCCCGCCGGCAGTGTGAGCACGCTGGCGGGCGGCGCCGCCGGCTTCGACGGCCCGGTCGGCGTGGCCGTCGACCGCGACGGCGACGTCTATGTCGCGGATACCTACAACGACCGCATCCGCCGCATCGGCAAGGACGGCGCGGTGACAACGGTAGCCGGCAGCGGCACGCCCGGCTACCTGGACGGCACGGGCGCCGCGGCCGCATTCGACACGCCGAGCGCCATCGTGGACGACAACCACGGCGTGCTGTTCATCGCCGACACGGGCAATAACGCGATCCGGCGCATCGACAAGACGGGCGCCGTGACGACGCTCGCGCGCGCGCCCGAGGACGAGCGGCGCCCGCTGCTGCGCCGCCCCGTCGCGCTGGCGCTGACGCACGACGGTTATCTGTATGCGAGCGGCGCGGGTGGCCGCATCCTCCAGTTCGACCCGACCGGGCAATATCACGCGCTGGCGGATGCCGACCATCCCGCGGGCGCGAGCTATGCCAGCGACGGCAGCGTGCGGCTGTACGCGCCACGCGGCATCGCCGTAAATCGCGACGGCGCGCTGGTGGTTGCGGACGGCCAGGCGCAGCAGGTGTTCGCGCTGGCGCCTCCCCAACCGGGTACATCCGCTCCGCAGGCGAGGCCGCAAATGGTGCCGGCGGCGGCGTCCATGCCCTGGCCCGTCGGCCCGCAAACCGAACCGCACGAAGTGGTCGGCGTGCTGGGCGAGGTGCGCGGCAGCTACGACGGCGAAAACCGCGACCATTTTCACGCGGGCCTCGACATCCGCGCCGACGTCGGCGCGCGCGTGCTGGCGATCCTGCCCGCGACGGTCGGCGACCCTTACCCCAACTGGGCGTTCGGTGAGCTCGGCGAAGGCATGAGCATCGGGCCGCTGTCGTACATCCACATGCGCGTGGGCCGCGACGCCAGGGGCAATGCGCTCGATCCGCGCTTCCAGGTGCTGCGCGGTGCGAACGGCAAGCCGGAACGCGTGCGCGTGCGGCGCGGCACGCGGTTCGCCGTCGGCGACGCACTCGGCACGATCAATCCAATGGCGCACGTGCACATGGAGTACTACCCGGGCGGCCGTGCGGTCAACGCGCTGGCCCTGCCGTTCACGGACCTGCGCGACACGGTGCCGCCCCGCATCCAGAGCATCGCCCTGTACGATGCGAGCGGCCAGCGCCTGCCGCGCAGGAAGGGCAAGCGCCTGCACGTGGCGCGCACGCTCGGCGCCGTGACAATCGTCGCCGCCGGCTACGACCAGATGGACGACAACCTGGCGCGGCGCCGCCTCGGCCTGTACAAGGTGGGCTACCAGCTGCTCCACGCGGACGGCAGCCCGGTCGCCGGATTCGAGACGCCGCGCATCACGCAGGTCTACGACCGCCTGCCGCGCGAGCGCGAGGCCGTCAAACTGCTGTACGCGGAAAACAGCGGGATCACCGTCTACGGCAGCAAGGCCACGGTGTTCGCGTATGCCGTCAACAACACGCTGCAGGATGGCGTCGCCCTGCCGGGCACGTGGAAGGTGGACAGCCTGGAACCCGGCGATTACGTGCTACGCATCTACGCGGCGGATTTCGCGGGGCAGGTGGCGCTGGAAGGGCGCGACCTGCCGATCACGATCGACTAAGAACCGTAGGGTGGGCGGCCTCCGCCCACGCACAACGCCAACAAGTCGCATACGTCACGCGTCGGCACGTTTCATTGGATTGATGCCCCGGCATCAATCCCCCCGGCCTCAACTGCCCACCCTTGTATTATCCTTCTGAGCAATTTGCTTACCTGAGGGGCACCTCAGGTTCTGAGCAGCTGGATGCCGAGCCCACCCTTTGGCACGAGCCAGTTTCGTAGATTTCGCACCAGCTGCTCCCCCTCGTTCGAAGATCGGACAGTATCTTTGGCCCGGCTAGCCGTGAGCCCGTATTTCGCAAGGTGGATCAGAAGAGGATATCGATGCAAGAGTGGTACCTGGGAATTGACGTTGCCAAGAAAAAGCTCGACTGCGCGCTGCGCCAACCGGATGGCAAGCACAAGCACAAGGTTTTCGACAATACGCCCAACGGATTTAAAGAGTTACAGCAATGGATTTGCAGCTTTGACGTGCCCCAGCTTCACGTCTGCATGGAGGCTACCGGGGTGTACTGGGAAGCTGTCGCCGAGTACTTGGCCAACTATCAGTACGTTGTCAGCGTTGTCAATCCAGTGCAGATCAAAGCGTTTGGTGCGTCGCGTCTTGTCAGGACCAAGACTGACAAGGTCGACGCGAAGTTGATCGCTGATTTCTGCAAGGAGAGCCGGCCGGAACCGTGGAAGGCGCCGTCTTTGCAAGAGCAAGAGTTACGGGCCATGGTGTTGCGCCTGGACGCTCTTCAGGAGATTCGAACTCAGGAAAGTAATCGACTTGAGGTGGCGCGTGAAGCCGTCAAGGACGGCATTGCATCTCATATTGTTTGGCTCGACGAGGAAATCGCAAATCTCAGCAAAAAGATTCGCGATCACATCGACAGCGATCCTGATTTGAAGGACCGGAAGACGCTGCTGGACAGCATTCCTGGCGTCGGTGAACGTACGATCGCATTGCTGCTGGCTTTTTCGCTCGCTCCAGGCAGGTTCGCGAACGCCCGACAGGTAACTGCTTATGCCGGACTCGATCCGCGACATCATGAGTCAGGCAGCAGCGTTCAGGGCAAGACGCGCATCTCCAGGGTCGGACATAATCTGATCCGCAAGGGCTTGTACATGCCAGCCATGGTCACGTTGTATCGAACAAACTGGGGGAAGCGTTTCCTCGCTCGTCTGTCCAGCGCCGGGAAAAAGCCCATGGTCATTATCGTCGCCATGATGAGAAAGCTGCTTCACGTCGCCTTCGGCGTGCTGAAGTCCGGACAAAAGTTCAATCCAGACCTGCACGCCGCTTGACCGGGATAACAGTATCTACG
>JBJMVU010000417.1:0-50153 GCA_045810485.1 Massilia sp. | reverse complement strand
CTGAGCCTGTTCCATGCGGTGATGTACGACGAGCGCCAGAGCGCGCCGCACGTCCGTTCCACGCACGACCACATCGTCAACTACGCGGAATACATCATGCGCTCCAGCCAGGGCCTGGGCGTGGAGAACTTCATCGTGATGCCGGCCGGTCTGTACTACGACGTGGAACCGGTCACCGACGACAAGATCCGCGCGTGCGCCGAACTGTGGAACCGCGTGGGCGAGATGACGCAGAAATACGGCGTCAAGACGTGCTGCCACCACGAGTTCTTCTGCGGGATCCGGACGGCGGAACAACTGCGCAAGTTCTACGAGTGGACCGATCCGCGCTACGTGTTCTTCTACTGCGACACGGCGCAGCACGTGATCGCCGGCGTCGACCCGGTCGACCTGTATCTGAAACTCGCGGACCGCTGCGGCGGCTTCCACATGAAGGACACCCTCAATGTGGACCTGACGGGCGACTACCGCCGCAAGCCCGACGCCGAGGTGATGGCGCCGACGACGCCGCGCTGGTTCCACGAAATGGGCGTGCCGGGCGGCCTCGTCGACTTCCCGGCCATGATGGCCGCGATGAAGGACCGCGGCTACGCGGGCTGGGTCGGCGTCGAGCACGACAAGGCCGACGTCGGCGGCGGCAACTACCCGGAAAGCACCGCGTTGTCCGCGTGGTATATCCAGCACGTCCTTAAAAAAATCTACGCCTGACGGGAAGACCAGCATGCAGAAACAGATCAAATGGGGCTATGCCCTGAACCAGTGGAAGGCCGGCTTCACGAGCTTCGCGCGGCTGGAAGAAATCGAGCGGGCATTCAAGGTGACGGCCGCCTGCGGCTTCGACGCCGTGGAACTGGCCGCGGGCAGCGGCCGCTGGGACCCCATCGGGCGCCCGGAAAACATCGCGATCAACTTCGGCTCGGCCGACCACTTCCGCCTGAAGCTGAAGGACTGGGGCATCCACCGCGTGGCGAGCACGTATTTCGACCCGACCGTGATGAGCTTCGAGGAACTGCACTTCGGCTTGATGAGCACCCAGCCGGCGGACCACGGGCGCATCCTCGCGCAGGCCCGCATCCACGCGGAGCTGCTGGCGGAACTGAAGGGCGATTGCCTCGTCGTGCGGCCGTTCCCGTCGTGGTGGAAGGAGGGTGGCCTCACGCCCGAGCGGATCGCCGCCGCCGCCGACTGCTGGAACGCGGTCGGCGCGATGACGGCGGCACTGGGCCTAAAAACGGTGCTGCACGTGGACGCGCTGTCCGCGCTGCGCACGGCCGAGGAGCTGGAGCGGCTGATGGCGCTGTGCGATGCAGGCAACGTCGGCCTGTGCTTCGACACGGCCGAACTGACGATCGCGGGCCATGACGTCGTCGCCCTGTACCGCCGCTTCCACGAGCGCGTGTGGCACTTCCAGTTCAAGGATGCGCTGGCCGTCGACACGCTGGACGAATACAAGCTGCAGAACGCCGAGCGCGCGCTGGTCGCAGCGGGCGGCGAGCGCCAGATCCAGCGCTGGTTCGGCGAAATGGGCACCGGCCTCGTCGACTTCCCGGGGCTGCTGGCCGCGATGCGCGAACTGGGCTACGCCGGCTGGATCATCGTCGAAAGCGACAAGGGCCCGGCCCCGATCGCGACGGGGATGATGCTCAACAGCTGGTACAAGCAGCACGTGCTGGACCGCCGCGCCGACTGACCCTCACGAAAGGATCGCCATGCATCCCACTTCCATGTCGACACCCGCCGTGCCGCCCCTCGCCACCACCTCGCGCCGCCACGGCGGCCTGGCGCAGGGCATCGCGCTGATGGCCATCGTGAACATGCCGTCGCTGGCGTTGTCGGCGCTCGTACCTGGCTTGCCGCAGCTCTTCCAGCAGTTCTCGAACACGCCGCATTTCCAGTTGCTCGTGCCGATGATCATCACGGTGCCGTCGCTGTGCGTGGCGCTGACGTCGGGCTTCACGGGCATGCTGGCGGACCGCTTCGGCCGCCGCAACCTGCTGCTCGCCGCGCTCTTCGCGTTCGCGCTGCTGGGGCTCGCGCCGCTGCTGTTCGACAGCCTGCTGATGATCGTGGCCAGCCGCGTGATCGTCGGCGTGGCGGAGGCGGCCATTCTCACGGTGGGCAATGCGCTGATGGGCGACTACTTCGAGGGTGCGCAGCGCGAGAAGTGGCTCGGCTACCAGAACATGCTGTCGCCGCTGATCGGGTCCGCGATCATCCTGGCGGGCGGCATGCTGGCGGGCGTGCACTGGCGCTATCCGTTCCTGCTGTACCTCATCGGCTTCGCCGTGTTCGCGCTGGCCTGGTTCGTGTGCTGGGAGCCCGAGCGCGACCACGGCGCGGCCGGGAAGGGCACGGACGCGGCCGGATTTCCGGTGCGGTCCACCTTGGTCGTGTGCGGCGTCACCGTGCTGTTCTCGATGGTGTTCTTCGTGCAGGCCGTGCAGCACGGGCGCATCTTCGGCGACATGGGCGTCGCGTCGCCGGAGCGCATCAGCGTGCTCGTGACCATCGCGAGCCTCGGCACCGTGCTGGGCGGCTACCTGTTCAAGCGCCTCGGCGGCGTCTCCGTCACCTTGCGCCTCGCAACCAGCATGACGTTGTACGGCGTCTGCTACGTCGGCGTGGCGTGGGCGCCGAATGCGAACGTCGGCCTGCCGCTCGATGCATTGGGCCAGGTGGGCGGCGGCCTGCTGCTGCCGGCGCTGATCGCCTGGGCGCTCACGCATTACCGCTTCGAACACCGCGGCCGCGGCATGGGCCTGTGGGGCGGCTCGTTCTTCCTCGGGCAGTTCCTCAGCGCGCCGCTGCTGACCCTGATCGAGGGCGCGGCGGGCACCTTCCTGGCAAGCGTCGCCGCCATCGGCGTCGCCTGCCTGTGCGCAGCCGTCGCGCTGGCCGCATCCGGCCTCGCACGTCGCGGCGCCGTTTTCTGATCAGCGCCGTTTCCTGATTATTTACGAAAGATGACTATGCAATTTGCAGCCTGTATCGAATGGATGTTCACGAAGGAGAACGACGACCTGGCGTCGCGCATCCGCGCCGCCCACGCGGCCGGCGTGCCGGGCGTGGAATTCCACTTGTGGCGCGAAAAAGACCTGGACGCGATCCAACGCGCGCTCGACGAGACGGGCGTACGCCTCGTGAGCTTTTGCGTGGAGCCCCGCTGCAGCCTGGTCGATCCGGCGGATCACGACAAGGTGCTGGCCGCCGTCGCCGACGCGATCCCCGTCGCGCAGCGCTTCCCCGGTGCCGGCATGGTCGTGGCGTCCGGCTTCACGCGGCCGGACGTTCCCGAGCAGGAGCAGTTCGACGCCGCCGTGGGCGTGTTGCGCCGCGCGGCGGACCTGGCCCACGCGGCGGGCACCGTGCTGTGGCTGGAACCCGTGTACATGCTGCTGCACGGCCAGCGCATGTTCGTCGACACCATCGGCCGTGGCCTGGACATTGTCGCGGCCGTGGACAGCCCGGGCCTGCGCCTGCTGGCGGATGTCTACCATGACGCGCAGACGAACGAAGACCTCGCGGCCGCCATCGGCGACCGCATGCGCTACGTCGGGCACGTGCAGGTGGCCGACACGCCGGGCCGCCATGAGCCGGGCACGGGCACGATAGCCTGGTCTTCCGTGATGGACGTGCTGCGCGCAAAGGGTTACGGCGGCGCCATCGGCCTGGAATATTTCCCCAGCGTGGACGATGCCGGATCGCTGGCGCTGACCCGGCGCGCGCTGGGCCTGGCGTAACGATCGGCGGGCGGCGCGCGATGCGATTCAATAAACTGGACCTGAATCTGCTGGTCGTGCTGAATGCGCTCCTCACCGAGTGCAACATCAGCCGCGCGGCGGAAAAGATCTACCTGAGCCAGTCGGCGACGAGCAGCGCGCTCGCGCGCCTGCGCGACTACTTCAACGACGAGCTGCTCGTCAGTTCCGGGCGCCAGCTCGTGCTGACGCCGCGCGCGAAGGAGCTCGTCGAGCCGGTGCGCGAAGTCCTCATGCGCATCGACAGCACGATCGCCACGCAGCCGCAGGTCGACCCCGCCACCGAGACGCGCACGTTCACGATCCTCGTCTCGGACTACACGATGGCCGTGCTGGTGCCGCCGCTGCTGGACGCGCTGTACCGCCAGGCGCCGGGCGTGCGTGTGAGCCTGCGCCACCAGTACGACCGCCAGCCGGCGGACGTGCTGGAGCAGGGCGACGCCGACTTCCTCGTGATCCCGTCGCAATACCTCGCGAAGGAGCACCCGTCGGCCGTGCTGTTCGAGGAAGACTATCTGTGCGTGACGTGGGAAGGCCACAGCCGCATCCAGGACAAGCTCACGTTCGACGACTACCTGTCGTGCGGCCACGTGATCCCCACGTTCGCCAGCGCGAACCCGCTGCCGACGCTGGACGGCTGGTTCATCGAAAGCTACGACGTCAAGCGCCGCGTGGAAGTGACGGCGCCGACGATGACGGGGCTGCCGTCGCTCGTCGTCGGCACCGACCGCATCGCCACCGTGCACCGCCGCATCGCGCTGCGCGCGCAGGAATCCCTGCCGATCCGGGTGTGGGAACCGCCGCCGCGCATCCCGCGCCTCGTGCAGTCGCTGCAATGGCACCGCCACCGCAACAACGACCCGGCCATCCGCTGGCTGCGGGACCTGTTCGTCGACGTCGCCCGCGACGTCTGAACCTCAACGAGTATCGAATATGAATGAAGCCGTTTCCAGCGCGGAGGGCAGCGCTCACCATGCCGCCGCGTCCTACAGCCATCGCCGCCGCACCCTGGCGCTGATCGCCGTCGCCCTCGCGTTCGTGATCGACCTGCTCGACACGACCATCGTCAACGTCGCCGTCCCGTCCATCGGCGCAACCCTGCATGCGCCCAAGTCGGCGCTGGAGTGGATCGTGGCCGGCTATGCGACGGCGTTCGCCGTGCTGCTGATCGTCGGCGGCCGGCTCGGCGACAGCCACGGCTACCGCCGCATGTTCCTGACCGGGATCGCCGCGTTCACGGCGACGTCGGTCGCGTGCGGCCTCGCACCCGACACCCTGAGCCTGCAGGTCGCGCGCCTGCTGCAGGGCGCCAGCGCCGCGCTGATGGTGCCGCAGGTGATGGCCCTCGTGCAGGTGATGTACCCGCCCGAGGAACGCTACAAGGTCTATACCGTGTTCGGCTTCCTGGGCGGCTTTTCGGCCGCGCTGGGGCCCATCGTCGGCGGCCTGCTGATCGACGCCGACTGGCTGGGCCTCGGCTGGCGCCTCACGTTCCTCATCAACCTGCCGCTGGGCGTGATCAGTCTCGTCGCCGGCGCGCTGTTGCTGCCGCCCGGACGCGGCGTGCATCCGGTTGCCGTCGACCTGCGCGGCGCGTTGCTGTCCATCGTCGTGCTGTTCGCGCTGCTGACGCCCCTCATCGAAGGACCGGCGCGCGGCTGGCCGCCGGCGCTTGTGCTGACGCTGCTGGGCGCGGTGCCGCTGGGCTGGATCACGTGGCGCCATCTCCTCAGGCGCCAGGCGCGCCACGGCGACGCGCTCGTCGACCCCGCGCTGTTCCGGCTGCGCAAAGTGAGCCTTGGCCTGCTGTGCACCCTGTGCGTGAACCCGATCATGCCGGGCTACCTGCTCGTGATGACGTTCGCGCTGCAGACGGGCAGGGGCTTGAGCGCGGCGCAGATGGCCTACGCGTGCGCCCCGATCGCGTTCGGCGCGATGACCGGCATCACGCTGCTGGGCCCCCGGCTGAACCGGCGCATCGGCGTGCGCACGCTGCTGGCGGGCATTGGCGTGTCCGCAGCGAGCCTCGTCCTGTGCGCGTTCGCGCTGGACGGCGGCCTGTCCTGGCCGCTGCTGCTGGCGGCGCAGTACGGGATGGGCGTCGGCCTGGGCCTGTGCGGGCCGCAGCTGTCGTATGTCACCTTGCGCGACGTGCCCGTCGCATCGGCCGGCGTGGCGGCGGGGCTGCTCACGACCGTGCAACAGGTGGCGGCCGCGTTCGGCGTGGCGCTGGCGGGGCTCGTGTTCTTCCACGGGCTGGATGCCACCGACGTCGGCGGATACCAGCGCGCCTATCTGCACGTGCTGCCTCTGCTGCTTGGTCTCCTCGCCGTGGGGGCGCTTGGCGCGGGGCGGCTCGCGAAGGCGATGCGGGGATAGGCCGGGCGCGTATCCACACGGTCGATACCAGCTATTCAAACAATCGCCCAACACCCGCAATTTTTCGCTTGGGGAAATGAAAAGAAGTCGATATCATAATTCTGATTCTATTTCCTGCACTAGACAGGACGCGGTAACACCCCGCAGCCAACGACAAGGAGACACGCGATGCGCAACACCCTTTCCCAACCACGCCAGGCCGACTGGCGCCAGGGCTGGATCCTCGTGATCTCCGGCTTCCTGCCCGTGATGGCGATCATCGCGCTGGCCCCCACGCTGCCCACGCTGCTGGGCCACTTCAAGGACGTGCCGAACGCCGCCCTGATGGTGCCCCTGCTGATCACCGCCCCCAGCGCCTGCATCGCCCTGTTCGCCCCGGGCGCGGGCGTCATCGCCGACCGTTTCGGCCGCCGTCCGCTGCTGCTGTGGTCCATGGCGTTCTACGGCGTCGGCGGCCTGGTGCCGTTCTTCATCGATAATTTCTGGGCCGTCGTCGCTGGCCGTTTCGTGATCGGTTTCGGCGAGGCGGGCGTGCTCACGGTCGTCAACACGCTGCTGGCCGACTATTTCGAGGAGAAGGCGCGCCACCGCTGGCTGATGATCCAGGGCGTCGTCGGCTCCGTGCTGGGCACCGTCACCATCGCGAGCTCGGGCTTCCTCGCCGCCCAGGGCTGGCAGTATCCGTTCCTCGTGTACGGCGTCGCGATCCCGATCCTGCTCGCCAGCCTCGCGTTCCTGTTCGAGCCGGAGCCGCGCCGCCAGCAGGCGCACGCCGCGCAGGCCGCGACGTCGCCGTTCCCGTACGCCGTCGCGCTGATGGTCTGCGGCGTCACCGTGCTGCTGTCGACGATCTACTACGTCCAGGTCATCAACTTCTCCGTGCTGCTGAAGGAGCTGGGCGTGAGCGATCCGAAGTCGATCGGCCTGTCGATGGCGCTGCCGAGCATCGGCGTGCCGCTGGGCGCGGTCCTGTTCAAGATGACGACGCGCTACGGCGCCGGCGCCCAGATCTTCCTCGTGTTCCTCGGCTATGCGATCGGCCTCGCCGGCATCGGTCTCGCGCCGGATTACAAGGTGGCGCTGGCGTTCGCGTTTGTCCAGCAACTGGCCAACGGCCTGATCGTGCCGGCGCTGATCGCCTGGACACAAAGCAAATTCTCGTTCGAGCACCGCGGCCGCGGCATGGGCTGGTGGGCGAGCTCGTTCTTCGTCGCGCAATTCCTGTCGCCGGCCGTCGTCAATGTGATGCGTGGCGCCGTCGGCAACCTGCAGGGCGCCTTCCTCGCGTTCGGCCTGATCGCGGCAGCATGCGCCGCCGGGGCCTGCCTGCTGCATTACCGCGCCGCCCGCGCCGCCCGCCCGCAACCGGGCATGTGATACCACCGATGTTTACGCCAGCAACCGAGGAGCCCATGATCATCCAGCATCGCATCAAGCGAGGCGTCTCGCTGTACAGCTACCAGTACGAGACCTTCCTGCGCACGATGACCCTCGACGACTGCATCGCCCACGCCGCCGGAATCGGCGCGCGCTTCATCCGCGACCACATCATGCGCGTGACCGACAAGGCGTTCGACGATTTCGCTGGCGGCGCCTGGGTGCCGTTGCCGGCGCACTGAAATTTCATGTTGCAAAGCGAATCCGACCGGGCATGCTCGATGCGCCCGGCGGGTGCGCTCGTCCCGACGGTCCTGTCGATCCGTCGCGGCGTCGATGCGGCGGCGACTGAATATCCACCGCATCGATAGCTCGAATCCAAATTATCGGATTGGGAAAAAGGACCGGAACACATACTATTTTTCGCATGACATCAGCCCACGGCAGCCCACAGAACTGCCGGATTAATTGGAGACACATAATGAAAAGCCCCACGCTGTCCGTCCTTGCCCAATCCCTGTTCGCGGCAGGTTACCTGTCCGCCGCAAGCGCCGCCATGGCGCAGACGGATGCGCCGAAATCCGATGCCGCGCCCGCAGTGAAATCGAAAGGCATCACCGAGGTGATCATCACTGCGCAGAAGGTTGCTCAGCCGGCGAGCAAGACGCCGCTCGCGCTGTCCGTGATGTCCGGCGAGGACCTGAAGGACGCCGGCGTGACCGACGCCCGTTCGATGGCCGAGATGCTGCCCAACGTCGAGATCTCGAAGGAGAGCGGCATGCTGCAGGTGGCGATCCGCGGCGTGACGAGCCTGGACATGACGGAAAAGGGCGACCCGTCCGCCGCTTTCCACATCGACGGCGCCTACGTGCCGCGCTACGAGGCGCAGACGGCCGCGTTCTTCGACCTGGACCGCATCGAAGTGCTGCGCGGCCCGCAGGGCACGCTGTACGGCCGCAACGCGACGGCCGGCGCGATCAACCTGATCACCAACAAGCCGTCGAACAAGCTGGAAGGCAGCATCGGCATCGACATCGGCAACTACAATACGCGCCGCGTCAACGGCATGATCAACGTGCCGATCAACGACATGTGGGCCCTGCGCGCCGCGGTCGACGCGCAAAAGCACGACACCTTCCTGAACCCGGGCCCGAACAAGGTGCCGCTGGAGAGCCAGGACGACAAGTCGGCCCGCATCCACCTGCTCGGC
Source organism: Massilia sp. (assembly GCA_045810485.1). Lineage (GTDB taxonomy): Bacteria > Pseudomonadota > Gammaproteobacteria > Burkholderiales > Burkholderiaceae_D > Telluria. The sequence continues at coordinate 41,429 of JBJMVU010000417.1, read as the reverse complement.
AAGTTCAGCGCCGACACGAGCCTGCTGCTGACGGCCGAATCGAGCAAGATCCAGGGCAACCCGCCGGCGCCGGTGCCGAACACGAACTTCTTCACCGGTACCCTGGTCGAGAACCTGCCGTTCTCGCCGGCCGGCACCGGCAACAATATCGCGAACCCGGTGTACGTCGACCGCGGCTCGGACGCGCAGCGCACGGCCGCCGCGCTGTTCAAGCAGGATGCGAACGCCCACCGCGACAACCGCGCGGATTCCTTCCGCGGCGAGTTCAAGACGCGCGTCGGCGCCGTCGACATGACGTACCAGCTGGCCAGCATGAATCTGTACCTGGACCAGGTCAACAACGGCATCTACTTCGGCTTCCCGTTCACCAACCCGCTGACGGGCGACAGCCGCGCGATCTCGCACGAGCTGCGCTTCAACTCGACGGGCGCCGGCCCGCTGCGCTGGGTCGCCGGCCTGTACTACTTCAACGAGACGATCCACCGCGACTCGTCCTACAACACGTACATCACCGCGCCGTTCGGCAGCTTCACGGTGACGCAGCCGTTCAACTCCGTCATCACGAACAAGTCCAACGCGGCGTTCGGCCAGGCGACGTACGACCTGCGTCCCGACACGCGCCTGACCCTGGGCCTGCGCGGCACCCGCGACCGCAAGACGGGCGACGACCCGCTCGGCGGCGCCGCGTCCAACCCGGGCTCCACCACCAGCGACCAGGCCTACACGGCGGACGTCCGCTTCCGCAACACGAGCTGGAAGGTCGGCCTCGATCATGACTTGATGCGCAACGTGATGGTGTACGCGAACGTCTCCACCGGCTACAAGGCGGGCGGCTTCAACAGCGCCAGGGCCGCGGGTTCGTACAAGCCGGAGACGCTGCGCGCCTACGAGGCCGGCGTCAAGGGCCGCTTCCTCGAGAACACGCTGCAGCTGTCCGCGAACGTCTTCCATTACGACTACAAGGACCAGCAGCTGACGACCACGTCGTGCCGCACGAACGACCCGGGCACCTGCGATTCGTACACGGTGAACGCGGCGAACTCCAAGGTCGACGGCGTCGAGCTGGAAGGCAAGATGCGCGTCGGCGAGGACGGCGAAGTGCGCGCGTCGATGTCGCTCACGGATGCGCAATTCAAGCGCTACAAGCCGTCGGCGACCGTCGATTACTCGGGCCAGCACCTCGACCGCGCGCCGTCGTCCACCGCGAACCTCGCGTACACGCACCATTTCGCGGTCGCCAATGGGGGCGAGGTCGCGGCCACGATCGGCACGCATTTCATGGGCAGCTACCTGATCAGCGACCTGGCCGCGAACGTGCGCTACCGCCAGCCGGCCACGCACAAATCGGATGCGTCGGTCGTCTGGACGGACGGCGGCGGCCACTGGACGGTGCAGGGCTACGTCCGCAACATCGAGGACACGATCAAGATCGAGAGCCGCGTGCCGGGCGGTTTCTTCGTCAGCGATCCGCGCACCTACGGCGTGCGGGTCGGCTACAACTTCTGATTGTCCGGGACGCCAATGTTCAAGTATTTCCCAACCAATTACGTCTGGAACCTCTCCGTCGATCTCGCGATCGAGATGGGCGCGCGCATCGGCGAGATCGAGGACATGTGCGCGCCGCTGCAGGACGCGGCGAAGCAGCCCGACGCCGCCGGCACGAAGGCGTTCCGCGAGACGTGGTCGCGCATGGCCGACAAGCTGTGCGCCCTGGCCGGGGAGGACGAGGCGCGCGGCCGGCTGATCTCCGCCGGCGACAAGTACAACCGGGCGGCCATCTACCTGCTCACGGCGGAACGGCTGCAGGCGCATGGCGCGCCGGGCCGCCTGGAGCTGTATCGCCGGTTCCTCGACGTGTTCGCACGCGGCGTGAAGCTGTCGGGCGAGAACTGCGAACGCGTCGCGATCCCGTACGGCGACGCGCATATCTCCGGCCTGTACGTTCGCGCCGAAGGCGTCGAAGGACCCGCCCCGATCCTCGTCCAGGTCAACGGCCTCGACTCCACCAAGGAAATGAAATACCGCGTGGGCCTGCCGCAATGGCTGGCGAAGCGTGGCGTGGCCTCGCTCGTCATCGACCAGCCGGGCACCGGCGAGGCGCTGCGCCTGCACGGCATGCACGCCGTGGTCGACAGCGAGCGCTGGGCCGGCAAGGTCGTCGACTGGCTCGAGACCCGCGCCGACGTCGACGCCAGGCGCATCGGCCTCGAAGGCGTGTCGCTGGGCGGTTACTACTGCCCGCGCGCCGTCGCGTTCGAGCCGCGCTTCGCCATGGGCGTCGTGTGGGGCGCGAACCACGACTGGCGCGACGTGCAGAAGAAGCGCCTGGCGAAGGAGGGCAGCTTCCCCGTGCCGCACTACTGGGAACACGTGCGCTGGGTATGGGGCGCGAAGGACATGGACGAGTTCATGCGGATCGCGGAACACGTCCACCTGGACGGGATCCTGGACCGCATCAGGGTGCCGTTCCTCGTCACGCACGGCCAGAAGGACTCGCAGATCCCGCTGCACTGGGCCGAGCGCACGTACGAGCAACTGGTCAACAGCCCCAGGCGCGAACTGAAGGTGTTCACGGAACGCGAAGGCGGCGTCCAGCACTCCAGCTTCGACAACTCGGCCAACGCCGGCGCGTACATCGCCGACTGGGTGGCCGAAACCCTGGGCGGCCGCACCGCCCTCTGAACATTGAACAAGATAGAGAGACACACATGAACATCATTGGACCCGACGCGCTGGTCTTCGGCGTCGACGACGTCGCCGCCTGCGCACTGTACCTGACCGACTACGGCCTGACCCACGTGGGCGGGGGCCGCTTCGAGGCGCTCGACGGCACCTCGATCATCCTGGCGCACAAGGACGACCCGGAACTTCCCGCACCGCTCGGCACCGCCAGCATGCTGCGCAAGACGATCTACGGCGTCGCGGACCAGCAGGCGCTGGACGCCATCGCCGCCGAGCTGGCGCGTGATCGCGACGTGCGCACGCTGGCCGACGGCAGCATCGAAGCCATGGACGACATGGGCTTCGCGCTTGGGTTCCAGGTGACGGTGCGCCGTCCGCTCGGCCTGTCGGCCGAGGCGGTGAACGCGCCCGGCGCCCCGAACCGTCCCGTGAACCACACGGCCGTCGACGAGAACGCGCCGGCGCTGCCGCGCACGCTGTCGCACGTCGTCTACTTCGTGCCCGATACCGCCAGGGCGGAAGCGTTCTATGTCGAACGCCTCGGGTTCCGCTGCACCGACCGCCTGCTGGGCGCGGGGCCGTTCCTGAAACCGGCCGGCACGGACGACCATCACACGCTGTTCCTGATCCAGACGCCCCCGTTCATGAAAGGCTGCGAGCACTTCACGTTCCACATGGGCGGCCCGACGGAAGTCCTGCAGGCCGGCACGCGCTTCGTCAACAAGGGCTACCAGTCGTTCTGGGGACCGGGCCGCCACAAGATGGGCTCGAACTGGTTCTGGTACTTCAACAGCCCGCTCGGCTGCCACGTCGAGTACGACGCCGACATGGACCTGCACGACAGCGCATGGCAGGCACGCGCCATCCCGATGAGCGCGGATGCGTCGCAGCTGTTCCTGTTCCAGCAGAAGGACAAGTGGGCGCCGGGCGGTCCGCCGCCCGGTGCGGCCGGCGCCGGCGAAAGGCATTGACGTGTTGCTGTGCCGGGTCGATGATTTGCCGGACGGCGGATCGCGCGGTTTCGATCCCGGCCGTACCGGCCAGGACACGGTCCTGCTCGTGCGCCGCGGCGCCACGATCCACGGCTGGCGCGACGCCTGCCCGCACCACGGCGGCACCCCGATGGCCTGGCGCAAGGACGAATACCTGAACGCCGCGCGCGACCGTATCGTGTGCGCGGCCCACGGCGCCCAATTCGACATCGAGACGGGCGTCTGCACGCTGGGCCCCTGCCTGGGCCAGCGGCTCCAGCCCGTGCCACTGACCGTCACGGCGGCAGGAGACATCAACATTCGCCTTGAAAGCGAAGAGGAGACATGACATGGCATCACCAGTGAAGAAAGTGCTCATCATCGGCGGCGGCTTTTCCGGCATGGCCGCCGCCATCGAACTGCGCAGGCGCGACATCGCCGTCGACGTGGCCGAGATCGACCCCGGCTGGCGCTCGTACGGCGCCGGCATCAGCCTGGGCGGCGCGACGATGCGCGCGCTCGTCCAGCTGGGGGTCATCGACGCGTTCCTGGCCGAGGGGGCCGCGTCCGACGGCGTCGGGATCCACATCCCGACCGGCCAGAAGGTGGCCGAGCTGCCGACGCCGCGCCTGGCCGGCCCCGAGGTGCCGGGCAACGGCGCCATCATGCGGCCGACGCTGGCGCGCATCCTGGCCGACGCGACGCGCGCTTCCGGCGCGAACGTGCGGCTCGGTTGCACGTTCACGCGCATCGAGCAGGATGCGGCAGGCGTCGACGTCACGTTCACGGACGGCGCCACGTCGCGCTACGACCTCGTGATCGGCGCCGACGGCCTGTATTCGAAGGTGCGCGAGACGGTGTTCCCGGATGCGCCGAAGCCGCAGTACAGCGGGCAGGGCGTGTGGCGTGCGGTGCTGCCGCGTCCCGCCGACATCAACGGCACCATGATGTGGCTGGGGCCGAAGATCAAGCCGGGGCTTAACCCGGTATCGAAAAATGCGATGTACCTGTTCGTGACGGAAGACCGCGCGGCGAACGACTACATCGACCCCTCCGAATTCCTGGCGCGTGTCAAAGCGCTGCTGGCGCCGTTCCCCGACCCGCGCCTGCAGCGCGTGCGCGAACAGCTGAACGAGGATTCGCAGATCATCTACCGCCCGCTGGAAAGCCTGCTGATGCCGAGCCCCTGGTACAAGGGAAGAGTGGTCCTGATCGGCGACACGGTGCACGCGACGACGCCGCACATGGCGTCCGGCGCCTGCATCGGCATCGAGGATGCGCTGGTGCTGGCCGACGAGTTGGCGCGCGCCGGCAGCGTCGACCAGGCGCTGGACCGCTACCTCGCAAGGCGCTGGGAGCGCTGCCGCATGGTCGTGCAGAATTCAAGCCGGCTGGGCGAGATCGAGATCGCCGGCGGCGACAAGGAAGAACATGCCCGCATCATGCGCGCGACGCTGGCCGCGCTCGCGGCACCTATTTGAGGAGACACCATGACCCGCCAATTCATCGACCTGTCGATCTACCTGGAAAACGAAGTCCTGTCCGATCCGCCGCCGCTGGCGCCGAAGATCACGTACCAGAAGCACCAGGACACGCTGCACGAATTCATGGCCATGATTCCCGGCACGACGCCGGCGGACTATCCCGACGGCGAAGCGGCCGCCGCGGAATGGGTCACGATGACGACGCACAGCGGCACGCACCTGGACGCCCCTTACCACTTCCACTCCACGATGGACGCGAAGATGGGCGAGAAGAAGAAATCGATCACCATCGACGAGGTGCCGCTGGAATGGTGTTTCCAGCCCGGCGTGAAGCTCGATTTCCGCCGTTTCCCGGACGGTTATGTCGCCACCGCCGCCGACGTGGAAGCGGAGCTGAAGCGCATCGGCCACGACCTGCAGCCGCTGGACATCGTCATGGTCAACACGCGCGCCGGCAGCCGCTACGGCCACAACGACTACGTGTCGGCCGGCTGCGGCATGGGCTACGAGGCGACGATGTATCTGCTGGAGCGCGGCGTGCGCCTGACGGGAACCGATGCGTGGAGCTGGGACGCGCCGTTCTCGTACACGGCAAAGAAGATCGCGGAGACGGGCGACGTGTCGCTGATCTGGGAAGGCCACAAGGCCGGCCGCGACATCGGCTACTGCCACCTCGAGAAGCTGCACAACCTGGAAGCGCTGCCGGGTCACGGCTTTTATGTCTCGTGTTTCCCGCACAAGGTGCGCGCGGGATCGGCCGGCTGGACGCGCGCCGTGGCCATCGTCGACGACGCGCTGCTCGCGTTGCCGCGCGGTTGAAGGAGGACGGGATGAAACTCGCCACCTACCGCGACGGCTCGCCGGACGGCCGGCTGCTCGTCGCGTCGCGCGACCTGCGCCGCGCCGTCGATGCGACGGCCGTCGCCCCGAACCTGCTGGCGGCGCTCGAACGCTGGTCGGACGCCGCGCCGCGGCTGCAGGCGCTGGCCGATGCGCTGAACGATGGCCGCGCCGACGGGGCGTTCGACTTCGACCCGTCGCGCTGCATGGCGCCGCTGCCACGCACGTTCCAGTGGTGCGACGCATCGGCGTTCCTGAACCACGGCCGCCTGATGGAGCGCGCGTTCAACACGCCGCCCATTCCCGACTTCGAGACGATCCCGGTGATGTACCAGGGGGCGTCCGACGATTTCCTCGGCCCGCACGACGCCGTGCCGCTGCCGGACGAGGCGCTCGGCATCGACTTCGAAGGCGAATTCGGCGTCGTCGTCGACCAGGTGCCGATGGGCGCCACGCCCGCGCACGCGCTGGCGGCCGTGCGCCTCGTCGTGCAACTGAACGACTGGAGCCTGCGCGCGCTGGGGCCGCGCGAAATGAAGAGCGGCTTTGGCTTCCTGCAGGCGAAACCGTCGACGAGCTTCGCGCCCGTCGCCGTCACGCCGGACGAACTGGGCGACGGCTGGCGCGAAGGCCGCGTGCACCTGGACTTGCAGGTCGAATGGAATGGCGCACCGTTCGGTCATCCGAACGGCCGCGAGATGAATTTCGGCTTCGGCGAACTGGTCGCGCATGCGGCGCGCACGCGCAGGCTGGGCGCGGGCACGATCGTCGGCTCGGGCACCGTGTCGAATGCCGATCGCGCCGCCGGCTCGGCGTGCATCGCGGAGCGCCGCGTCATCGAGATCATCGACCACGGCGAACCGCGGACCAGCTTCATGCGCTTCGGCGACCGGGTGCGCATGTGCGCGCGCGGCGCGGAGGGCGCGGCGCCGTTCGGCGAGATCGCGCAGACCGTGGTACGTCAACCGGCGCCCGGGAACGGCATGTCATGAACCACACGGTCACACGACGCGGCTTTGTCCTGTGCCTGGCGGGGCTGGCCGCCACCGTGGTGCGGGCGCCCGCATCGGCGCAAGGCGGGCCGGTCGGGTATCCGGCGTTCCCGCCGTTGAAGGGACGCCTGCGCCAGGGCCTGACACCGCATCTGTTCGAGGCGACGATCGAAGACACCTGCCGCATGGCCGCCGCGCTCGGCATCCGCGGGCTTGACTTTGCGAGCGATCCGGCCGACTGGCCGACGCTCAGGAAGTACGGTCTGACCGTTTCGCTGCTGCGGGTCGATGCGGGCGGGGGGACATCGAAGCCGGGACGGCCGCCCGCCGGACCGCCAGGCTGGAACGCGATCGGCACGCCGGATGCGCACGGCGCCTTCGAGGCCGCGTTGCGCGATCGTATCGACGCGGCGGCCGCCAACGGCTTTCCCTCCATCATCGTGACCTGCGGTGAACGCGACAGGATCGGCTACCGGGATGGTAAAGCCAACGCCATCCGGTTTCTCGAGCGGGTCCGCACGCATGCGGAGGCCCGCGGCGTCACGCTCGTGCTCGAGAATATCAGCAGCGGCTATCCCGGTGGGCCGCCCGATCCGCCGGGCAGCATGTTCGACCACCTGGCGTGGGGCCTCGAGGTCGTCAGCCGCGTCGATTCGCCGCGCGTGAAGCTGCTCGTCGACGTCTACCACGCGCAACTCATGGATGGCAATATCGCGAATTTCCTCCGCAAGAATATGCGCTGGGTCGGGCATGTCCACACCGGCGGCGTGCCGGGGCGGAACGAGATCGACGAATCCCAGGAACTGAACTATCGCTTCATCGCGCAGACCCTCGCGGAGGCCGGTTACGACGGCTTCGTCAGCCACGAGTGGACGCCGGCGCCCGGACGCGACAAGGTGGCGAGCATCCGGAAATGCATGGAGATCATCGACGTCTGACGACGGGCGTCCGAACGTTGTCCCTTCACACCGGTGTCGGCGCCATCGCGCCGCACCGGTCTTTTTGTTTCAGAGTCCGTCGATGAACCTTGCGACGGCCGCGGCGAACGGGGCCGGCTGCTCGATCGCGCCCAGATGCGACGCCTCCTCCAGCACTTCCATGCGTGCGTCCGGCATCCCGTCCACGAGCGTCTGCGCCATGTCGACCGGCGTGCCCTGGTCCAGTTCCCCGGCCAGCACGAGCGTGGGCGCGGCGATCTGTCCCAGGCGCGCTGTCGTGTCGACGCCGCCCACGGCCGCGCAGCAGCCCATATAGCCTTGCGCATCCGTCGTGACGAGGCGCTGGCGGAACCGGGCGACCGTCGCCGGATGCGCGGCACGGAACCCTTCGTGGAAGTAGCGGCCCATCACGGCGTCCGCGATCGCCTCGATGCCGCGCTCCCGCACCGTCGCGATGCGCTGCCGCCAGACCTCGCGCGCCGCGGCCGGATAGCCCGACGTCGTATGCGCCAGCACGAGCGCCCCGACGAGCGACGGGTGGCGCAGCGCGAGTTCCTGGCCCACCATGCCGCCCATCGACAGGCCGATCCACACGACCGGACCGGTATCCAGTTCGCGCAGCAGGCGCGCTGCGTCATCCGCGAGGTCGGCCATCGCATACGGCCCGGGCGGCGCATCCGAGCCGCCATGGCCGCGGTGGTCGTAGGCGATCACGCGGCAGTCGGCGGCCAGCGCGTTCGCCAGCGCATCCCACATCGTCAGGTCGCAACCGAGCGCGTGGCTCAGCACGACCGTGTGGCGGGGGCGCTTGCCGCTGCGCGGTTCGCGCACGCTGTAGTGCAGGGCGGGCAGGCTTGCGGTGCGTCCTTCGCGGCCGACGCCGGGGTGCACCGCATCGAGTGGCGACGCCGGTTCCAGCGTATAGCCGATTTGCGGACCGACCTCGCGCAGGATCGCCGCCGCATGCGCGAACGCCGTGTTCGCGGCGGGCACGCCGGCATAGATCGCCGACTGCATCAGCACTTCCTTCAACTCGTCCGGCGTCAACCGGCTGTCGGCGTCGCCCAGCAGCGCGGCGCGCACGTGCAGCTCGTATTCCTCCCAGCGGCCCAGGGCGATGGTGATGGCGAGGACGATCGTGCGGCGCGTCTTGCGCGGCAGGCCCGGACGGTCCCAGATGTCGTGCCACGCATAGCGCGTGATGAAGTTCTGGAAGTCGGCGGTGAAGGTGTTGGCGTTCGCCAGCGAACGCTCGACCCAGGCGTCGCCGAGGACGGCGCGGCGCTGGTCGAGGCCGCGCAACAGGTCGTGGTCGAGGGGATCGAAGCTCATGGCAGGTCTTTCTTGAGTGCGGCCAGGCGCGCGCGCGCGAGGCGTTGGGCGGGTTCGGTGGCGGCGACGGGGTCGAAGAGGGCGCCAAGCTCGCCGCTGTCCAGTGACGCCAGTGCCGGATCGGCGGCGATGGTGTCGCGCGCGACGTCGCGCAGGTGGCGGCCCTCGGCCACGGCGGCCTGTGTCATCTTCTCGACGGCGGCATGCGCGGCGGGACGGCCGATGGCGCCCGCCAGCCAGATCGACAGGGCTTCCGCCGCGACGAGGCCCTGCAGCGCGTCGATGTTGGCGCGCATGCGGGCCGTGTCGACCGTGAGGCCGGCGAATGCATCGTTCAGGGCCCGCAGCGCGCCGTGGGCCGACAGGAACAGCGTGGGCCACTCGGCCAGCTCCGCCTGCCAGTTGCCGAGGCCGCGCTCGTGCTGCTGGCCCATCGCGGCGAGCAGCGTGGCCGCGTGCTGCGGCGTGCGCGTGGCGGCGGCCAGCGCGATCATCGACGACACCGGATTGCGCTTGTGCGGCATCGCCGACGAGCCGCCGCGGCCGCCGCCGGACGGTTCCGCCAGTTCGCCCACTTCGCCCTGCGCCATCAGCGCGAGGTCCGCCGCGATCTTGCCGAGGCTACCGGTCAGCAGTGCGACTTCCAGGCCGAGCCGCACCCATTCGTCGCGTTGCGTGTGCCACGTGGCGGCGGGCGTCCTGAGGCCCAGCGCCTGTGCGACGCGGTGCGCGACGGCGGGACCGCGTTCTCCCATCACGGCCAGCGTGCCGACGGCGCCGCCCAGCTGCAGCTGCAGCGCGCCGGCGGCCGCCTCGCGCAGGCGCGCGCGGGCGCGCACGAGCGGCGCGAGCCAGCCGGCGACCTTGAAGCCGAAGCCCGTCACCTGGGCCGGCTGCAGCAGCGTGCGCGCCAGCACGGGCGTCGCCAGGTGGGCCTCGCCCAGCGCCAGCAGGTGGCCGCACAAGGTGGCCAGGTCGGCGTCGAGCAGGCGCAGCGCGCTGCGCGTGACGAGCACCATCGCGCTGTCCTGCACGTCCTGGCTCGTGCTGCCCCAGTGGACGAGGCTCGCGGCATCCTGGTCGCCCTCCGCGACGAGGCGCGTCAATTCCTTCACCAGCGGCACGGCCAGCGTGCCGGAACGGCGGCCGGCGGTGACGAGGGCGGGGATGTCGAAGCGGTCGGCCCGGCAGGCGGCCGCGATGGCCTGCGCGGCGGGGCGCGGCAGCAGGCCTTCACCGGCCTGCGCCGTGGCCAGCGCGGCTTCGAAGTCGAGCATGGCCTGGATGAAGGCCGCGTCGTCGAACGCGGCGATCATGTCGGGGGTGCTCAGCAGGGTGTCGAAAAGTGAAACGGCCATGGGTCTCCTAATAAGCAGGCCCGTCATCCCTGCGCAGGGCGACGGTCTTGAGGTCGCGGGTTCGTCAAACGTAATCGAAGAAGACCGTTTCCTTTTCGGTCTGCATCCAGATATCCCAACGATACGTCCCGTCGCCTTCCTTGCGCGCGACGAGCGTGTCGCGCCGCGCGGCCGGCACCTGCGCCAGAATAGCCGATTCCGCGAGCGTCGCATCGTCCTCGAGGAAGACCGCGGTGAACTGGTGCTTGGTGAGGCCGCGCGCGAACACCGTCACGTACGCCACCGGCTCGCCGGCGGGACGTTCAGGCGCCGACAGCCGGAAGCTGAACTCACCGGCCTTGCCCGTCGGCGTGCGGCGGAATCCCGGAATCTCCTGCGACGCTTCGGCGCGCGCGGCTTCCGGCAGCCACGCTTCGATCTGCGCGTCGTCGATCGGATTGCCGTCGCCGTCGTACAGGACGCCGTGCACGACGATGGTCGGCGCGCTCGATTCCAGGCGCCCGGCGGCGCAGGAGTCCACCGCCCATTGCCAGCCTTCGTGCGAGAACGGGCCGATGGTCTGCGAAGTGGTAATTTTGCTCATGGTTTGCTCCTTCAAAGGCCGAACGGCGTGGCGCCACGGCCGCGCAGGACGATGTCGAATTCATAGCCCAGCATCTCGTCGCCCACCGTGTGCTCGAGCGAGAAGCGCGAGACGAGGCGCTGGCGCGCCGCTTCGTCGGGGACGCTGTTGAAGATCGGGTCGTACGGGAACAGCGGGTCGCTCGGGAAGTACATCTGCGTGACGAGGCGCTGCGCGTACACGTTCCCGAACAGCGAGAAGTGGATGTGCGCGGGGCGCCAGGCCTTGTCGTGGTTCTTCCACGGGTACGGGCCCGGTTTGATGGAAACGAAGCGGTAGCGGCCGTCGTCGTCCGTCATCATCTTGCCGAAGCCGAAGAAGTTCGGGTCCAGCGGGGCGTCGTGGTTGTCGCGCTGGTGCCAGTAGCGGCCGGCCGAATTGGCCTGCCAGACTTCGATCAGCGAATTGCGCACCGGCTTGCCGTCCTCGTCGACGACCTTGCCCGTGACGACGATCTTCTCGCCCAGCGGGGCCCCCTGGCCGCGGCGCGTCAGGTCCGTGTCGTGCGGGAGGAGGATGCGCGGCGCCGGATCGATGTTGCGGCTGGCGGGAACCGGCGCCTCGATGCGCAGCGCCGGCTGCAGCGGACCGCGTTTGACGGTCGATTTATACGCGGGATGGATGAGCGCCGGCCACACGCCGGGTTGCACGTCGTCGAATTTCACGTTGTCTCCTGATGTCGGAAGGTTGTGCGAGCCGATCCATCGTAGGAAAACGGCCATGGCCCGGCAAGACAGCCGTGTCGGCCGACTTCCACTATTCGCACACTTTGTGCGATACTCGCACAAATCCCTAAATTTCTGCATGATGGACCAGGAACCCGCAAAACGCGACATGGTGGCGGGCCTCGACAAGGGCCTGCAAGTGATCGAGGCGTTCGACCAGGAGCGTTCCCGGCTGACGATCGCCGAGGTGGCCGAACGCACGGGCCTCACGCGCGCGGCCGCGCGGCGCTATCTGCTGACCTTGACGGCGCTCGGGTATATGCGGCACGAGAACAAACAGTTCACCCTGACGCCCAAGATCCTGCGCCTCGGGCAGTCCTATTTGCACTCGGCGCGGCTGCCGCGCCTCGCGCAACCGCTGTTGTACCGGCTCGCGTACGCGCTGGGCGAGGCGGCGTCGGTCGGGGTGCTGGACCACGATGACCTGGTCTGCGTGGCGGCCGTCAGCGCGGGCCAGCTGATTTCGGCCACGCTGCAGCCGGGCACGCGCGTGCCCGCATTCTGCACGGCGAACGGCCGCATGCTGCTCGCAAGCCTGCCGCAGGACCAGGTCGAGCGTTTCCTCGCGCGCGCCACGCCGGAGCCCATCACTTCGCACACGATCGTCGACCGCGCGCGGCTGGCCGAGGAGATCGCGCGCGCCCGCGAGCGGGGTTACGCCGTCGTCGACCAGGAACTGGAACTGGGCCTGCGCACCATCGCGGTCCCGGTCAGGAACTTCCGCGGCGACGTCGTGGCCGCGATGAACATCAGCGTGCATGCGGGCCGCATGAGCGTGGAGCAGATGGTCGAGCGCTGCCTGCCGACCCTCATCCAGTACCAGGTCGAGCTGAACGCGCTGCTCTAGCCGCTGGAACCCAGGCGCCGATCCCGGTATTCCTTCGGCGTGACCCCCGCGTGCCGCTTGAAGGCGCGGCTGAAGTACGCGGGGTCCTGGAAGCCCAGTTCGTAGGCGATGCTGGCCACGCTCGACGGGGCGTAGGTGAGCTTGCGGCAGGCTTCGAGCATCAGCCGGTCCTGCACGATGTCGAACGCGGATTTCCCCGCCAGTTTCAGGCACAGGCGGTTCAGTCGCACCGGTGTCACGCGCAGCAGGTCGGCGTAGTGCGCGACCGGCGCGCCATCCTTGTAGTGCTGCTCGACAGCCGCGCGGAACGCGGCGAACAGGCGGAATTCGCCGGGGCCCGACATGCTCGCGGCGCTCTGTTCCGCATGCGTGCGCGCCAGCAGCAACAGCACGCTGCGCGCCAGCCATTCCAGCATCAGCGCATTGCCCTGCTGCGGCCACGCCGCTTCCTCGACCATATTGCGCAGCAGCGCCTCGATGCGCGCGCGCGGCTGGCGCGCCAGTGCGAGCGCCAGCGGCTCGACGAACAGCGGCGCGAACAACTCGCCGTGACGGTCGGGCGTCGCGAACAGCACGTTCTGGTCCACCGTCAGCACATAACCCTGCGCCCCTTCGGCGAAGTCGAAGCCGTGCACGATGGAAGGGTGCACCGTGATGGCGACGGGGCCCTTGCGCTCCCAGACGGCTTCCTCGATCGAGGCCCGTACGCTCCCCCTCAGTAGAAAAAGTACCTGGAACAGGCCCGGATGCGTGTGGCGCCCGATGTGCCAGTCGTGCAGGCGGCTGCGCGTCTCGATCAGCTCGACGTGTACGGCTTCCGCCGGCGTCTGCTCGCCGTACAGGGCGAAGCGGGGAAAAGTGGCCATGTGAAAAAAGTACAAGGAATCGATAACTTCATCCATTCTAAACGGGGCCGCGCGGCACTAGCATGGACGTCGACAAGAATTTTTTACAAGGAGACGAATATGCGTACCCAGGTCGCCATCATCGGCGCCGGCCCGGCCGGACTGTTGCTGTCCCATCTGCTGCACCTGCAGGGCGTCGAGTCGGTCGTGCTCGAAACCCGTTCGCGCGACGAGATCGAATCGACGATCCGCGCCGGCGTGCTGGAGCAGGGCACGATGGACATCCTCAACGAGACGGGCGTCGGCGCCCGCATGCGCGCGGAGGGCGCGCTGCACCACGGCTTCGAGCTCGCGTTCGACGGCCGCCGCCACCGCATCGACCTCACGGAACTGACGGGCAAGGCCATCACCGTCTACGCCCAGCACGAAGTCATCAAGGACCTCGTCGCGGCCCGCGCGGCGGCCGGCGCGCAGATGCTGTTCGGCGTGCGCGACGTGGCGCTGCACGGCGTCGACACCGGGCAGCCGTACGTCACGTTCACGCGCGATGGCGACGAACAGCGCATCGACGCCGACTTCATCGCCGGCTGCGACGGCTTTCATGGCGTGACGCGTCCGTCGTTGCCGCAGGAAGGCCGCAACGACTACCAGCGCGTGTACCCGTTCGGCTGGTTCGGCATCCTCGTCGAGGCGCCGCCGTCGGCCCCGGAACTGATTTATGCGCGCCACGAACGGGGCTTCGCGCTCGTCAGCACGCGCTCGCCGACCGTGCAGCGCATGTACTTCCAGTGCGACCCGAAGGACAGCGTCGACAACTGGTCGGACGACCGCATCTGGTCCGAGCTGCATGCGCGCCTCGAAAACCGCGACGGGTGGAAGGTCACGGAAGGGAAGATCTTCCAGAAGAACATCGTCGCCATGCGCAGCTTCGTCTCCACGCCGATGCAGTCGGGCCGCCTGTTCCTGGCCGGCGACGCGGCCCACATCGTGCCGCCGACGGGCGCCAAGGGCATGAACCTCGCCGTGTCCGACGTGCGCCTGCTGGCGGCGGGCCTGGACGAGTTCTACCGCCAGGGCAAGACCGCGCGCCTGGACCGTTACACGGACGACGCGCTGAAACGCATCTGGCGCGCCGAGTACTTCTCGTGGTGGATGACGAGCATGCTGCACACCTTCGCCGACGCGTCGCCGTTCCAGCGCGAGGTGCAGCGCGCGGAGCTCGAGAACGTCGTGAACTCGCGCGCGCTGCAGACGGCGCTGGCGGAGAATTACGTCGGCGCGTTCTGACGAGGTGCACGCGGCCCATGCGACCGCGTGCGCTCACATCCGCTCGACGGCGAGGTTCGACAACACGGCCTCGCCGGCCTCCGGCACGAAATCGAGACGCAGGCTTCCGTCCATTACCTCGACGTCGAATTCGCGTTCGATCGCCGTCGCGGGCGCACCCGCGGCCGCCACGATGTCCAGGCCCGCGATGCGCGTGACGCCGTTGGCATCCACGCGGAAGCGGCGCATGCCGGGCTGCGCTTTGCGGTCCGGTTCCAGGAAGCCGAGGCGGACCCGGTAACGCCCGGGCGCGAGCGGAATGCGGTAGCCGAACGTGCCATGGCGCACGGCCGCCCACAGCGCGGCGTCGGCCGGATCGGGCACGTTCGCGACGCGCACGCCGAAGCGGGCGCCGTACGGCGAATCCAGTTCGAGCGGCGTGCCCTGGCCGCCGGCGAAGAAGTTGTCCGACCCGTAGCGGTGGCCGGACGACGACACGAGTCCCGTGGCGATCCGGCCGGCCGCCAGGTACACGTTGCGCGCATTGTCCGGCGCCAGCGTCCAGTCCACCGTGTCGGCGACGACCGCGCCGCCGTGGGCGCCTCGTGCCTCCACCCGGTTGGCGCCTTCGTCCAGCGTCACGTCGTTGAACACGCAGGTGCGCAGCGGGCAGTCCGCGGCGGTACGCGTGCCGATGTCGCGGCCGTTCAACGTCAGCCGCACCGTGTCGGCATTCGAATACACGCGCACGTCCGTCACGCGGTAGGCGCGGTCCACGTAACGCCGCCCGGCGATGTACGTGACCGGGGCGGTGCTCCAGTTGGCCTTGTAGAACCAGAACGGGTCCTTGCGGGTCGCGCGGTCGAACGTCACGAGACCTTTCGTGTTGGTGCCGCCGATGTCGCCTTCGTGGCGGGTGCCGGACCCGAAGTCGAACATCGACCAGACGAAGGTGCCCCACAGGTAGTCGCGCGCGGCCAGCGCGGCGTAGATCTGTTCGTGCACGTGGTTCGCGTAGCCCTCGGGCTGGTAGACGACGCGGGTACGGCCATGCATGTCCATGGCGCCGACCAGGCCGCCCAGCGGGTTGTCGGTCTGCTGCGACAGCGCCGCGCCGGCGCCGTATTCCGATACGCCGAGCGGCCGCGCCGGATACTTCGCGTGGAAACGGTCGAGCGCCGCGCCGAACGCGTCGCCGCCGCCCGGGTAGTACCACAGGTGGTAGCGGTTCACCGCCCAGATGTCGGTGATCCCGCCCGTCGGTAGCACCGGGAACATCGGCCCGACGATCGGATAGTCCTCGTTGAAGTCCGCGAGCGTCGTCGGCCGGCCCGGGTCTTCCTGCCTGGCCAGCGCATGCAGGCGGCGCAGCACCGGCGTCACGGTGTCGGCGCCCGCGCAGGTGCCGCCCATCGCGACCTCGTTGGCGATCGACCACATCGCGATGCCCGGATGGTTGTACTGCTGGCGCACCATCTCGCGCAGCTGCTCGTCGAGGTTGTCGAGGAAGGCCGGCGGAACCGGCGCACCGGCCTTGCAGTCCGCCGGGGTCAGGCTGCGCTCGACGAAAGGCAGCTCCGACCAGACGACGAGGCCGAGCCGGTCGGCTTCGTCGTAGGCATGCGCGGCGTGCGGATAGTGGGCCAGCCGGACGGCATTCGCGCCGATCTCGCGCACGAGGGCGAGGGAGGCGTCGATCTCGCGCGCTCCGATGGCCCAGGCCTTGTCCTGCCAGTCCTGGTGCAGATTGACGCCGCGCAGGCGCAGGCGGCGGCCGTTCAGGAACAGGCCCGCCTGCGCGTCGAAGCGGAACTGGCGGATGCCGAACGGCTGTTCGACCCGGTCGAGCACCCGTCCGGCGCGATCGACCAGGTCGACCCGCAGCCGATACAGGTAGGGATCGGCGACGCCCTGCCACAAGTGCGGGCGGGCGACGTCCAGTGCCAGCTCGCCGCGGGTGCGCGCCGTGGCGGGCAGCGCCCGGCGCGCCGCCGCCACGGTGCGACCGGTCGTGTCGACCAGCGCCGCGCGCAGCGCCAGCCCGGTGCGGTGCGCCCGGTCGTCCTCGACGTCGGCGCGCACGCGCAGCCGTGCGCGGGCGGGGCCGAGCGCGATCGTGTCGGCATACACGCCGGCGGCGCCGTGGTCGCCGAGGGCGAGGTGGGCGCGCGCCGGCGTTTCGACCAGGGAGACGCCGCGGTACAGGCCGCCCGCCATGTTGAAGTCGCCGCCGAGCGGCGCCACGGCGGTCGGATCGTCGCCGTGCACCGGCGCGCTGTTGTCGACCTTGACCAGCAGGACGTTACGGCCGGCGGCGAGCTTGCCGGTGACGTCGAACCGGAAGGCCGTGAACGCGCCGCGGTGGCGGCCCAGGTAGTGGCCGTTCAGCCAGACGTCGGCGACGATGCTGGCGCCGTCGAACTGCAGCCAGGCGTTCGCGGGCGCGGCGGCCCGGTCGAATTCGAGGCGATACCAACCGCGTCCCCGCTTGTAAGGCTTGCTGTCCGGCCCGGTCTGCGCCGTGCTCGCGGCGTCGGCCATGTTCCATGTATGCGGCAGCGCGACGGCTTGCCAGCCGGCGCCGTCCGTGCCGGCGGCCGCGGCGTCCGTCAGCGCATCGTCCTGCACGAACTTCCAATGGTCGGTCAACGGTGTCGTTCGGCGCGGCGCGTCGCCCGCCGCCGCGCCGGCCGCGCACGCCAGCAGGGCGGCCAGCGCGATACCGCGGAGCGCAACAGGGAGATGCGGCATGGCGGTCCTCATTGCGGCAGCAGCGCCGACGCCTGCATCCACTGGACGAAATGCTCGATCCAGTGGTCCGACGTGGTGCCCTTGCGGCGCATGCCGAAGCCGTGGTCGCCGGCCGCGTACACGTGCAGCTCGGCGGACTTGCCGGCCGCGCGCCAGTCCTCGAAGATCGGCACGCTGGCGTGGCCACGCAGGCCGTCGTCCGCCGCGACGGCGAGAAAGGCGGGTGGCGCGTCGCGGGGCACCGGGCGTTTCGGGGCGCTGCCGTAGATCACGCCGATGAAATCCGGGCGGCTCGCGGCATCGTAGGCCGTGGCGACGTTCATCGTCGTCCGGCCGCCGGCCGAAAAACCGATCATGCCGATGCGCTTCGTATCGATCCCGTAGTCGGCCGCATGCGCGCGCACCCAGCGCAGCGCGGCGAGCCCGTCGTCCTGCGCCTGCGCCACGGCCGGCGTATCGATGTCGCTATCCTTGCCCCCTTGCGCGATGCCGCTGAAGCGTTGCGCCACGACCTGCATGAACGCGGACGGCTCCTGCGGCGTCGGGTCGAGCCGGTACGCCAGCACGAAGCAGGTCACGCCGCGTTCGGCCAGGTAGCGCGCCACCAGCAGGCCTTCGCTGTCGAACGAGAGGCTGAGGAATGCGCCGCCCGGCGCGATCACGAGCGCGGTGCCGTTGGCTTTCCCGGCCGGCGGCAGCACGGGATACAGCGCGGGCTGGGTCACATTGCGCAAGGTCGTCTGGCCGAACATGGATTCCCATCTATCGGTGGCGCGGGTGCCGGTATTCGCCAGCGCGATCGGCCGGATCGCCGGCGCCGCCACGGGCTGGGGCGGATGTTCGCGGGCCATGCGCACGAAGTCGTCGAGGCCGGAGCGTTGGGGTTGGTCCTGGGCATGCGCGTGCGCGGCCAGCAGCAGGATGGTGGCCGCGCCGGCGCGGCGCAGCAGATCGGATAAATGCATGGGTTCTCCTTGCGATCGTGGTTCAGGGTGTGCCGCGCGCGAGCAGCGCGACGAGATCCGCGTAGTTCAGGCGCGGATCGAGCGAATGCGCCATGCGGACCTCGCGCCCGTTGACCCGGCGGACCGTGAAGGGCGTGGCCGCCTGGTCGAACGCGGTGGCGGTGACGAGCGGGCTGTCGCCGAACGTCAGCGTGCCGCCCGGCTGCACGAACGGCGGCAGGTGGCGGTACTGGTCGACGAGCCAGCCCGCCAGCGGCGAGATCGAACGGAAAGCGCCCTCCAGCTCCGCGACGGAGACCTGGAAACGCCGGTATTCTTCCTGCGGAATTTGCAGGACGGGGATCGTGGTGTCGTCGAACACGAAGCGGACCGCGGCGGGGTCGGTGTCGAGGTTGTACTCGGCCCCACCCGCCGTCGACCCGCCGATCCACACGAGGCGCATGCGGCCGGCGATGTCGGGCCGCAGGCGCAGCGCCGCGGCGACGTTCGTCAGCGGCCCGCCGCACGTGAGCACGAGGGGCAGGGGATCGTCGCGCAGCGCTTCGGCGACGATGGCCCGCGCCGCGGCGT
The DNA here is from genome assembly GCA_045810485.1 of Massilia sp. Classification (GTDB taxonomy): domain Bacteria; phylum Pseudomonadota; class Gammaproteobacteria; order Burkholderiales; family Burkholderiaceae_D; genus Telluria. The sequence goes on along the minus strand of JBJMVU010000417.1, from coordinate 22,241 downwards.
CGCTTTCGCCCGCGACGATGGGCGGCCTGGCGCCGGGACGCAGGTAGCGCAGCATTTCCGCGGCGAGGCGCGCGCCGGCCGCCGCCGACCGGCCGGCATCGAGGCCGGCCAGCGCCGCCAGCTTCGCGTCGAGCGCCGTCGTCGTCACGAGCACCGTGCGCGTCGTCGGCGCCAGCAACTGGTGCGCCAGCGCGACGAGTCCATCGGGATCGCCGGCGAAGTCGTTGTCGACGATGACGCGGGCCAGCGGGCGCTGGACGATGCGACCCGACGGACGGCCCAGTGCATGCGCGACCGGCAGCGCCGCGAGACCGCCCAGCAGGCTGCGCCGCTTCACTGGCGCACCTTCAGCGTGACGGGTCCGATCAGGCCGGACGGCCGCAGCGGCGCATCCGCCTTGTACGTGGGCGCGGCCGTGAACGTGACTTTCGCGGCGCCCGGCTGCGCGTCGCCGATCAGGCGGTTCACCCACAGGTTGGCGACGCGGACCTCGACCGTGTTCGCGCCGGCGACGACGAGCGGGCCGACGTCGACCTCGTACGGCGGCTTCCAGGCGATGCCGGCGGGCTTGCCGTTGACGATCACTTCCGCCACGTCGCCCACCCGGCCGAGATCGAGCTTCAGCGCGGCGCCCGGCTTCACCCCGGCGGGCAGCGCGAACGTCGTGCGGTAGATGCTCGTCCCGGAAAAATACTTCACCTGCGGATCCGTGCTGTCCGCGAGCGAGCCCGGACGTCCCTGTTCGATGGCGGCCGGCGCGGCGAGACCGTCGAAGCGGATAGTCCAGGCGCCGTCGAGCGTGGCGGCCTGCGACCATGCGGGCGCCGGCGCCGTGACCGCCTTCGCGGCGGCGGGGCGGCGGAACACGACGAATACGGCATCGTTCGCGTCCAGCGCGAGCGGCACGACGGTGCCGGATTTGTCCGTGCGGTAGGTCGCCGGTTCGGCGCGGCCGGTGTCCGCATGCCAGAACTCCGCCGTCTTGCCGCGCACGTTGAAGCGCGCCGCGGTGCGGACCGCCTTGCCGGTGCGGTTGGCGATGAAATAGACGTCGCCATCCGCGAGACGCCGGTGCACGAACGGCAGCGCCACGTTGCCCGCCCCGTCGAAGGCGACGTCCGGCGCCTGGCCGACCTGCGCCAGCGCCGCCTCCACGTCGCCGCCGGCGATGACGCGGCCCTTGCCGACCTGCGTGACGCGCTCGCCGCGCCACATCGTCCGGACGAGCGCCGCGAACGCGGCCGGGTCGTCCGCCAGGCCGGGCGTGGCGACGGGCGCCGCGCCGACGATCGTGGCCCCCTGCGCGGCCAGCGCGTGCAGGCGCCGCAAGGTCGCCAGGGTCATGCGGCTGCTCGACCCGCCCAGGTACAGCACCTTGTAACGCGCGCCGCTCGCCGCGACGACGTCGCCATTCCTGACGGACAGCCGCTGCCGCAGGGCGTCCGCATTCACGAAGTCGTAGGCGTAGCGGCGGGGCGCATCGGCCGGCTGGCCGTGCTTATACAGCGCGACGAGCGGCGCTTCCTCGCCGTAGAAATAGGCGACGTCGGCATAGAAGCGGCCCTGCTGCAGCATCCAGCTGCTGCGCGCCATGTAGTCGACCCACGGCCGCGCCATGCCGGCCCACGTCTCGTTGCGGTTGAAATACTGGCCGAAGATCGCCAGCGACAGCCCGGGCTTTTTGTCGTCGTCCAGCGGCTGGTGCACGGACGTGTGGATGACCGGGAGGTTCACGCCGCTGGCGAATTCCGTGTCGATCATCGGGCGCAGGTCGGACGGCGCGAACGCCCAGGGCGCCATCGCGCTCGTCATGGATTCGGCCGCGACGAGGTTCTGGCCGTAGAGGTGCGCCACGGACGCGGCGCCGCGCATGTCGGCGATGGCGGTCGGGTTCGGGCCGAATTCCGGGCGGTACGTCCACATCGCCGCCATCGGCACGGTCGCGTGGCTGCGCATCGCCATGTCGTCGCCGAGCGTGACGCGCGCGCTTTCCAGTGCTTCGCCGTAGACCTTCAGGCCATGTTCGCGCGCGACGGTCGCCACGGTGCCATAGTGTTCGTTCGCCAGCAGGTCGGCGAGCGTGCGGCGCCAGTCGTACAGGAAGGCGTCCGTGCGGGCGCGGTTGGCGACGACCACGCCTGTCAGCGCGGGCAGCCAGGGCTTCGCGTCATAGCCGCGCAGGCGCCTGAACTGGTCCAGCAGGCGTGGCGTCCAGTTCGACGATCCCACTTCGATGCTGTCCGTGACGAGCGCACGCACGCCGCGCGCGCCCACGAGGTCCTTGCCGGCCGCGTGCTCGTACTTCGACAGGTACGTTTCCAGGTAGCGGCGCACCGCGCCGCCGTCGTACTTGTCGACTTCGAGGCCCGTCGCTTCCGGCGTGGCCGGATGGTTTTCGGTGCCCGTCAGCGACCAGCCGAGCCGCACGATCTTCCACGTGCCGGCGGGCGGCGTCCAGGCGAGGGTGCCGTCCGGGCGCGCCTTGTCGGTCAGGTCGATGATGGCGGCAGGGTCGACGCCCGCTTCGGAGGGGTCGACACCTGCGTCCAGCGCATAGTAATCGTCGGCCGTCGCGAAGCCGGCCTTCGTCTCGAACTGGTTGACCCTGGGCTCGGCCGACAGCGCCAGGTGCGCGAGCTTCAATCCCCTGGCCTGGCCGATGGACCCGAACGGTCCCGTGTCGGCGCCAGGCACGGGCATGAACTGGGGATTCGGCGCGGCCGGTGCCGCGCTCACCACGACGCGGAAGTGCGCCGCCGTCACCGGCGCGAAGCCGGCGCTCGCGGGCACCTGCGCCAGCGGCAGGTCGGCCACCCTGCGCCACGCCGCGCCGTCGTCGCTCGCCTCCAGCACCGATCGATAGGCCGCGCCGTCGAACATCGACGCGGCGCCCGGCGCGAAGATCGTCGCGGAGCGGATCGTCTGCGGCGCTGGATAGTCCAGCGTGATGACGACCGGCTGGTCGGCGGTCGGCGCGGCGAGTTCGGCGACCGCGTCTTCGCTGATCGTGGCCAGCCTGTGCGCGTCGATGGCTTTGCTGCCGGCGCGGATCGCCGGCGGGGGCAGGGCGGCCGCCTTGACGGGATAGGCGTAGACGGCGATGTCGCCGCCCGCACGCGCGAGCTTGTCGGGTGCGGGACGCTGGCCCATGATGTCCGGCTGGACGAACAGGTCCTGGAACGGACCCGTCGTGCGCGGTGCGGCGGGCAGTGTCGCCGGCTGGCCGCCGGCGACCGTCGCCTCGCTCCACACGAGCTTCTTCATGCCGTCTTCCGGCCGCACCCACGGTCCGCCCGTCTCGCTCCAGCCGGGCGACGCGGCGATGCCGAATTCCAGGCCATGCCGCTCCGCCAGCTGCGCGGCAAAGCGGAAGGCGTCGGCCCACTCGGCGCTCATATACGGCAGCCGCCTGGGCACGAGTTGCGGCGTCATCATCTCGGCGTCGAAATTCTGCAGGCCGCCGAGGCCGGACGTCGCCATCCAGTCGATGTCCTTCCGGATGCCTTCCTTCGTGATGTTCCCGTTCAGCCAGTGCCACCAGACGCGGGGGCGGGCGCCGGGCGGCGGATCGGCGAAGCCGGCGGCGAGCGGATCGCTCGCCCACGCCGGGGCGGACAGGCAGGCAAGGGCGGCCGCGAGGGCGACGCGGCGCAGGACGTGCGTGCGTGCGGCCATGCTCAGAACCGGTAGTCGAGGGTCACGCCGATGCGGCGGAACGAGTTCTCGCCCAGGCTGTGCGCGAAGCCGGAGCCGGCGCCCTTGCCGGGCAGCGGATAGATGATCGCGTTCGGCACGCGCTTGTCGCCCAGGTTGCGGTCGTACACTTCGACGCCCCACGTATCGTCCGGCGAGCGGAGGGCGAGGCGCAGCGAGGCGACCGAGTGCCCGCCGTAGCCGCATTCCGCATCGAGCGAGTTGCACAGCCGCACGCGGCTCTTGTAGACGATGTCGCCGCCCAGTTTCAGTTCATAGTCGCCCGGCAGCGTCCAGCTGTAGTCGCCGTTCAGCGCGGCCTTGTTGCGGGGCGAGTACAGCAGGCGCTGGCCGCCGACGTTGGCGTTGTCGAACGTGAAGCCGGCCGGGTAGGCGGTGTCGAGGATCATCGCGACCGAGAGCCCCAGTTGCAGTTCCGGCAGCGGACGGGCGCGGATGTCGGCCTCGACGCCCTTGCTCGTCACGCTCGGCACGTTCAGGGGGATGCAGGACAGCGCCCCGACGGCCGTCAGCGTGCAGTTCTGCTCCTGGAAATCCTTGATCTTCGTGTGGAACGCGGCCACGTCGACGTCGAGGCGGCGGTTCAGGAACGACATCTTGGAGCCCACTTCGAAGCTGGTCGGCAGCTCGGGCTTGACGATGTTGCCCGCGAAGTTGCCGGCCGCCGTGGCGACGTTGATCGGGGTGTCGTTGTCGATCTGCGGACCCTTGTAGCCGCGGCTGAGGGTCGCGTACACGTTGGCGTTCTTCGAGAGCGCGTGCTGCAGGCCGATCTTGCCGGAGACGTTAGACTGGCTCGCGCTGCCGCTGGCCGCCTTGACGGAGGCCGGGAGGGTGAAGCCGTCGAACGCCACGACGCTGGATTGCGATTCGTCGGCGGTGACGCTGTCGCGGGTGTAGCGCAGGCCGGCGATGATGCCGGTAGCGTCGGTCAGGTGGTACGTCGCCTGGCCGAACAGCGCCTTGGTGGTCAGCCGGGCATGCTGGACCGCGTCGGTCGCGATCGAGCGCGGCACGGGCGGCGACGGCAGGAAGGTGCTCGGCAGGATCGTCGTCGTGGAGTCCTTGAAGTTGTTCGAATCGGCGTAGAACAGGCCGCCCACGTATTCGAGCGCCTGCTTGCCGGGCGACGCGATGCGCAGCTCCTGCGAGAACTGGCGCGTATCCTGGTGCGGCGTGAAGTTGTAGACCTTGTCGTACGTGTTCGACATGCCGATGTTGACGCTGTCCGGCCCCTGCTTGCGGGTGCGGTAGGCCGTGATGGAAGTCAGCGTGTCGCCGCTGCCGAGCGTCCAGTCGACCTGGCCGGACAGGCCGCGCACCCTGGTGTGCTGGATTTCCGCACCGTCCGAGCACACCCGGTTGTTGGTCATCGACACGGTCACGCCGCACGACGCGAATTCGGCCGCCGGCTGGTGGTTGCCGGCCGTATTGGTCGCGTACGCGACGGACGGCGCGAAGAACACGGCGTTCTCGTTGCGCTGGTTCGACGCGTCGGCGATCAGGTTGACGGCCACGTCGCGGTTCGGCTTGAGCAGGTAGCGCAGGCGCGCGCCGCCGTTGGTCGTGACGCTGTCCTTGTCCGTCAGGACGTTATGGTACACGCCCTTGTTACGCTCGCCGACGGCGGAGATGCGCAGCGCCGAGATATCGTTCAGCGGGACGTTGCCGGTGGCGCGCAGGGCTTCGCCATGCTTGCCCTTGAACTCGAACTGCACGCTGCCGCCACGGTCGCCGATGATCGGCTCCTGGGTCGACATGTTCAGCACGCCGGCCGACGCATTCTTCCCGAACAGCGTGCCCTGCGGGCCGCGCAGCACCTCGACGCGCGCCAGATCGAACATCAGGCCGCTGGCGGTCGCGCCCTGCGGCACGCCGTCGACGACGACGCCGACCGAGCTCTCCGCCGATTGCGTGAACACGGCGGTGCCGATGCCGCGGATCGACGCGCTGCCGCCGGCGCCGCCGGTCGACTGGTCGCCGAATTCCAGCGAGGCCGCCGTCTTCGCGAGGTCGCCGATGTCCTTGACGCCGGCGCGCTCCAGCTGCGCGGCGTTGACGACCGTGATGGCGACGGGGACTTCCTTGATGCTCTGGCTGCGCTTTTGCGCCGTGACGACGACGGTCTCGATGCCTTTTTCGACGCCTTTCTCAATCCTTGCGCTGGCCACGGGGCCGGCGCCGCTGTCGCTTGTCTGGGCCGAAGCCGGGCTCCAGATCGCGGCGAGGCTCATGGACAGGACGGTCAGCGAACCGATCGCCGAGGGGGTGCGGGATGCGTGCATAGTGTCTCCTGGTGTGGCTGGTCGCGCCAGCCTGTTGTCATTTGGCGAATCGAGTATAGGTAGGCACCTCGGCCATTCCAAAGCCGTTTTCCGTGATACCTGCTATCGACGCTGGAGGGTGATGATCAACCGCCTGATCGATCGGATTCGCTGATACGTCCTATCGAAACTCTGGCCTTCGGGTTGACGGGGGGCGCTGCTATCGTTTTCACACAAAAAACGCGAGGAGACACCCCATGCACACCACCGCCGAGGCGGGCCGCGGCCGCGCCACGCTCATGCTTTGCCACTTCGCCGGCATGGTCGACCTGGTCGCGCTGCCCGTGTGGGTCGGCACGCTCGCCCAGCACTACGGCTTCGACCTGGAACACGCCGGCATGATCGTCACCGCATTCCTGCTGGGCGCCGTCGGCGCCAGCCTCGTGGCGGCGCCTCTCTATAACAGGCTGCCGCGCGCGGCCTGCGCGTTCGGCGGCTATGCCGTCGCGGCGCTGGCGTTCCTCGCCGCGTCGCGGGTGGCCGGTTTCGGCGCGCTCGCCGCGCTGCACCTCGTCGCCGGCGTGGCGACGGGCGCCGCGCTGTCGGTCGCGCACGGCACCATCGGCCGCAGCGCCAACCCGCACCGGCTGTTCGCCATGGCCGGCACGGCGCTGGGCATCGGCGCCGTGGTCTTCTATGGCGCGGTGCCGCCGGCCGTGGCGGCGCACGGCGGACCCACATTGTTCCTCGTGTTCGCCGGCTTGATGGGCGCGGCGGCGCTGGCGTGTGCCGCCAGTTTTCCGCACGCCGTGACCGGCGGTCGCGCGCAGGTGGCGGCGCCGCTGCCGCGCGCCGCCTGGTGCGCGATCCTGGGCGTGGGCTGCCTGGCGCTGAACCAGGCGCTCACGTTCAGCATGCTGGACCGCATCGGCGTGCTGCGCGGCTTCGGCCAGGACAAGGTGAACGGCCTGCTCGTCGTCTGCGGCCTCGTCAACCTGCTGCCCGCCGCCATCGCCGGGCTGCTGCAGAAGCGCCTGAACCCGGTGCGCGTGGCGCTCGTCGCCGCGCCGCTGCAGGCCGCGCTGGCGCTCGTCGTCACGCTGTCCGGCGACTTTTTGCCGTATGCGCTGGCCGGCGCCGTCTATCCGGCCGTGCTGATCTTCACCCACACCTTTTTATTCGGCCTGATCGCCCGGCTCGATCCGAGCGGCCGCGCGCTCGCCTCGACGCCCGCGATGATGATGACCGGTTCCGCGATCGGCCCCGCGCTGGCCGGCTCGGTCGCGATGCGCGCCGGCTTCGGCGGCCAGGCGCTGCTGGCGGTCGTCGTGGGCGTCGCCGCCACGCTGTGCTTCGCCCTCGTGGCGCGCCGCGCGGGCAGTGCGGCGCCGGCGGCCGCGCCCACTCATCAATGAAGGAGACCATCATGACCCCATCCAACCCACTGACCCTGGCGCAGGCGAGCGAGATCCTCGCGGCCGCGCTCGCGGCTGCGCGCGCCGACGGCCTGCCGCCCGTGGCCGTCGCCGTGCTGGACGCCGCCGGCCACACGGTCGCCCTGCAGCGCGAGGACGGCGCCACGCCGCTGCGCGTCGACATCGCCATTGGCAAGGCCTATGCGGCCGCCGGCATGGGCGTGGCCAGCCGCGTGCTGCACCAGCGCGCGCAGGACAACCCCGTGTTCTTCAATGCGCTGGCGTCGTCCAGCCAGGGCCGGTTCATTCCGCAGGCGGGCGCGGTCGCGATCCGCGCGGCCGACGGCGCCTTGCTGGGCGCCGTCGGGGCCAGCGGCGGCACGGGCGCGCAGGACGAGGCCATCTGCGCGGCCGGCGTCAACGCGGCGGGACTGGTGGCCGCATGAGCGTGGCGCATCGACATACCCCGGGCTGCGCCTGCGGGATCGACGTGCATGCCCACGTGATCCCGCACGACCTGCCGCGCTACGTGGGGAACCGGCTGCCGCCCGATTGGCCCTCCATGGCGCCGGCCCATGCCTGCCACCGCCACGTCGTCATCCAGGGCAGCGTGTACCGCACCGTGTCCGAGCGAGCCTGGAGCACCACCCGCCGCATCGAGGACATGGAGACCATGGGTCTCGCCGTGCAGGCCGTCTCGCCGATGCCGGAGCTGCTGTCGTACTGGATGGAACCGCACGCCGCCGCCCAGCTGCTGCGCTACATGAACGAACAGATCGCGAACATGGCCGCGCTGTCGGGCGGACGCCTGGTCGGCATGGGCGCCGTGCCGCTGCAGGACCTCGACCTCGCGCTGGCGGAACTGGACCATATCGTCGACAAGCTGGGTTTCAAGGCGATCGAAGTGGGCAGCAACATCAATGGCAAGGCAGTCGGCAGCCCGGAATTCGCGCCGTTCTTCGCCGCGTGCGCCGCGAAGGGCGTCGCCGTGTTCGTGCACGCCCTGAAACCGGCCGGCGTCGACCGCCTCGTCGGCCCGGACAAGCTGTTGCCCGCGCTGGCGTATCCGACCGACGTCGGCCTGGCTGCGGCGTCCGTGCTGACGTCCAACCTGATCGGCCGCCATCCGGACCTGAAGATGGCGTTCAGCCACGGCGGCGGCACGCTCGCAGCGCTGCTGCCGCGCCTCGAACAGGCGCGCCAGGTGTTCCCGGCGCTGCGCGACGCGATGCCCGAGAGCCCGTCGGACCAGGCGCGCAGGCTGTTCTACGACACCCTCGTGTTCGACGCGCCCACGCTGCGGCACCTGGTCGACCGCTTCGGCGCATCGCAACTGATGATCGGGACCGATTACCCGTTCGCCTTCCACGACGCGCGCCCCGTCGACAGCATCGCCGCGGCCGTGCTCGACGCGGACATGCGCGCCCAACTCGTCACCCATAACGCGGCCCGGTTCCTCGGGCTCGAATAAGGAGTCACCATGCCCGCATCACCCGCCGGCCAGCTGCGCAGCATCGCCATCGGCGTTACCGACCTCGATGCCGCCGAGCGCTTTTACAACGACACCTGGCATTTGCAGACCGTCGCCAAGACGCAGGATGCCGTCTACCTGCGCGGCGCCGGCCAGTTTCACCACATTCTCGCGCTGCATCGCAGCGAAAAACCGGATGTCCGCAACGTCACGTTCAGCGTGGCCGACCGTGCCGACCTCGATGCGATCGCCGCGCGCACGCCGGCTGCGGGCGGCCGCGTGCTGTCCGGACCATCCGAGGTCGAAGAACCGGGCGGCGGCGTCGCCGTCGCCATCGCCGACCCGCAGGGCCGCATCCTGCGCTTCGTGCACGGCGACGGGCGCCATGCCGCCGACACGCACGCGGATGCACCCAGCCGCATCACGCACGTCGTGTTCAACAGTGCGGACGTGGCCGTGGCGCAGCGCTTCTTCGAGGAGGCGCTGGGGTTCCGCCTGTCCGACCGCACGAAGATCATGGCCTTCATGCGCTGCAACAGCGACCACCACAGCATCGCGCTCGCCGACAGCGATGCCGACACGCTGAATCACATCGCCTTCGTCATGCCGGACCTGGACGCCGTGATGCGCGGCGCGGGCCGCATGCGCGACGCCGGCTGGCCCATCGAATGGGGCGTGGGCCGCCACGGGCCGGGCAACAACGTCTTTTCCTACTTCGTCGGCCCCGACGATTTCGTCATCGAGTACACGGCCGACGTGCTGCAGGTCGACGATAGCTACAAGGTCGGTGGCCCGGCCGACTGGAAGTGGCCACCGGGCCGCTTCGACCAGTGGGGCGTGTCGCAACCGCCGTCGGACCGCATCAAGCAGGCGCAGAAAACCATCCGTTTCGCCGAACCAAATTACTGAAGGAGAACGTCTTGAAATTCGTAACCTACCGCAGCGGTCAAGAGAACCGCCTGGCTGTCGTCGACGGCGACCACATCGTCGACATTAACCGTGCCGTGCCGGACGTCCCGTCCGACGTGCGCGCCGCATTGAAGGCCGGGATCGACCTCATCGCTGCCGGCCGCCGCGCGCTGGAGTCCAGCGTGGAGCGCCAGCCGCTGGCCGGCGTGGCGCTGGCGCCCGTCGTGCCGGAACCCGGCAAGACCGTGTGCCTGGGCCTGAACTACTACGACCACGCCGCCGAGAGCGGCCGCGACAAGCCGGTGTACCCGTGGTTCTTCCTGCGCGGGACGACGTCGCTGCTGGCGCACGGCGAGGCGTCGCCGCGTCCGCGCGTGTCGGAAAAATTCGACTACGAGGCCGAGCTGGCCGTCGTCATCGGCAAGCGCGCCCGCCACGTCAGCCGCGAGGATGCGCTGGATTATGTGTTCGGCTACGCCTGCTTCAACGACATCTCCGTGCGCGATTATCAAAAGCGCACGCCCCAGTGGACCATCGGGAAGAATTTCGACCGCACGGGCGCGCTGGGACCTGTGCTCGTCTCCGCCGACGAACTGCCGGCCGGCGGCGTCGGTCTGTCGATCCAGTCGCGCCTGAACGGCCAGGTCATGCAGGACGCGAACACCAGGGACATGATCTGGGACGTGGCCGAGACCATCGCGCTGCTGACCGAATGCCTGACACTGGAGCCGGGCGACGTGATCGCGATGGGCACGCCGGCCGGCGTCGGCCAGTCGCGCACGCCGCCCGTGTGGATGAAGGCGGGCGACACGATCGAGGTCGAGATCGAAGGCGTGGGCCTGCTCGTCAACACGATCGAGGACGAGCAGCCATGAAGGGCGACTATGACGTCGTCGTGATCGGTTTCGGCCCGTCCGGCGCCGTCGCGGCCGCGCTGCTGGGCCAGGCCGGCGTGCGCACGCTGGTCGTGGACCGCAGCATGGACGTCTATCCGAAGCCGCGCGCCATCGCGCTCGACCACGAGATCATGCGCGTGTTCCAGAACCTCGGCCTGCTTGACGCCGTCGCGCCGCACTGCGAGCCGTTCACGCCGTCCGAGTACTACGGCGTCGACGGGCGTCTGATCAAGCGGCTCGCGACCGTGGAACCGCCGTACCCGCTGGGCCACACGCCGTCGATGGTCTTCACGCAGCCGCCCGTGGAAGCGGCGCTGCGCCGCCACGTGCAGGCGCTGCCGGCGGTCGACGTCGTGCTGGGCCGGCGCTTCACCGGCGTCGAGCAGGATGCGGAGGGCGCCACCGTGCGCTTCGACGAGGGTTCCGTACGTGCCCGCTACGTGATCGGCTGCGACGGCGCGTCGAGCACCGTGCGCGAGGCCGTCGGCATCGCGCTGGAAGACCTCGAGTTCGACGAACCGTGGCTCGTCGTCGACGTGCAGGTCAACGAACAGGGGCTGGCGAAGCTGCCGCGGACCAGCGTGCAGTACTGCGAACCGGCGCGCCCGTGCACGTACGTGATCGGCCCGGGCAACCACCGCCGCTGGGAGATCTCGCTGCTGCCGGGCGAGGATCCCGCGTACATGGCGACGGAGGAGGGCGCGTGGAGCGTGCTGCGACGGTGGATCGGCCCCGATGACGCGACCCTGTGGCGCCAGGCCAGCTACCGCTTCCACGCGCTGGTGGCGCGCGAATGGCGCGCGGGCCGCGTGTTCGTTGCCGGCGACGCCGCGCACCAGCAGCCGCCGTTCCTGGGGCAGGGCATGTGCCAGGGCGTGCGCGACGTCGTCAACCTCACGTGGAAGCTGAGGGCGGTGCTGGGTGGCGACGCGCCGGACAGCCTGCTCGACACCTACACGGTGGAGCGGCGCGAACACGTGCGCCGGCTCACCACGCGCATCAAGGAGATCGGCGCCGTCATCTGCGAGCGCGACCCCGCACTTGCGCAAGCGCGCGACGCAGCCCTGGTCGACGCGGCCGGCGGCGCCATCCGCACGGTGCCGCGCCAGGACATCATTCCGCCGCTGATGGAAGGCCTGCTGGCGTCCGGCGACCGCGCCGGCGCCGGCACGCTGTTCCCGCAGCCGCGCGTGAACGGACCCGCCGGGCCCGCGCTGCTGGACGAGCTGGCGGGCGCCGGCTGGCGGATCGTGACGGACCTGCGCACGGCGCAGCTGCCGCCTGGCCTGCTGGCGCTGGCGGAGCGGCTGGGCATGTTGATCAGCATTCCCTCGGACACCGCCGGCTTCTCGAGCGGGCCGCACCGCATGCAGGCGGACGAGCTGGATGGCGTGCTGGCGCGCTGGTTCGCGAAGCACGGCTGCCGCGCCGCCGTCGTCCGGCCCGATCACTACGTCTATGGCGTGGCCGACGACGGCCAGGAACTGTACGACCTCGTGGCCGGCCTTATGAATTTGCTGCAATCGTAGGGTGGGCTCGCCGAGCCCACGCGTGACGTACGCGTATTGCCGGCGCCACGCGTGGGCGGAGGGCCGCCCGCCCTACGCGACGATAACAAACTAGGAGACAAGATGGATCACCAGGAACACGATGCACGCCGCCGCACCCTGCTGGGACTGGGCACGGCGCTCGCCGGCGCCGCGCTGCTGCCCGCCGCCGCAACCGCCGCAACGGGTGCAACCGGGCGCGGGCCATTCCCGACAGGCTTCCTGTGGGGCGCCGCCATCGCGGGCCACCAGGCCGAAGGCGACAACGTCGCGAGCGACGCCTGGCTGCTGGAAAACATCCAGCCGACGGAATTCAAGGAACCGTCGGGCGCCGGCGTCGACCATTACCGCCTGTACGACCAGGACATCGCGACGCTCGCATCCCTCGGCCTGAACACGTTCCGCTTCTCGATCGAGTGGGCGCGCGTGGAACCCGTCGAGGGCATGTTCTCGGTGGCCGCGCTGGAGCATTACCGCGACGTGCTGCTGGCGTGCCGCAGGCACAAGGTGAAGGCGATGGTCAGCTTCAACCACTTCGTGACCCCCGCGTGGTTCGCCGCGCGCGGCGGCTGGGAGGCGGACGGTTCGGACCAGCTGTACGCCCGCTATTGCGACAAGGCCGCGCGCCACCTGGGCGACCTGATCGATGTTGCGACGACGTTCAACGAACCGAACCTGCCGCGCCTGTTGTTCGGCATCCCGGGCCCGTTGGCCGGCATGGCCGACAACCCGCGCATGAAGGAGATGCTCGCGAAGGCGGGCCAGCTGGCCGGCACGGGTAAATGGTCGTCGTGGATCTTCGGCGATTTCGCGAAGATCGAGGCCGGCCTGCTGCGCGCCCATGCGGCCGGTTTCCAGGCCATCAAGGCCGTGCGCCCCGCATTGCCGGTCGGCTTTTCGATCGCGATCGCCGACGACCAGGCGGTCGACGGCGGCGAAGCGATGGTCGCCCGCAAGCGCGCCATCGCGTACGAGCCGTGGTTCCGGGCGATTGCCGAACACGGGGACTTCATCGGCGTGCAGACCTATACGCGCGAACTGATCGGACCCGACGGCGTGCGGCCGCCGCCGAAGAATGCGACCTTCACCTCCGCGCACATGGAGTACTACCCGCAGGCGCTGGAAGCGACGATCCGCTACACGGCGCAGCACGTGAAGTTGCCGGTGTACGTGACGGAAAACGGCATGTCGACGGACGACGACACCCAGCGCACCGCCTACATCCGCACGGCGGTAGGCGGGGTCGCGAACTGCCTCAGGGACGGCATTCCCGTGAAGAGCTACATCCACTGGTCGCTGCTCGACAACTTCGAGTGGATCTTCGGCTATGGCCCGCACTACGGCCTGATCGGGGTCGACCGCGCGACGATGAAGCGTACCGTCAAGCCGAGCGCGCGCGCGCTGGGCAAGATCGCGCAGGCGAACGGCGTCCAGGCATGAAGGGGCGATAGTAGCTATCGCCACAATCGGGAGAAGGCGATAGCAGGTATCGCCAAAATGGGCTTTGGCCGGATGGGGTCCGGCCGCTACGCTAGGCCTATCGAATGAACTACAGGGAGACACAACGTGGGCGGTATCATTTTTGAAAACGTAAGGATCTTCGACGGCAGCCAGATGCGCCCGGGGACCGGCGCGGTGCGCGTGGAAGGCAACCGCATCGTCGAGGTGGCGGACGGCACGCGCGGCATCACGGCGCTGGCCGGCGACCGCGTCATCGACGGCAAGAACGGCACCTTGATGCCCGGCCTCGTCGAAGCGCATGCGCATTTGTCGTGGCCCAGCTCCGTCGAGCGTTTCGTGCCCGGCATGGCGCTGCCGCCGGAAGACCTCGTGCTGACGACGGCCCGCAATGCGCGCATCCTGCTCGACCATGGCTTCACGAGCGCCTATTCGGCCGGGTCGCTGTCGAAATCCGTCGAGACGGTGCTGAACACCTTCATCACCAGCGGCGGCATGCCGGGGCCGCGCCTCGTCGCGTCGTCGATCGAGCGCGAGCCGCCGACCATCGACGAACTCGATCCGGGCAAGGTCGCGGAGCACGGCAAGGGGCCGGACGCCGTGCGCGCGTTCGTGAAGGAGTGCGCGGCGATCGGGGCCAAGTCGGTGAAATTCCTGCTGTCCGGCGAGGATGCGCTGAAGCCGGGCGCGTCGCAGCAGCTGATGTACACGCAGGAAGAAGCCGACGCGGCGGGCGAGCAGGCGCGCGAATCGGGCGTGTGGCTCGCGTGCCACGCGCAGGCGTCGGACGCCGTCAAGATGGGCCTGCGCGCGGGTTTCCGCGTGCTGTACCACTGCACGTACGCGGACGAGGAAGCGCTGGACATGCTGGAAGCGCGCCGCGACGAGGTGTTCATCGCGCCCGCCATCGGCATCATCCAGGCGACGCTGGACGCGGCGCCGCCGCCGCACTTCGACATGAGCCACATGAAGAAGAGCGCGGCGGAAGTGCTGGACCTGCAGAGGAAGCTCGTGCCCGAACTGCGCCGGCGCGGCCTGCGCGTGCTGCCGGGCGGCGACTACGGCTTCCCGTTCAACCCGAACGGCCGCAACGCGCGCGACCTGGAGCTGTTCGTGAACCTGCTGGGCTATACGCCGGAAGAAGCGCTGTCGGCAGCCACGCTGCTGGGCGGTGAGCTGATGGGGATGGGCGACGAGCTGGGGCAGGTGAAGCCCGGCTTCCTCGCGGACCTGCTGCTCGTCGACGGCGACCCGGCGCTCGATGTGACGATCCTGCAGGACCGCAAGCGCCTGCGCGCCGTCATGAAGGACGGGCGCTTCCACAAGGACCCGGCGCTGGCCGCGCTGTAAGGAGTACGAATGACGTTGAGCGACAAGCATGTGGAGATCCTGCGCGCGGTCCGCGCCGCGGGGCCCGTGATCGACCCGCCGGCCGCGAAGGCACTGTACGCGCCGCTGCTGGCCGACATGCCGCGCGGCGCGGAACCGGTGCGCGATCTCGCGTACGGTGACGACGAACGCCACCGGCTGGACGTGTATCCGGCCGTCGGCGTGGCGGGACCGGCGCCCGTCGTCGTGTTCCTGCACGGCGGGGGCTTCATCCGCGGCGACAAGGCCGACCGGGAAGCGGTCGGCCACTATTTTTCACGGCACGGCGTGGTGGCCGTGCTGCCGAATTACCGGCTCGGCCCGAAGCACCGCTGGCCGGCCGGGGCCGAGGACGTGGCGTCCGTGCTGGCGTGGGCGCGCGCCAACGTGGCGGCGCACGGCGGCGATCCGGACCACATCGTGCTCGCGGGCGAATCGGCCGGCGCGGCCCACGTGGCGGCGGCGACGCTCGTGTCCCGTTTCCATCCACCCGAGGGCTTGAAGATCGCGGGCGCGTTCCTCGCATCGGGCGTGTACAACGCCGAGCTGGAGTTGCTGGCGCGCGCGCAGCTGGGCATCGCGACGCCGGACCCGCGCAACGAAGCCTACTTCGGCGGCGATTTCGCGAGCTACCGCGCGATGTCGACGGTGGAACTGGTCGATGCGGCGCCGTTCCCGCTCGCGATCACGTACGCGGAACTGGACCCGGTCCAGATGCAGGCGCAGGCGGGCGAACTGTTCGCGCGGCTCGTCACGCGCCACGGTTTCGCGCCGCGCATCGGGGTCATCGCGAACCACAACCACCTCAGCCAGGTCTATGCGATCAACAGCGGCGACGACGCCCTGGCCGCGCCCTTGCTCGCCTTCGTGCGTGACAGCGGCATGAAAACTCCCTAAAGTAAAGGATACAAGGCCGCCCTGGGCCATACGATAACAAGGAGACAACCGATGCGTTTCAACCGCCTGGACCTGAACCTGCTGCTGGCGCTCGACGCGCTGCTGGAGGAACAGAACATCACCCGCGCGGCGGCACGCGTGAACGTCAGCCAGTCCGCGATGAGCGGCATGCTGGCGCGCCTGCGCGAATTTTTCGAAGACGATTTATTGGCCGCCGTCGGGCGCAACATGGAGTTGACGGTGCTGGGCCGCCAGCTCGTCGGCCCCGTGCGCGACCTGATCCTGCACGTGCATGCGACGGTCGGCATCCGCGTGACGTTCGATCCGGCGCGCGAGACGCGCTGCATGAAGATCATGGTGTCCGACTACGCCACCGAGGTGTTCCTGAACCAGGTGGTCGCGCGCGTGCTGCGCGACGCGCCGAACATGACGCTGGAGCTGGTGCCCCTCGCCGACGACGCGGCGGAAAAGCTGCGCCGCGGCGAGAACGATTTCCTGATCATCCCGCGCAACTTCCTCGACCCCGAGCATCCGCAGCGCACGCTGTTCGAGGACCATTACTGCGCCGTGATCTGGGAGGGCAACACCAACGTGGGCGACGTGCTCGACGCGGCCACGTACGAGCGCCTGCCGCACATCGCGCCGATGCTGGGCCGTCCGCGCTCGCCGACGATGGAAGAACTGCTGCTGCAGGCGCTGGGCGTCAAGCGGCGCATCCGCGTGATCACCAGCGATTTCTACAGCATGGCGACGGCGCTCGTCGGCACGGATCTCGTCGCGACGATGCACACGCGCCTCGCGCTCGCGTGCGCGCGCCGGCTGCCGATCCGCGTGCTGCCGCTGCCGTACGATTTGCCGCCGCTCGCGGAATGCCTGCAATGGCACCGCTTCCAGGAGAACGATCCGTGTCATATCTGGCTGCGCGGCGTGATGCTGGAGATCGCGCGCGGGCTGCCGACCAATGCGGAGCTGCCGATGGCGCCGTTCAGCTTCAACGCCATCGAGACGGCGCGCTCGGTGGCATAATCGGCGGTATTCTCAATCATCGAAAGGAAGCACATGATCGTCGAAAGCGCCGACATCCTGGTCAAGGCCGGCATGGAAGAACAATTCGAAGCGGGCGTGCGCGCCGCCGCGCCGCTGTTCAGGCGGGCCCGCGGCTGCACAGGCATGCGCCTGCGGCGCGGCGTGGAAAACCCGCGCGCCTACCGCCTGCTCGTGGACTGGAACACGGTCGAGGACCACATGGTCCACTTCCGCGAGAGCGACGATTTCCAGGAATGGCGCCGCCTCGTCGGCCACTGTTTCGACGGCGCGCCCGTCGTCACGCACTACGAAGCCGCCGTCGACGGCTTCTGATGCCCGGTTGCCGCCCTGCGTCGTCAGGGCAGCAGCAGCGCGAGTTCCTGCGCGCCCTGGCGCAGCACCGGCAGGAATTCCTCCACCATGCGCTCCGGCGTCACGCGCGACGCGTGCGCGCCCACGTTCAGCGCCGCCAGCACCCGGCCCGACGCGCCGCGTACGGGTACCGCGATCGAGCGCAGTCCCAGTTCCAGTTCCTCGTTGTTGACGGCATAACCGTCGCGGCGCACCTGCGCCAGGATGTCGCGCAGCGTGGCCGGATCCGTCACCGTGCGCTCCGTCCTGGGCGTCAACGTGGTGCGGGCGAGGTACGCATCCAGCTCGTCCTGCGGCAGGTGCGCCAGCAGCACGCGGCCCAGCGAGCTGCAATACGCGGGCAGGCGGCTGCCGGCGGACAGCGACACCGACATCACGCGCGAGGTCGCCGCGCGCGCCACGTACAGCACCTGGTCTTCCTCCAGCACGGCGAGCGAGCTCGATTCGCCCAGCGCCTGGCTGACGCCGTTCAGGCACGGCTGCGCTGCCGCCGTCAGCGGCGTCGACGACAGGTACGAGTACCCCAATGTCAGCACTTTCGGGCGGAGACTGAAATTGTTCAGTTCCGCGCCGACGTAGCCGAGCTGCCGCAGCGTGTGCAGGCAGCGGCGCACGGCCGCGCGCGGGATGCCCGTCTGCTGGCTGATCTGGGCGATGGTCTGCGGCTTGCGCGAGTCGGCAAATGCGCGCAGCACGGCGAGGCCGCGCGCGAGCGACGTCATGAAGTCGGGATCGGCGAGGGCGTCGATTTCTTCCGCGATGGTGAGCGGGGCGGCTGGGGTGGAGGGTGTGGATGGCATGCCGGAATTTTAATCGATGGGGAACGGGCGGCACGAAGCGCTTGACGCGCGCCGCGGCCCGGGCGTACACTTTTTGTGCGGTAGACGAGCATGTGTTCGATAATCGCACATCTAGGACCAAGGTGACAACCCATGATCGACAAAACCTGTGACTCGCTGCAGCGGGCCGTGGCCGACATCCACGACGGCGCCACCGTCATGATCGGCGGCTTCGGCAACGCCGGCATGCCCTCGAGCCTCATCGACGCGCTGATCGCCCACGGCGCGCGCGAGCTGACCATCGTGAACAACAACGCCGGCAACGGCGACACGGGCCTGGCCGCCCTCATCAAGGAAAAGCGCGTGAAGAAGATCGTGTGCTCGTTCCCGCGCCAGGCAGATTCCTGGCATTTCGACGCGCTGTACCGCGCCGGCGGGATCGAGCTGGAACTGACGCCGCAGGGCAACCTGGCGGAACGCATCCGCGCGGCCGGCGCCGGCATCGGCGGCTTCTTCTCGCCCACCGGCTACGGCACGCTGCTGGCCGAGGGCAAGGAGACGCGCGTCATCAACGGCAAGAACTATGTGTTCGAGACGCCGATCCACGCCGACTTCGCGCTGATCAAGGCGCTGCGCGGCGACCGCTGGGGCAATCTCGTGTACCGCAAGACCGCCCGCAACTTCGGCCCGATCATGGCCATGGCCGCGAAGACGACCATCGCCCAGGTCGCGGAGATCGTCCCGCTCGGCGAGCTCGATCCGGAAGCGATCGTCACCCCCGGCATCTTCGTCCAGCGCGTCGTCAAGGAGGCAGCATGAGCACTCGATATACCCGCGACCAGATGGCCGCCCGCGTCGCCCAGGACATCCCGGAAGGCGCGTACGTCAACCTCGGCATCGGCCTGCCGACGAAGGTCGCGAACTACCTGCCGCCTGAAAAGGAAATCTTCCTGCACAGCGAGAACGGACTGCTGGGCATGGGCCCCGCGCCCGCGCCCGGCGAGGAAGACGAGGACCTGATCAACGCCGGCAAGCAGCCGGTGACCCTGTTGACGGGCGGCGCCTATTTCCACCACGCGGACTCGTTCGCGATGATGCGCGGCGGCCACCTGGACATCTGCGTGCTGGGCGCCTTCCAGGTGTCGCACACGGGCGATCTCGCCAACTGGCACACGGGCGCACCGGATGCGATTCCCGCCGTCGGCGGCGCGATGGATCTCGCGATCGGCGCCAAGCAGGTGTTCGTCATGATGGAACACCAGACCAAGACGGGAGACAGCAAGATCGTCGAGCGCTGCACGTATCCGCTCACCGGCATCGGCTGCGTCAGCCGCATCTACACCGACCTGGCGGTGCTGGATGTCACGCCCCAGGGGCTGCGCGTGCGCGAGATGGCGCCGGGGCTCACGCTGGCCGACCTGCAGGCCGTCACCGCCGCGCCGCTGCTGGCGCCCACCGAATAAAGGAGATCGAACATGACCGACGCATACATCGTCGACGCCATCCGCACCCCCATCGGCCGCTACGGCGGCGCGCTGAAGGACGTGCGCGCGGACGACCTGGGCGCCATCCCCATCCGCGAACTCATGCGCCGCAACCCGGACGTCGACTGGTCCGCCATCGACGACGTGATCTATGGCTGCGCCAACCAGGCCGGCGAGGACAACCGCAACGTGGCGCGCATGTCGGCGCTGCTGGCCGGGCTGCCGCAGGAGGTGCCGGGTTCCACCGTCAACCGCCTGTGCGGCTCGGGCCTGGACGCCGTCGGCAGCGCCGCGCGCGCCATCAAGAGCGGCGAGGCGCGCCTGATGATCGCGGGCGGCGTGGAGTCCATGACGCGGGCGCCGTTCGTGATGGGCAAGGCGGACTCCGCGTTCTCGCGCAACGCGAACATCTACGACACGACGATCGGCTGGCGCTTTCCGAACCCGCTGATGCACAAGCTGTACGGCACGGATGCGATGCCGGAAACGGCGGAAAACGTGGCGGACGACTACAGGATCAGCCGCGCGGACCAGGATGCGTTCGCGCTCGCGAGCCAGGCGAAGGCGGCGCGCGCGCAGCACGACGGCACGTTCGAGCAGGAGATCGTGCCCGTGCTGATCCCCCAGAAGAAAGGCGATCCGCTGCGTTTCGCGAAGGACGAGCATCCGCGCGAGACGAGCCTGGAAACGCTGGCGAAGCTGAAACCGGTCGTGCGGCCGGACGGCACGGTCACGGCCGGCAATGCGTCGGGCGTGAACGACGGCGCGTGCGCGCTGCTGCTGGCGAATGCGGAGGCGGCGGCGCAGTACGGATTGACACCGCGCGCCCGCATCGTCGGCATGGCGACGGCCGGTGTCGCGCCGCGCGTGATGGGCATCGGCCCCGCGCCCGCCGTGCTGAAACTGCTGGCGCAGACGGGCATGACCTTGGACCAGTTCGACGTGATCGAGTTGAACGAGGCGTTTGCGTCGCAGGGCCTCGCCGTGCTGCGCTTGCTGGGCCTGCGCGACGACGACCCGCGCGTGAATCCGAACGGCGGCGCGATCGCGCTCGGCCATCCGCTCGGGATGAGCGGCGCGCGGCTCGTCACCGCGGCCACGTATCAGCTGGAGCGGACCGGCGGCCGCTTCGCCCTGTGCACGATGTGCATCGGCGTGGGACAGGGGATCGCGCTCGCGATCGAGCGCGTCCGGGCTTAGTTGCGGCGTCAGTCGCGGAACAGCAGGGGCGCGAAGCGGGCCAGGTACAGGCGCCAGTTGGCGTATGTGTGGCCGCCTTCCGTCTCCAGTTCCTGGTAGCGCATGCCGTGGGCGGCGAATATCTTGAGCATCGCCTTCGAATTGTCGCGGGCGATGTCGGTCTTGCCGTAGCCGACCCACAGCAGGCGTTCCGTCTTCGCGGCCCGGTCCATGTCCTTGCCGTGCAGGCGTTCGACGTCGGGCCGCATCTCGGGGAACCAGCCGGAACTGAAAATGCCCACCCACGGGAACTTGTCGACGTAGGCCAGCGCGATGTTGCCGGCCTGGACGCCGCCCATCGACAGGCCCGCGATCGCGCGGTCGCGGGCGCGCGGCGAGGCGGCGTAATGCGTCTCCACGTAAGGGATGATGGTCTCCACCAGGTCGCGCGTGAATGGATCGTTGTGCGCGTCCGCGCTCATCGCGGTCATCGCGCCGGCGATGCTGCCGTCGGCCGCCGGCACGTGCCCGGCCGGCATCACGACGATCATCGGTCGCGCCTTGCCGGCGGCGATCAGGTTGTCCAGGATGAAGCCGGCGCGGCCGACCGTGCTCCAGTTCTCGTCGGAGTCTCCGCCGCCGTGCAGCAGGTACAGCACGGGATACGGCCCCTTGTCGGGCGCATAGCCGGGCGGCGTGTACACATGCATCCGGCGCGGCGCCGGGAACACCGGGCTGCGGTAGTGCACGACGGCGACGGCGCCGTGCGGCACCGGCTGCTCGTCTTCGACGGCGATGCCGGGCACGTGCAGCAGGCTTTGCACGCGCGTCTGGCTGCGCGTCGCCTCCGTGTTGCGCGGGTCGACGATGTCGGCGCCGCCGGTGCGGAACGTGTAGCGGTACGTGCCCGGCGCGACGCCCGGCACGGCCAGCGACCAGACGCCGTCCGCGCCCTTCGCGAGTGGCACGGCCTTGCCGTAGTCGAACATCTCGCCGGTCAGCTGCACGGCGTCCGCGTCGGGCGCGAACACGCTGAACACGGCCCGGCCGTCTTCTAGCCGCGGCGAGACGAGCGTGTCATTCGGCGACGCCGCGTGCGTGAAGGTGGCCGGCAGGGCCGCCAGCAGCGCGGCCGCGAGCAGAGTGCGCATGGGTTGTTGAAGCATATGGGTCTCCGTGGGTTTCAGAAGTGCTTGTTGAGCGAGAGCGACACGGTGCGTCCCACCGGGTTGGTCAGGGTCGGATCGAATCCGCCGCCGCCATTGCTGCTCTGGGCGATGTTCACGAACGGCGGGCGGCGGTCGAACAGGTTGTTCACGTTCAGCGCGAGCGTCGTGTCCTTCATGACGCCCGCATCGAACCGGTAGGCGACCTGCGCGTCGACGGTGGTGTGGCTCGCCACCTCCTGCAGGGGCGTCGCCAGGTTGTTGTCGTAGGCGTTCTGGTAATTGACGTAGACGTT
>JBJMVU010000416.1:0-8989 GCA_045810485.1 Massilia sp. | reverse complement strand
TGAAGGCGCGCGCGCCGGCCGCGCCGAAATCGACATTGCGCACCTCGATGTAGGCCCCGTCGTGGATGTCGCGCACATTCTGGCCGCCAGCGCTGCTGGGCTCGATTTTGACACCGGAAGACCAGGCGATGGTCTCGGCTTCCACGCGTTTGTAGGGATCGAGGGTGCCCACCGGTGCGGGCCCTTCCCTGGTCGGCTGCACCGTCGGGATCGAGCCATCCGGGTTGAATGTCAACTCATCGACGCACACGGAACGCTTGAAGCCGTCGCCTCCCGGAAGCGCGGCGTTGTGGTAGAAGAGGTAGGTCTTGCCCTTGAAATCGACGACGCCCGGGTGGTTGGTGAAGGCGCTTTGCGGGGTCATGACGACGCCGCCATAGGTCCACGGACCGTCGGCTGTGGGGCCCGTGGAGTAGCCGAGATGCTCAGGGATGGGACCGGCAGCAAAAAACAGGTAATTGAGATTCTTGCGCTTGTAGAGCCAGGAACCCTCTTCGTAGGATGTGCCGCGCAGGGCGGGCTTCGGAAGCGTCACCCCTTGTGTGTCCGGAGGGTTGCGCTCGCCCAGGGCCTTGACGGTCATCGGATGGCGAATGATGCCGTTCTCCCCGACGCTGGTGTCGTAGGAAATCATATCCTTGTTCAGCTTTACCGACCACAGATTGGGATTGCCCCAGGCGAGATAGGCCTGGCCCCTGTCGTCGATGTAGACGGTCGGATCGATGCTGTCGTACAGGCCGCCGGCATGGCCGGCGATCAGCGGTTTCTTGAGGGGATCGGTGTAAGGTCCCAGGGGATTATCGGCCACCAGCACGCCAATGCCCCGGCCCTGCACCGGGGCGTAGAGATACCATTTGCCATCCCTCTCGATCGCCTGGGGAGCCCAGGCGCCGTTGTCGACACCGTCCCAGCCGGAGACCTCCTTGGCGGCCCAGGGAAAATCCCGGAGGGAGGCGATCGCGCCATACTGGGTCCAGTTCACCATGTCCGTCGTCGTGGCGAGCACCCAGTCCTTCATGTTGAAATTGTTTTTTTCCCCGACGTCCTGGTCGTGGCTGGAAAACAGGTAGAGCGTGCCGTCACGGACCATCGGGGCCGGATCGGCGGTATACATGGTTTGAATCACCGGATTGGCCGCGAACGACGCCACGGGGAGCGCAGCCAGCACGGACGAGAGAACGACAGCGGAACGGGTTCGTTTTTTCATGCGTTTACTCCTCCAGAGCGACCACCATCACGGCCTTGGCAGGCACCTTGATCGCCAGCTTGCCGCCCGCGGCGCGCGCGCTGAACGCCGCCGGCCTGATCGCCTGCGGATTCTCGAATGTGTTGTGCGCATCCATCGCGGCCGAGGTCAGCACCTTGCCGGCCGCCCCTTTCACCTTCGTGCCGGCGACGTTGACGGCGACATCGACCGCCTTGGACGGATCGGTGTTGACCAGCGCCAGGTACAGCTTGCCGTCCCTGGCGCGCGCCGCCGAAGCGCTCACGCCCGGAATGGTCGCTGCGCCCAGCGTGTAGCTGGTGTTGTCCCTGATTGCCAGCGGCAGCGACCTGGCGTCCTGAAACGGCACATACATCTGGAACGCGTAGTAGGTCGGGGTCAGGACCATCTTCTCCTTGTCGGTCAGGATCATCGCCTGCAGGACGTTGACCATCTGGGCGATGGTGGTCATGGGGACCCGCTCGGCGTGCTCATGGAAGATGTGGAAGTTGAGCGCCGCCACGAGCGCGTCGCGCAGGGAGTTCTGCTGGTACAGCGCGCTCTTACCGGCGTCCGCATCGGCATACCAGGTGCCCCACTCGTCGATCATCAGCCCGATCTTCTTTTCGGGATCGTTCTTGTCCAGCACGGCCAGGTGATCCTTGATAATCTGATCCATTTTCAAGGCATTGGCGAGGGTCGAGATCCACCCGTCTTCCTTGAAGCCGAGGGCCGCGCCCTTGACGTCCCAGGTGGCGCCCGCGATCGTATACTGGTGAATGCTGACGCCCGCCGTGCGGCCCTTCAGTTCCTTGCTCAGGACGTCGGTCCACGTGGTGTCGCCGCCGGCGGCGATCATTTTCGGCCTGGACTGCTCGGGCGCCCTCAGGAAGGTCTCGTAATTCCTGTACAGGCTCGTGTAGTAATCCGGCTTGATGTTGCCGCCGCAGCCCCACATCTCATTGCCGATACCGAAGTAGGCGACCTTGAACGGCTTTTCATGCCCGTTCCGGGCGCGCAGCCGGGCCAGGGGCGAGCCGCCGTCCGCAGTCATGTACTCGACCCAATCGGACATCTCCTGCACGGTGCCGGTACCGACGTTGCCGTTGACGTAGGCGTCGGCGCCCAGCATGTCGATCAGGTCGAAGAATTCGTGGGTGCCGACGGCGTTGATCCCGTCGACGCTGCCCCCGTTGACGTTGTGCGGGCGCTGGTCCTGCGGGCCGATGCCGTCGCGCCAATGGTAGGTGTCGGCGAAGCAGCCGCCCGGCCAGCGCACCAGCGGCACATGCAAGGCCTTGAGCGCGCCGACGACGTCATTGCGCCAGCCCCTCGTGTTGGGGATGTTCGACGTCGGGCCGACATACATGCCTCCGTAGACGCCGGCGCCGAGGTGTTCGGCGAACTGGCCGTACACGTACTTGTTGATGACCGGGCCGGGTTTGCCGGCGTCGATGCTGATGCTGACCTGGCCGGCGGCAAAAGCCGGTGCCGCGATCATGCCGAGAACGGCAAGGCCGTGTTTGATGATGTTCATGCAGGGGTATCCAGACAGTTGGTATTTGAAGATTGCTACAAGGCCCAGGCCGCCACCGGCGGCGCCGGTCACTCCTTCGGCTGGATGGGCGACAGCGTGCCGGCCGGCGGCCGCCCTATCAGGCTGAGCGGCAGGTAGCCGTAATCGGCCGCGCCGGGCTTTTTCCACGCAAGCATCAATGCGAGATCCGGACCCGGCCCCTGGAAGTAGCGCACGCGGAAATTGCGCAAGCCCTTCTCCAGCTTGACGGTGGTCGCCACGGGTGTCGGGGCGTGGATGCCATCGTTGTCGATCACGTTCTCATCGTCGATGCTGAGAACGGCGCCATCGTCGGCCAGCAGCATCAGTTCCCACGTGGTGGTTTCCGCAATATTGACGGTGAAGCGAATATCCATGCCGAACCATTCGATCGTCGAGCCCATGCCGGGGAAGCCTTCGCGGAAGGAGCGCGGCGTGATATTGAGTTGGGCCAGACAAACGCGCTTGACCGGCTTGCGCCGGCGCATTTCGGACACCGATTGGCTGCCAACATTAAGGCGATATACGTCGGCGACCATATGCCGATCCGACGCATCGGCGCATTCTTCGAACAGCTTGGGGGGCGTGCTGGCCACGGCCTCCTTCGCGATCGGGGCCGGGGCCGCGATCGGAGCCGGGACCGGCGCCGGGGCTGGAGCCGGCGCCGGGGCAGGCACCGGTACCGGCGCGCGGATGGCGTCGGGCACGACATCGACCACTGGCGGCGGGGCGATCGGGGGCGGCGGCGCGATGGTGGAAGGAGCGATCTCGCTCGCGGCGGGGGGAGGTTCGGGCATCCTTTCCGGCGCCTTCTCCTGGATCAGAACCATGTCTACGCTGAGTGGCGGTGGCGCTGGACGGCGCACGCGCGACAGCAGCATGACGGTCAGCAACGCCACATGGATGAGCAGCACGACGCCCAGCGCGTAGCGCCGGTCACCGCGCCGCCACGCCGGCTGCCTTGCAATTGCGGGCGGGGGCGAAGTGGATTCCGGAGTCGAACGCATACGTTTCCAAAGACACTGTCAATTGATTAAAGTTCGTCGCCTTTGCAGGCATCTGCCGATCCTGCTGCAGTGCTGCGGCGAAGCGCACGGGCATTCCGGAATAGTCGGCCGCTGTTGCGCGCGCCCATCCGGGAGGGCTGGCCCAGCCCTGCCGCCTCGGCGAATCCATTGGAAAACCACGAGGCCAACGTCGATTGTGCCCCGCTCAGCGGTACGCCGCTAGGGTGAAAACTGCCAATGCAGGGTATGAAAATGTCGACGGTGGCGACCGCGCACGAAACGTGCGCCGTTCAGCGGCACGCGATCCACGACTCTTGTTAACACTGACCTCTAAATTAATTGAACCATTCGAATTTTTGATAGTTTCATATCCGTTAACACCATACGTCTTCCTTGATCTTCCATAGGCTATCCACTGCCCGCGATGAAGGCAGGGCAGGCACAAATACAAATGGGAGACGGTAATGGATGTGAGGAGAATAATGACGGCCGGCCTGGCAGCAGGCATGCTGGTGTCGCTGAGTGCTGCGGCTGAAAATTACAAATGGGACAACGTCCCCATCGGCGCCGGCGGCTTCGTTTCGGGTATCGTGGCCAGCAAGAGCGAACGCGGCGTCGTGTACGCGCGCACCGATGTGGGCGGCGCCTATCGCTATGATAACCAGAGTGGGCGCTGGGTCGCGCTGACGGACTGGCTGTCCCAGGCCGACGTGGGCCTGTTGGGCGTGGAATCGCTGGCGGTCGATCCGCGCAACGCGGCCAATGTGTACATGCTGGCCGGCACCGAGTACTTCAACGGCGGCAAGACCGCCATCCTGCGCTCGACCGACTACGGCAAGAGCTTCACGGTCACCGATGTGACCAGCCAGTTCAAGGCGCACGGCAACGGCATGGGCCGCGGGACCGGCGAGCGGCTGCAAGTCGACCCGGGTTCGAGCAATGTGCTGTTCGTGGGCACGCGCCACAATGGCCTGTTCAAGAGCATCGATTCGGGCGCGACCTGGACCCGCGTCGATGGGCTCAACGTCAACGACACGCCCAACGGCGTCGGCATCGGCTTCGTGCTGCTCGATCCCACCAGTGTCACGCAAGGCACGGCCAAGCGCATCTTCGTCGGCGTGTCGCGTTACGGCACGGTCGGCCCCAACCTGTATTTGAGCAAGGATGGCGGCGCCACCTTCGCCCCCGTGGCCGGCGCGCCGGCAGGCCTGATACCGCAGCGCGCGGCGCTCACGTCCAAGGGCCGCCTGTACCTGACCTACGGCAACGGCGCGGGGCCGCATGGGGGATCGGCGAGCGAGCCTCTGGACCACGGCCAGATCTGGGAATACAACACCGTCGGCGGCGCCTGGACCAACGTGACGCCGGCCGGCAAAAACATGGCGTTCGGCGGCATCAGCGTCGACCCGACCAATCCCAAGCGCCTGGTCGCCTCGACCGTCAACACCTGGTGGCTGCAGAGGCAGGAGCCGGCCCCCACCTGGGGCGACCGCATCTTCACGTCGGTCGATGCCGGACGCACCTGGACCGACCTGATGGAGCGCGGCATGACGATCGACACGAACGGCATCGACTGGATCGCCAACTCGGCGATCCACTGGGCCAGCTCGATCGAGTTCGACCCCTTCGATCCGAAGAGCGCGTGGGTGGTCTCGGGCAACGGCCTGTTCAAGACGAGCGACATCGATGCGCCCAAGAGCAGCTGGAAGTTCGATGTGCGCGGGCTCGAAGAGACCGCCGTATTCTCCGCCGAGAGCATCCCGAACGGGCCGCTGGTATCGGTCCTCGGCGACTATGACGGCTTCATCCAGGATGCGCCGGACCAGTACGGCGTGCAACACAGCCCGACGATGGGAACCACCACCGGCCTGGCGGTTGCCACCCAGGCCCCGCAAGTGATGGCGCGCGTGGGCAATTCGCTCTACACGTCGACCAATCAGGGGGCCAGCTGGGCACAGGCGCCGTCCATCATGGCGCCGAAGGGCAACGTGGCCCTGTCGGCCGACGGCTACGCGCTGCTGCACAGCCCGGAAAATTCGACGACCACCTACCGTTCGACCGACCTCGGCGTCAACTGGACCCCGGTCGCCGGCCTGTCCGTGAACAATGCGCGCCCGGTGGCCGACCCGGTCAATCCGGCCAAGTTCTATGTCTACGACCGCGGCACCGGCAAACTGCTGGTCAGCACCGATGGCGGCGTCTCGTTCAGCCCCGCAGCCCAGTTGGCCGCCGGCGGTTCGACTATCTTGCGCGCCACCCCCGGCGTCGAGGGCAACCTGTGGGCATGCCTGAATGCGGGCGGCCTCTCCCACTCCACCGATTCGGGCGCCACCTTCACCAAGGTGAGCACGATCGGCTCCTGCGAGACTGTAGGCCTGGGCAAGGCGGCGCCGGGCGCCAACCATCCGACCCTGTACATGTGGGGCGCGGTGAGCACCGCGCGCGGCCTGCTGCGCTCGATCGACCAGGGCGCCAGCTGGGAGCGCATCAACGACGATACCCATCAATATGGCGGCCCGCAGATGGGCTGGATCACCGGGGACATGAACACTTACGGCACGGTCTACATGAGCACCGCCGGCCGCGGCATCGCCTACGGCAAGATCGACCCCGCCGGCGACGTCCAGGTGACCCCGCAGGTATATGTCCCGCCGCCCAAGGCCGCCGAGTGCAAGTACGTCCTGACTCCCTTCATCTGGTGGGGCGGCGGCGCCGCCGACGTGCAAATCACCAACAACGGAAGCTCGGTCATCAACGGCTGGACGGTGAACTGGACCTATGAGGACGACGCCCAGGTGACTGCCGCCTATGGCGCGACGGTCACGGGCAGCAAGTCGGCCTACACGGCCACGCCCGACGGGAACAGCGACATCAACCCTGGCCAGACCGTGTCGTTCCGCGTCCTGTTCAGCCAGTTTTCGGAGAAGCCGGGCCCGATTCCGCTGGTGTTCGGCGACATCTGCAACACGCAAGCCCCTCCGCCCCCGCCTCCCCTTTATCCGAGCTATAACGCCAGCCCAATTGCGCCGGATGCGACTGGCATGAGCAGTAACGCTACCCAGTTGGCTGCCAAGATAAAGTTGGGAACCAACATTGGAAATACCTTGGAAGCGTATGGTTGCAATCCAGCGTCAGAGACCTGCTGGGGCAATCCGGAGGTGTCGGCCGCTTATGTGAAATTGGTAAAGGACAGCGGTTTTGACGCCATTCGGATCCCCGTATCCTGGGATCAGTATGCCGATCAGACCACTGGGAAAATCAGCGATGCATGGCTCGACCGCGTGAAGCAGGTGGTGCAGTACGCAGTGGATAACGGGCTCTACGCGATCGTGAATATCCATTGGGACGGTGGTTGGCTGGAGAGGAATATTAACTTTGCAAGTAAAGTCCCGGTTAACGCCAAACAGAAAGCCTACTGGGAGCAAATTGCCACGAAGCTGCGTGACTTTGACGAGCATGTCTTGTTTGCCAGCGCCAACGAGCCCGATGCGATCACGCCAGACCAGGTCAAGGTTCTGGACAGCTATCACCAGACCTTCGTGAATGCGGTTCGTTCGACGGGCGGTAGAAACGCTTATCGCGTGCTGGTGGTCCAGGGCCTCAGAACCGACATCGACATGACGTACAAGGATTGGAACGGCATGCCGGCCGACACTGTGCCGGGTCGCCAAATGGCTGAAGTTCATTACTACCCAGGGGCTTTTTCGAACCTTGGCGAAGATACTGACTGGTCGCAGATGCATTGTTACTGGGGTGACGGCTACAAGTCGCTGACTGACACGTATCGCAACTCACCGGGCAAGCTTCCGCTCATGGAAGAGGCTTATACCGACGCGCAATTTGACAAGATGAAAACCAAGTTTGTCGACCGCGGGATTCCAGTGGTGTTGGGGGAGTTTGCCGCCATGAAGCGAACCCAGGCGGTTTGCGCTGACCTGGATCTGCATCTCGCCTCGCGGGAACATTTCTATCAAGTCGTCACCAAGTCGGCGCTTGCACATGGTCTCCTGCCATTCGCATGGGAGATCGGGATGGCCGAAGGCCTGTTGTTCGACCGTGTAACGCCTGCCGTGGGCGATCCCCAAGTACTTGATGCCATGTTGGTAGGCGCTGGAAAAGTCGTCGGATTGAGTAATCGCCCCCATAGCTGGACCGTGAGTAACGAAGGCGCCGACAGTAGTTCAACTGCGTATATGCAGGCTACTATCAATCAAGCGGGTGCGGCTGCTACTTTTAATTTTGCGAATCCAATTAATTGGAGTGGCGCAACCTTGAAAGTGGTCCTTAATTTTGATCAAGCGTTTGTTTCGGATCGACATGGTGGAATGGATGACTTACTCCAGTTCTTTACTTTCTCCGACGGCTGGACTGCTTCCGAGTGGAATTGCCGGACTGGCAATAAAGCGTTGGTTGCGGGTCAAGATACGGAATTCACGTGTTCGGCTTTTGGGATCCCGAATGCGGTGGGGCTTGGCATCCAATTCTTTGCAAAAACAGGCTCCGTCACCATTAAACGAGCAACGATTAAATTTGCTCAATAACCATCTGCCACAAGGTATTCACATGAAAAAAATTCTCTGCGCATTGTTCGCTGGCGCCAGCCTGATGCTGGCCGGCGGCGCCCATGCCGCTGTGATCGGGTTCGACGATGTCATCACCGGAGGCGACTTCAGCAGCCTCTCCGACGCCAATCCTTACGCCAGCCTCTCCTGGGGTGACGGCTGGTTCGCGGGCGACAGCAGCATCGGCGGCTATGCCAACGCCGCCCATTCCGGCGCCGGTTTCGCCGTCAATGGTTTCGGCGACGACCAGATCAGCGTCAGCAGCGCCACCGGCTTCAATTTCGCCGGCGCGTGGTTCGCCACGCCGGAAGGCGCCAGCGACAAGGCGGGCTGGATCAACATCACCGCCTACGACGCTCTCAACCAGCTGATCGGCACGACCGGCAATATCGCCATCGGCGACAGCTACGAGTGGGTCACCGGCGGGTTCGCCAACGTGGCGACGTTGACCATCACGCGCGACAGCGGCTGGTATGTGATGGACGACTTCACCACCACCGTCGCCTCCGGCACCGTGCACGTGCCCGCCACGCCGCTGGTGCTGGCGATCGGCCTGCTTGCCATGGTCCTGGCCCGGCGCATGCCGCAACGCGGCTAGACAGGTTGTGGGGGCGTCGGTCGGCAAGATACCCGTACCTACGCCTCCTGCAGCACAAAATTG
>JBJMVU010000415.1:0-5327 GCA_045810485.1 Massilia sp. | reverse complement strand
GGACGAGGTCATCGAAGGCAAGCTGAACGATCATTTCCCGCTCGTCGTCTGGCAGACGGGCAGCGGAACGCAGTCGAACATGAACGCGAACGAGGTCATCGCGAACCGCGCGATCGAGCTCGTGGGCGGGCGTCTCGGCTCGAAGAGGCCGATTCATCCCAACGACGACGTGAACCGCTCGCAATCGTCGAACGACATGTTCCCCACCGCGATGCACGTGGCGGCCGCGCTGGCCGTCGCAAAGGACCTGCTGCCGGCGCTGGCGAAGCTGCGCGCCACGCTCGACGTGAAGGCGCGCGACTTCGTCGACATCGTCAAGATCGGCCGCACGCACCTGCAGGACGCGACGCCGCTCACGCTCGGCCAGGAGTTCTCCGGCTACGTGGCGCAGCTCGAATTCGCCGAGCTCGCGATCAAGAACACGCTGCCCGGCCTGTTGCTGCTGGCCGCCGGCGGCACCGCGGTGGGCACGGGCCTGAACGCGCATCCGGAATTCGCCAACCGCATCGCGGCCGAGATCTCGTCGCGTACGGGCCTGCAATTCAAGTCGGCGCCGAACAAGTTCATGGCGCTGGCCGGCCACGATGCGATGGTGCTGGCGCACGGCGCGTTCAAGACGCTGGCCACGGCGCTGATGAAGATCGCCAACGACGTGCGCTGGATGGCGTCCGGCCCGCGCTCCGGCCTGGGCGAGATCACGATCCCGGAAAACGAGCCGGGCAGCTCGATCATGCCGGGCAAAGTCAACCCCACGCAGTGCGAGGCGCTGACGATGCTGTGTTGCCAGGTGTTCGGCAACGACGTCGCGATCACGGTCGGCGGCGCGCAGGGCAACTTCGAGCTGAATGTGTTCAAACCGATGATCGCCCATAACTTCCTGCAGAGCGCGCGCCTGCTGGCGGACGGCATGCGATCGTTCGACGAGCACTGCGCCCAGGGTATCGAGCCGAACCGCAAGCGCATCGGCGAATTGATGGAGCAGTCGCTGATGCTGGTGACCGCGCTGGCCCCGCATATCGGGTATGATCGCGCCGCGCAAATCGCCAAGACGGCCCAGCACGACGGCCTCACCTTGCGCCAGGCGGCCCTGCGGTCGGGCTTCGTCGACGAGACGCAGTTCGACCAGTGGATCGTGCCGATCGAAATGACGCGGCCCAGCCCGGCATAACCAGCCAGCGACTATCGTCGTCCCCGCGCAGGCGGGGATCCAATTTTGCACGCCTTGCGGCGGCGCTGAACTTGGGTCCCCGCCTTCGCGGGGACGACGCATTTATGCCGCATTGTTGTCTAAACGAACACAACAGTACGACGCCGTTTTTTAACAGAGGATAAAATGCAAACAACAACTTTTGAACTGACTTCGGAGTTCATCGAACTGAATCAGCTGCTGAAGCTGGTCGGCGTGGTGGACAGCGGCGGCGCCGGCAAGCACGTGGTGGCGAGCGGCGACGTGTCGGTCGATGGTAAACGGGAACTGCGCAAGACTGCGAAGATCCGCGCCGGCCAGGTGGTGACGCTGGGCGATATCCGCATCCAGGTGCGCTGAGGCGCACCGCGCGCACCCGGCGGTTGCACCGCGCGAGCCGTCCCCGACGGTAGGTTTGACGTTTGCGCGCTGACAAACTTGGGCAGTCCCCCTTCTCTATATTGAAGTCGTAACATTCGGCTAAAGGTGAGGAAGATGGAAACCCCGGAACCAAGCTCCATGACGCAGCAGCAGTTGATCGGCGACCTGCGTCTCGTCATCGAAAACGCGGAAGAATTGCTCAAGAATACCGATCACTACACCGGTGTCGTGTACCAGAACGCCCGAGCCAAGCTGGCCGTCGCGCTCAATGTCGCCAACGAGGAACTGGCCCGCTTCGAAGAGGAACAGCTGAACCGGATGATGGAAGCGACGCGTGCGGCGAACGAACTGCACCGCGACAGGACCGGCGAAGCACGCATCCTGCGCGCCTTCTACCACTGAAGCGCGGCGCCACTGTCTACGGCGCCGCCTTTGCCTCTGTAACCCCCACCAACATTCCGCCATCGAGCCAGCGCCGCAAGTGCGCGGCCACGTCGAAGTCCCCGTCCACGTCGAATGCCGCATCGAGCGCCGCGCCGAAGGTGTCGCCGCGCGCGAGGCACGCCAGCGCCGCATGTTCCGCCGCGTCGATCGCCTCCACCGCCACGTCGAGGCGGGGCCGCAGCACCAGTGCGTGCGTCTGCGCCTGGAGTTCATCCGGAAAGTCCGGACCATCCGCCTGGTGCGCCCGCCACAGCGCCACCGTGGCCCACGGCGACGCATGCAGGCGCAGCGACGGATGCAGCACCGCGCGCGCCGCTTCGAACGCGTCCGGCGCCAGGCCGGCCAGCGCGGCGGACGGCGTGTCCGCCTCGGGCGCGAACCACGCCTCGTGCACGCACCATTCGAGGCGCGCCACGTCGGGTAGATAAGGATGATCGGCGGCGGGCGCGAAGCCGGCGAGGAAGTCCGGCAGCGCGGCGCCGAAGCGGTTCAGGTCCGGGTCGAGCGCCGGATGCGCGCGGCCGTAGACACGCGCGAGCGCGTCGAAGTACTCGTCGCCCACGAGCCGGCGCAGCACGGGATACGCGGACGACAGCGCGCGCGTCCAGTGCGCGTGGAGGTTGCCGCGGTAGATGCCGATGCGGCGCGGATCGCCTTTCAGCAGCGGGGCCAGCGCCGCGTCGTGCGCGCTGTCGAACAGGGCGGCGCCGAACGTTTGCTGGAGGGCGTCCAGGTCGGCGGCCGGCGCCGGGTCGACCGGCGCGACGGCAATGTCGGCCACGACGCCCTGCCCCGCAGTCGCGGCGACGGCGTCCGCCCGCGCCGCCTCGTCCAGCAGCACGTCGAGCGGCGGCAGGTCCGTGTCCCATTCGACGAGCGTGGGCACGGCGCCGAAGCGCGCCAGGGCCGCGCGGTACAGGTCCCAGACGGGCGGCGCGACCCGGGCGCCATGGTGGTCGATCAGGCCGTCGGCGGTGACGAGATGGCCGCCCAGGTGGATTTCGCCCACGCTGGCGGCCGGCAGCGCGGCGATGGCGGCGAACGGGTCCTCGCCGTGATTGCGCTCGTTGACGTACAGGTTGTTCACATCCAGCAGCACGCCGCAGCCGGTGCGACGCGCCAGTTCGGCGAGGAAGTCGGCCTCGCTCATCGCGTCGCCCACGAAGCGCACGTACGTGGAAACGTTTTCGACGAGGATGCGGCGCTTGAGCAGGTCCTGCACGCGCTGGACGCGCGCGGCGACGAGGGCGAGCGCTTCGTGGTCCAGCCGCAGGGGCAGCAGATCGTTCAGCTGGCGGTCGCGCAGCGCGCCCCAGGATAAATGCTCGGAGACGAGGGCCGGCTCGAGCGCCCGCACGAGCGCGGCGACGCGGGCCAGGTGGTCTTTGGAAAAGCCGTGCACGGAACCGAGGCCGAGGCCCACGCCGTGCAGGCTGACGGCATAGTCGCGGCGCACCGCGGACAGCACGCGCCAGTCATGGCCGGCGCGCGCGAGGAAGTTTTCCGTGTGGACCTCGACCCAGCCGACGTCGGGCCGGCGGTCGAGAAATGCACGGTAATGCGGCGCCCGCAGGCCGATGCCGGCGGCCATGGCGGGTGATTATTTCGCCTGCTTGGGCGGATTGAGCTTGCCGCCGGCTTTTTCGCAGGTGCCCTTCGGGACGAATTTCCATTCGCCCGGATCCTTGTCGGCCGCCGCCTGTCCGGCGCAGCCGTGCGTGGCGGTGCCGCAGTCGTTCTGGCCGGCCTTGGCGACGCCGTAGCATTTTTCGTCGTTGCCGGATTGCGCATCCATCTGGCCGCCGGCCGTGGCCTGGGTGGCGCAGACGCTCGCGAGCGCCGCGGCGATCAGGGCTTGTCGTTTGTTCATGGGGGATCTCCAAAATACGAATACGTGCGATGCGGCAGGCATTCTATCCCGGCAGGAACGTGCTGAGGAGAAAACTGTACGCCGGCCGGGGCGGCCGTTGTCGGCTGCGCCGGACGTTCACGTCGCTGGCGGCAGCCCGATGGTGGCGGCTGAGCGGATGGTATTGTATGGCCGCCCCGTCGCGCCGGGTACTCGGCCGATAACGCGGGCGGCGGCGATTCCGTTGACGCGCGCGCGTCAGGCCGTCGTGTTGATGTGGTTGCCCAGGTGCGGCGGCAGGTTCGGCGCCGGCGCGGCCGACTGCACGGCTTCCAGCAGCTGGGTGGCGGCGGCGGCCTGGATGTCCTGCGTCTTTTTGAGCACGGCCACGGCGACGTCCTGGCGGGTGCCGGTGTCGGCGATACTGGTGGCAAGCTTGGCGATACCGATGGCGTCCATATGCGCTCCTGGTGGGGGTGTCTCGACGGTAGTGCGGCGCGGGGTTCGCCCGCACTACCGCTTATCCCCTCTTAACGGCACGGCGCGCGAGAACTTTAGGCGGGCAAACCATTGAATTGCCTGACCCAGCGCAAGACCGCGTCGGGGTCATGCAGGTCCAGCCACGCCACGTGCGCCGCCAGCCCGTCCGGCCGCGCCATCGTCGATGCGACCGCCACGACTTGCGGGTCGTCCGGGAACACCGGCGGCTTGCCGACGTCCGGCCGGTACACCTCCAGCTTGGGCAGCGCTTCCCATTTATAGCCCTCCACGAGGGTCAGGTCGGCCGGCGCCAGGCGCGCCAGGTGTTCGGCCAGCGCCGGCTCCGCGGCGCCGCGCAGCTCGCGCATGATGGCCACGCGGTACGGCGACGCGATCATGACCTCGGCCGCGCCGGCCGCGCGCATGCGGGCGCTGTCCTTGTGCGGCGGCTCCAGCATGATGTCGTGGTGGCTGTGCTTGACGACGTTGACCCGCAGCCCGGACGCCGCCAGCCGGCCCACGAGGAATTCCAGCAGCGTCGTCTTGCCGCTGCCGGACCAGCCGATGACGCCCAGCACGGGCCCGCCGCCGGCGGATTCAATAGGCGACACGGTAGCGGGTTCCCCGGAAGTTCAGGACGGCCGCCTTGGGCAGCAGCTTTTCCAGCACGAGGCCCGGCGCGATCTCCTCCCCTTCATGGCGCAGGGCCTTGTCGACGATCAGCAGGCGGTCGGCCGCATTGGCGGAATACATGTAACCGCCGAACGTGACGCGCGGGATGTCGCGCTGCCGGGCGTCGGGCAGTTGCTGCAGGAACGGCAGGCTGTCTTCCGGGGTCGCCTTGGCAACCGGCGCGGGTGCCGGCGCCGGGCGGGATGGCGCGGGCACGGGCGCCGCGACCGGCGGTGCCGGCGCACGTTCGCGCACGGGCGCCGATGTGGGCGCCGGCGCGGGCGGCGCACTCACCACCAGCGTCTCCGGTGCGGG
>JBJMVU010000414.1:0-22159 GCA_045810485.1 Massilia sp. | reverse complement strand
GCCGCAACGGCAACATGGCGCCGGCGGAGGCCGTGCGCCTGGCCTGCCTGCTGCGCTTCCGGCCGATCATGATGACGACGTTGTGCGCGATGATGGGTGCGCTGCCCCTCGCGCTCGGCCTCGGCGCGGGCGCCGAACTGCGCCAGCCGCTGGGCGTGGCCATCGTCGGCGGCCTGCTGGTGTCGCAGCTGATCACGCTGTTCATCACGCCCGTGCTGTACCTGTGCTTCGACCGGCTCGGAAGCCGCCGCACGGCCGCGCCGCAGCCGGCACGGCCGGCGCTGGCATCGCATGCGAGGTCGCGTTGACTAAAATCCTGCTGGTCGAAGACCAACCCACCGCCGCGGCCTACCTGGCGCAAGGCTTGCGCGAGGCCGGCATGGCGGTCGATGTCGCCACCAATGGCCCGGACGGCCTGCACCGCCTGCTGACCGAGCATTACGCGCTCGCGATCCTGGACGTCATGCTGCCCGGTCTCGACGGCTGGACCATCCTCGAGACGGCGCGGCGGGCGGCGTCGCGCACGCCTGTCCTGTTCGTGACCGCGCGCGACGACGTCGAGGACCGCGTGCACGGCCTGGAGCTGGGGGCCGACGACTACCTGGTGAAACCGTTCGCGTTCAGCGAGCTGCTGGCGCGCGTGCGGGTCATCCTGCGGCGCGGCGACGCGCTGCCCGGCGCGCCCGAGCCGACCCGTTACGAGCTGGCCGACCTGACGCTCGACGTCGTGAAGCACCGGGCCACCCGCGGCAGCGACCGGCTCGACCTGACACCGAAGGAATTCGCCCTGCTCGCCCTGCTCGTCAAGCGGCCCGGCGAAGTGCAGCCGCGTGCCGTCATCGCGGACCAGGTGTGGGACATGAACTTCGATTCCGATACCAACGTCATCGAGGTCGTGATCCGACGCCTGCGCGCCAAACTGGACGACCCGTATCCCGTCAAGCTGCTGCACACGGTGCGCGGCGTCGGCTATGTCCTCGACATCCGCAACTAGATCGGGTGCGCGCCGCTGGTCGCTGCGCGCGCGCCTGTCGCTGTTCTTCGGCGTCGCCATCGCGGCCATCGTGGTCGGCGTGTCGGTCATGATGTACGCGGAGCTGGTGCACCAGCTGCACGAGAAGGAAGAGCTCGAGATGCAGGACGACCTGCAGATCCAGATGGAGGTCTTCAAGTCCCTGGCGAAGCGCCAGCGGCCGACGCAGTGGCAGCACGAATGGAGCGAACAACAGGAAGATGGCGGGCGCTTCGCGTGGCAGCTGACCGGCCCCGGCGGCGCGGTCCTGCAGGCGTCGCCGAACGCCGCGGCGTTCGCCGCCGGATTCGCCCGCCCCGCCCCTCCGCGCCACGACCAGCGCGTGGAGGACGAGGCCAACCGCAAGCCGCGCTTCCTGCTGGTGGCGAGTCTCGACGCCGGGCGCGTCGCCGGTCCGGGCACGCGCCTGCGCGGGGCGCTGGACGTCAGCCAGGACGAGCGCGTGCTGCGCCGCTATCTCAGGAAACTGGCGCTGGTGGTGACGGCGACCACCTGCGCCGCGGCCGGCCTGGGCTGGCTGCTGGTGTGGCGCGGCCTGGCGCCGCTGCGCGCGATCAGCGCGGCGATCGGCCGCATCAACGCGAACGGCCTGCATACCCGGATCGCGGACGAAACCTGGCCGTCCGACCTGCGCCAGCTCGCCCTCGCCTTCGACGACATGCTCGCGCGGCTCGAGCGCTCGTTCGACCAGCTGTCGCGCTTCTCGTCGGACCTCGCCCACGAATTCCGTTCGCCGATCAACAACCTGGTCGCCGCCGCCAGCGTCACGCTCGGGCGTGCGCGCGACGTCGGCGAATACCAGAATACGCTGGAAGTCATGGTCGAGGAAGGCAACCGCCTGTCGCGCATGGTCTCGAGCATGCTGTTCCTGGCGCGCGCGGACAACGCGCAGCAGACGGTCCGGCGCGAGGCGCTCGACGCGCGCGAGGAGTTCGCCCGGCTGATCGCGTTCTTCGAGGTGATGGCCGACGAACTGGGCGTCGACCTGCGCGCCGAAGGCGACTGCAGGCTGATGGCGGACGCCATGCTGCTGCGGCGCGCGCTGTCGAACCTGCTGTCGAACGCGCTGCGCTACACGCCGCGCGGCGGCACGGTCACCCTGCGCGCCGCGGCCGACGGCGACACCGGCGTACTCGCCGTCGTCGACAACGGCTGCGGCATCGCCCCCCGGCACCTGCCGCATCTGTTCGACCGCTTCTACCGCGCCGACCCGGCCCGCAGCTCACCCGACAGCACGGGGCTCGGACTGGCCGTGGTGCGCTCGATCGCGGAGCTGCATGGCGGCGCCGTCACCGTGAGCAGCGCACCCGGCAAGGGCGCGACGTTCGCGCTGCGCCTGCCGCTCGCCCATTGAACCGCGTTCAATGCCGCCGTGAATACGCTGCGATTCCGGAGACGGCCCGGCTGTGGCATTGTCGGGTGCACCGTAACGAACCGGAACACGCCATGCCACGCCATGTCCTGAGCACGCTCCTGGCCGTGCTGCTCGCCAGGTCGCTCGCCCTCCATGCCGGGCTCGCGATGCCGCAGGTCGCGATGGCGTGCGTGTTCATCGTGATGCAGCCCCGGATCGAACTGGTGCTCGCGAAAAGCCTGTACCGCCTGGCCGGCACGCTTGCCGGCGCCCTTGCCGTCACGGTGCTGGCCGGGCGCTTCGCCGCGACGCCGGCGGGCTTCCTGCTCGCGCTCGGATGCTGGGTCTGTTTCTGTACCGCGCTGGCGACGTTCAGCACGCAGTACCGTGCATACGGGATCGTCCTGGCCGGTTATACGGCCGTCATCGTCGGGATCCCGGTCGCGTTCGAACCCCGGCAGGCCGGTATCGAGGCGCTGATACGGCTGAAGGAAGTGGGGCTCGGCATCGCCTGCGCGGCCGTGCTGGCGCTCGCGCGTGTGGCCGGGCGCCGCGCCCGCGGCGGCCGGACCGGCGCATGCCGTCCCCGGACAGTCCGCCGCCTCCCCGGCCATGTCCGCGGCGCTGGTCGCAGCATCGTTTCCGGCCAGCGCGATCCTGCTCACCGGTTCGTTCTGGATAACCACCCACTGGACCGGCGGCGCGATCGCGGCCCTGAACACGACCGTCAACTGCGCCCTGGTCGCGTTGGCGCCTGCCCCCCTCGCGGCGGCCAGGCAGATGGCGCGCGGGACCCTGCTCGCCATCGTTGCGGTCGTCGTGGTGCAGGCCGCCTACCCGGTGCTCGGCGAGCAGGTCGCCGTGTGTCTCGTCCTCGTGCCCGCGCTGGCCGCCGGCGCCAGGTTGACGGGACGTGCGGAAACGATGGGCATGGGGCTCGGCTACAGTATCACCCTGTGCATGCTGGGTGTGCCGCAAGGCCCGGCGCCGGGGGCGTGTCCGGGGCACCTGGACGCCGCCGCCGGCATGCTGCTGTCGATCGCGGTGTTGCTGGCGATCTGCGCGAGCACATGCAGGTTCGCCGCGTCCGCCTGCGGCCCGCTCAGCGCGCGTAGGTGAGGACGCTGAACGTGTTCGGCACGAAATGCAGGCTGTCCTCGTCGCCGTCGTCGCCAGCCCGTTTGTAGTACTGGGCGTTCACAAGATAGATCTTGCCGGTCCGTTCGTCGAGGACGCCGGTGCGCGCCAGCGGCCGCGTGCCGACGGTCTCGACGGGCTGGTAGCGGTCGGCGGACAGCTTGCCGATCACCGACAGGCTGCCGTCCTCGCCGTTGGCGGTCATGATCTGGCGGTGGCGGGCGTCGTACATCACCTCGTCCACGCCGCGTCCGATCGGTACCGAAGCGACCGTCGCCACGGTGTCCGCGTCGACGACCAGCAGGCGCGGCGCCGTCTGCTCGTCGCCGCGGCAGCCGACGTAGATGCGCCGGTCGGGGCGGTCCAGCTCCAGCGCGGCCGGCTTGCGGCAGCCCGCCTCCAGCGGCACGGTCGCGGCCAGCAGCATCGCGCGCACGTCGACGCGCGCGAGCGCGGCGCGGTCGCGCAGCGGCAGCCAGACATTGCCCTGGTAGTCCGCACGCGGCGCATCGACCTTGACGCTGTCGATGACGACCGACCCGGCCGGCTTGCCGGTGCGGGCGTCGAACAGCAGCACCGGCGTCTGCTTCTTGTCCTCGTCGGCTTCCCCGACGATGGCGAAGCGCTTGCTCACCGGGTCGTAGGCGGCGCCGTCGAAGCCGTCGGTGGCGCTCTTGTAGCGCGCCAGGGTCGCCAGCGTGGAGAGCCGGAACACGACGACGTGGCCGTCCCTGGTGCCGACGATGCCGAGGTCGAATTCGGGCGCCAGCGCCGACGTGTTGGCGCCCGCCGACTGCGCCAGCGTGCGGATCACCTTGCCCGACTTGATGTCGTACACGTGCAGGCCCTCGTCGCGGTGGGCGATGAACATGCGGTTGCGCCGCGCGTCGAGCGAAGGATAGTCCCAGCCGGAATCGCCGCCGGGGATGGTCACGACTTTTTCCAGGCGAAAGGCGGGCGCCGCCGCGACAGTGCCGGTGCCGGCCATGCAGGCGCCGGCCAGCAGCGCGCGGGCGATCAGGTTGTGGCGCGGTTGCAGATGCTTGTTCATGTTGTCTCCGTCGTCTCGTGGTGGTCAGTGAAAAGGAACGCCGATGATCGCTTTCAATACCCAGCGGTCGGAGGCCGCCGCATTGCCGCGCCCGACGCCCAGGTTCAGGTCCCAGCCACGCACCGACGTGTCGAGCACGGCATAGGTGGTATGGGCCTGCCGCGCCGGACTGTCGAGCCGGCGCACTTCGCCGATGTCGTTGTAGTGCTCGATACCGACCTGCAGCGCGTCCGACACCGCATAGCCCACCTTGGTCGCCAGTTCGAGCGT
This sequence comes from Massilia sp., assembly GCA_045810485.1. GTDB lineage: Bacteria > Pseudomonadota > Gammaproteobacteria > Burkholderiales > Burkholderiaceae_D > Telluria. The sequence goes on along the minus strand of JBJMVU010000414.1, from coordinate 17,314 downwards.
GGTCGGCGCGCTCACCGGACCGGACACCTTGAAGTCGAGGTTGGCGTTGAGCGCCACCGTCCAGTGTGTCCCCTTGTAGCCGAGGATGCCTTTCAGTTCGCCGTTCCACGGGTTGTCGTCGAGACGGTGATCGACCCGGCCCAGCTCCAGGTTGGCGCCATAGAAGACGGGATCGTCCGGACCGGTCGGGATGAACTTGAGCCGCAGCTTCTCGCCGCCGACGCGGTAGCGGTTGTCCGCGTCGCGCACGCCCAGTACATAGGCGCCCAGTTCCAGCGTGCGGGTCAGGCCGTACGAGAATTCCGGGGTCACGCGCAGCGCGTGGCGCGCGAGTTGCGCGCCGGCGTAGTCCGGCATGGTCGCGCCGGTCGCGACATAGTTGACGTGCACGTCCAGGCCGAATTCGCCGGGCTGGCCCATCTCGTTCATGTAAACCTGGATTTCCTCGGGCGCGGCGCCGGCTGCCCCGGCGCAGCAGGCCAGCGTCGCAGCGGCCAGGCAACGGCGCAATAATGGTCTTGTGTGTGTCATGATGGTCCTCTCAGTGCATGGAAATGGTCCAGGTCAGGCCGACTCGCAACTCGGTCACGTTCTCGCGGTCCTCGCGCGCGCGCCGCAGGCCGCCGTCGAACACCAGGTCCTCGCGGCAGCGCCAGATGGCGCCGACCAGGGCCGAATTGACGCGGCCGCCGCGGTTGTCGCGTTCGTTGAACACCTCGAGGACGGGCCTGACGCCCTCGCCGCGCCCCTCGACGATGACGCCGACGAAGCGGCCGTTGGACCGGTCGCGGTTGCGCGACAGCTCGGCGTTGACGTGCACCGTGACCGGGCCGACGTGCTGCGAGACGATGCCCGCGCAGATGGCGCCGCCGCCGTGCTCGCCATGCACCTCGGGCAGGAGCACTCCACATTCCGCCGCGATGCTGACGCCCGCCTCGCCTTGCAGTGCGCCCTTGCGCAGGACGTGCTTGACCGACAGCGCGGTATCGGCAAACCGGTTGCGCTGGCCGTCGGTGGCGCCGAGGTCATGTTCCGCCCTGCCTTCGAGGACGAGCTCGAAGTCGCCCGGCAAGCCGAAGTTGTTGACGATCGCCGGTCCCATCAACGTACGGCCGCCGCCGTGCCGCAGGTAGCCGAGGGGACTGAGTTCGAGTTCGTATTCGCCCGCTTCGGCGACGTCGGCATCCGTGCCGTTGAATGGCCGGTAGGCATGCGCCGGGGCGGACAGCAGGCCCGCCGCGACGAGGCAGGCCGATACGATCGCGCGCGGTGGCGAGCGCAGTAAGGAGTGACGCATATGTCCTCGTTGGATGGATAAAAATCGGTTCGCTGCCCGGCGACAGGGCGCAAGCGGCCACCCCGGCCTTCCCTGTGGGGACGCTCCGGGCAGTCTTGCCAGGCATGCACGAATAAAAAGGGCGGCCTCCCGAACAGCGGACGGCCGCCGCAAACGACCTAGTCGGACCAGGTCGGGGGAAAGATGCGCGCCGGCAGGGCGAGCGTCGCCACGTTCACCGCGCGCTCCTCAATTCGTCGGCGATGATGTACTGGCGGTTGACGCGGTACTGGCCCTTGTCCTTGCTCCAGGCGACCCAGTCCGGATTGTTCTTGACGAGGTCGGCGCGCACCTTCGCCTGGGTCCGTTCGCGCAGGCCGAGGCCGGTGTCGCCGTGGTATTCGTAGAACATCAGCGCCGACCAGTGCCGCCCCACCACGTAGCGGCCGAGCAGGATCTGGTAATGGTCGAGCACGTCTTCCTTCAGCCAGCCGTCGAGCTGCGGCACCAGGTAGCCGCGCAGGTACGCGAGGTATTTGTCGGTCGACACGAGGTAGTCGTAAGGGATGACGACGTAGACCCCGGAGCCCTTGCCCGCGCCGCCTTCGAGGTACAGATCGGCCGGATTGGTGTCGATCCTGTCGACCAGCGCCAGCGCCTTCTGCGGCAGGCCCGCCGGCATCGCCGCCTCGATCTCGCGCCACGCCGACATCTTGGCCGCGCTGGGGAAATTCAGGACCGTCATCATGTCCCAGTTCTGGTTGTCGACCCAGCGGTTGAACAAGACCTTGTAGTTGCTCAGCAGGCCTGCGCGCTTCCATGTTTCCAGCTGGGCCAGGCCATCGCCCTGCATGAACTGGCGCAGGGCCAGGCGGTTGACGGGCTTGACGTGGTATTCCAGCACCAGGCTGGTCGTCCCGGCGACGGTCGGATCGGCCAGTGGCGCGGCGGCCGCGCCCGCGGCAGTTGCCGCCAACAGGCAGCACAGCACCATGCGGCGCCAGAGCGAAACGATGCGGTTCATAGCTTGTCTCCTTGATCGTTATGTTTTTTGCTATTGAAAAATTCAGTTATTCCGAAAATTTCGCGGGCATGATTGTTTTCTGAAGCTCCTAAGTACAATGGTAGAGCGCAACTCACCAATTTGCAATGGCCGCACGGGCTTTTTCATGCGCCTGGATTGAGCGGCATGCTGCGCACCGGCGTCGCGGCGGCGTCGAGCGCGTCCATGGTCGGCGGCGGCAGCACCAGCGCGCCATCGATCGTGTCGGCCGGCGTGGCGACGACGCGGAAATCGCCCATGTCGGCGCGCGCGACCAGCGTCATGGCGCCCTGCTCCGCCTGGCCGGCGCGCGCCGGTGCGAGCGTGCTGTCGCGGCTGGCGCGCAGTTCGTCGACCCGCGCCTGCAGCACGGGGCCGCCGTCGAAAATGTCGAGGTAGCCCTGGTAGCGCAGCCCTTCCTGCTCGAGCAGGCGGCGCGCCGGCGCCGTGTGGACGTGCGTCTTGCCGATGGCGGCGCGCGCTTCATCGCTCAGGAAGCTGGTGTACAGCGGATGGCGCGGCATCAGCTGGGCGATGAAGTTTTTCCGGCCGTTGCCGCACAGGTCGTCGGCCGTGTCGAAATCCATTTTGAAGAAATGGCGCCCGAGACTTTCCCAGAAGGGAGACGTCCCGTCGGGCTGTTGATAGCCGCGCATCTCGGCAAACACGGTTTCCGGAAACAGTTCGGGAAACTGGGCGATGAACAGCAGGCGGCTCTTCGACAGCAGACGGCCGTTGACCCCGCTCCGGTAGTCCGGATGCAGGTACAGCGAACACAGCTCGGCGCAACCGGTCATGTCGTAGCACAGGTAGAGCGCTTCCATGCGGCTGAACACGCCGACTTCGTTGCTCGCGTGGACCAGGATACCGAGCCGGTAGTTATAAAACGGTTCGTCCAGGCCGACCGCGCCCTTGATGGCGCAGATACCGGCCAGGCGGCCCTGGCGCGTATCCTCGGCCACGAACACGAAGTCGCGTTCGGCGGGCGCCGCGCTGCCGGCGAAGGAAGCCGCCGCGGTGTCCAGGCGCCGTTTCAGCGCCTCGCGGTCCGGCTTGATGGTGGTCATGCCAGGCCCGACGTCGCGTGCGAGGGCGAGCACGCCCTCGAGGTCCGCCGGGGTGGCGTTTCGTACGATTAACATAATGCGCTCACATCAAAACACAGGAAACGGGGTCGCCGGCGCCGACGTCGAGCAGGCGCTGCTGCTGCGGCGTCAGGCCGATGGCATCGTCGCCGTCGGGCGACGCGGACGACACCGTGATCGCCCGGAACTGCTGTTCGCGGGCGTTGCTGACGAGGTAGCGCCGGACGCCGCCGTGCGACGCCGGAGCGCGGGCCTCGACGCGCCGATGCTGCGCACCGGCCGTGCAGCGCAGCGCCTGGCGCGTGGCGCGCAGCACCGGGCCGCCATCGCAGATGTCGACGTAGTCGCCGGTCGTGAAACCTTCGCGGCACAGCGGCCCCAGGCTCAGCGCGGCGCCGACGTCGGGCGCGGCGATCGCCGCCTGCGCCGCGGCCGGCAACAGGCCGACATAGACCGGGTGGTGCGGCATCAGGCCGGCGATGCGGGCGCCGTCGCGGGCGCCCCTGAGCAGCGCCTCCGCCTGGCCGATGTCCATGCCGAAGAATTTGCGGCCGACCGCATCCCAGAACGGCGAGCCGCGGTCCCGTTCCACCGGTCCGGGCAGCGCCGCGAAGAATCGGTCGGCGCAGCGCTGGGGCGCCAGCGCCGCATACATCAGGCGCGCACGGGCCAGCAGCGCCTTGTGCGCCCAGCCGAGTGCGGGATCCGGCGCATAAAAGCCGGCCAGCTGCGAGTGGCTGGACAGGTCGGTGCACAGGCGCAGCATGGCGACGTCGATGCGCACGGCCGGATCGTCCGAGGACAGCCGCATCGTGTCCTTGCGAAACGACAGGTACGCGCCGCTTTCTCCCGCGCGCGCCACCAGCGTCGCGGTGCCGGCGAGCGTACCCTGCCCGTCTTCCAGCACGAAGGTGTAGCGCTCGTCGGCAGGCGCGCCGACGGCGCGTCCGAACGACGCCACCGAGCGCTCGACCAGGGCGGACAGCGCCGCACGCTCGCGCGGCACGGTGGGGACGCGGTGGCTGTCGCGCCGGACCAGCGCCTCCAGCTGCGCGAGGTCGGTTGTTGCCACGGGACGTACGACGTACATGGTGCTCTCCTTGTGCGGATGGCCGCTGCATACGCGTGACGGGACCCGCCGCGTCATGCGCGGCGGCGCCGGTCGTGCGGGCGGTGCGGATCAGGCCCCGAGGGCCACTGCCACGCAGTGTGGTGGCGTATCGGTCGACAGCTCGACCACGCAGCGGCCGTTGCCGTCGCGCTCCGGTTCGAAATACGGCAAATCGGGACAACTCTTCGGCAGGCGGCGCTGCTCGATACGGAAGCCCTGCACGCTGTCGCCGTACAGTTCGGGCACCGCCTGCAGCAGGCGCCGGGTGTAGGGGTGGCAGGGGCGGTCGAACACGTCGTCGCGCGTGCCCTGCTCCACCACGTGGCCGCGCAACAGCACGATGACGCGGTCGGACACCTGCTCGACGACGCCGAGGTCGTGCGAGATCAGCAGGCAGGCGAAGCCGTAGCGGTCCTGCAGGGTCACCAGCATGTCGAGCACCTGCTTTTGTACGGTCACGTCGAGGGCCGATACCGGCTCGTCCGCGATGATGATCTCGGGGCGCGTCACCAGCGCCCGCGCGATGGCGACCCGCTGGCGCTGGCCGCCCGACAATTCGTGGATGTAGCGCCGCGCGAAGTCGCCGCCGAGCTGCACGTCCTCGAGCGCGCGCGTCACGCGCGCGCCGCGCTCGGCCGCATCCAGGCCCGGATCCAGACGCAATCCTTCGCCGACCAGCGCGCCGACCTGCATGCGCGGGTCGAGCGACGAATACGGGTCCTGGAACACCATCTGGATGCGCCGGCCCGCGGCGCGGCGCGCGCCGCGCGAGCAGCCGATCAATTCCTCGCCGCCGAGCCGGATGCTGCCGCCGCCGGGCTGCGCCAGGCCGAGGATCGCCTTGGTCAGCGTGGTCTTGCCGCTGCCCGATTCGCCGACGATGGCCAGGGTTTCGCCCGGCGCCAGCGTGAACGAGGTCGGATGCAGCGCGCGCACGGCGCGCTTGCCGCGCCAGCCTTCCTTGACGATGTAATCGACGCTCAGCTCGCTCACCGCCAGGATCGGCGCGGCCGGCACCGGCGGGGCGGCGCTATCGTCGCGCCGCGGCAGGGCCTCCAGCAGGCGCCGGGTGTAGAGCTGCGCCGGGCGCGACAGGACGCGTTGCACCGGTCCGGTCTCGACCGCGTCGCCGCGGCACATCACCAGCACGTTTTCCGTGTACGCGGCGACCAGCGGCAGGTTGTGGCTGACGAAGATCAGCGCCGTGCCCTCCTGCTCGGTGAGCTCGCGCATCAGGTCCAGCACTTCCTTCTGCACGACGCAATCGAGCGCCGTGGTCGGCTCGTCGGCGATCAGGAGGCGCGGCTTGAGCAGCATGACGGCGGCCAGCATGATGCGCTGGCGCATACCGCCGGAAAATTCATGCGGATAGCGGCGCATGCAGTCGCGCGGATTGCGCACCAGGACGCGCTCGAGCATCGCCACGGCCTGCTCGCGCGCCTGCGCCTGGCCGACGCCGCGGCGGGCCACCAGCGCCTCGGTCAGCTGGTCGCCGATGCGGAACGCGGGATTGAGCGAGACCATCGGTTCCTGGAACACCATGCCGATTTCGCAGCCGCGCAGCGCGCGCCAGTCGGCTTCCCGGTTGGCGGTCAGCTCGCGGCCGGCGAATTGCAGGGTGCCGGCGTCGACGGCGGCGGCGTCCGGCAGCAGGCCCAGCAGCGCTTTGCCGATCATGGTCTTGCCGCTGCCCGACTCGCCGACGATGGCCAGCGAGCGGCCGGCCTCCAGGTCGAAGCCGATGCCGTTGACGACGGCGCGGCGGCCGCCGTCCGGGCCGGGAAAGGTGATGGTCAGGTCGCGGACACTGAGAAGGGGATGGGACATCAGTGGCCTCCGTTCATGCGTGGGTCGAGCAGATCGCGCAGCGCGTCGCCCAGCATGTTGATGCCGAGGAGTGCGAACGAGATCATGATGCCCGGGAAAATCGACAGCCAGATGGCCTGTTCCATCGCGTTGCGGGCGTCCGACAGCATGCCGCCCCACGAGGCCGCCGGCGGCGGCACGCCCAGGCCGAGGAAGCTCAGTGCGCTTTCCGCCAGCAGCGTGGAGCCGAACAGCGACGTGGAAAAGATCAGCAGCGGCGCGGCGCAGTTGGGCAGGATGTGGCGCCACACGGTCCACCAGCCACTGTTGCCCATGACCTGGGACGCGATCACATAGTCGCGCTGGCGCAGGCCGAACACGGTGGCGCGGGCGATGCGGGCCACCGAGGGCGTATAAGCCAGGCCGAGGGCCAGCACGACGCCGGATTTCGACGGCCCGACGATGGCCATGATCCCGAGCGCCAGCAACAGGCCCGGGAAGGCCATCAGCGATTCGAGGAAGACCATGATGATGCGGTCGGTCCAGCCGCCGAGATAGCCGGTCAGTATGCCGAGCATACCGCCGAGGGACGTGGCGAACAGCACGGTGCCGATGCTGACGGCGACGCTGACCCCGGCCCCGGCCATGATGCGCGACAGCACGTCGCGGCCGAATTCGTCGGTGCCGAGCCAGTGCGCCGCCGACGGCGCGGCGAACCGGACCAGCAGGTCGCCTTCGACCGGATCGTAGGGGGTGTAGACGGCACCGAGTGCGGCCATCAGCACGACGATGCCGACGAAGACGGTACCGACGACCAGGTTGATGCGTTTGAAATTGGTAGTCATGGCGAGGTCACAGCTTGATGCGCGGGTCGAACAGCGGATACAGCAGATCGACGACCAGGTTGACGAACACGTACAGGAGGGCCACGAACAGCAGACAACCCTGTACGACCGGATAGTCGCGCGAGGAAATCGCCTCGACCAGCAGGCGGCCGAGCCCCGGCAGGGTGAACACGGTCTCGATCACCGCCGCCCCCGACAGCAGGTGGCCCAGCACGAGGCCGATCACGGTGAGGGCCGGACCGAACGCGTTCGGGAAGGCGTGGCGCAGCAGCACCCGGCGCTCGGGCAGGCCCTTGGCGCGCGCATGGGCGATGTACTCGAGCCGCAGTACGTCGATGGCGCTGGCCCGCATCATGCGCGCCAGCGCCGCGATTTCCGTCAGCGTGATCGCGACGACCGGCAACACCATGTACCTGAGCGCGGGCCAGCCGATCTCGGCGAACGACTCGAAACCGAAGGTCGGCAACCAGTCGAGCTGCACGCCGAACAGCCAGATCAGCATGATGCCGGCCCAGAAACTCGGAATCGACACGAGGAAGATGGCGCCCGAGACGATCGTCAGGTCCTGCCAGCGGTTCTGCTTCCAGGCCGCGAACATGCCGGCCGGCAGCGCGATCAGGCTCGCCAGCAGGGTGGCGGCCAGCACGATCTGGGCCGTGACGGGAAAGCGTTCCATGATCAGGTCGAGCACGGGTTCGCCGGTGCGCACCGAGAGGCCCAGGTCGCCGTGCAGCAGCTTGCCGGCCCAGCCGGCGAACTGGCGCGGCAGCGACTGGTCGAGGCCGAGCTGGGTGCGCATTTCCTGCGCCAGCGCGGGGTCGCCCGTGTCGCCCAGCATCAGGCTGACCGGGTCGCCCGGAATGAGGCGGATCATGGCGAACACCAGCAGCGACACGACCAGCGCCGTGGGAATCGCCATCAGGATGCGTTTTGCGACATACGACAACATGGGAATCCTATCGTTTGCTGACGTTGAACAGGCGCGGCCGATGCAGCGACCACGGTACGAAACCCGACAGCTTCTTGCTGACGGCGACCAGCGCCGGTGTGTTGTAGATCTCGATCATGGGCGTGGCGGCGATCATGCGCTGGTGGATCTGTTCGAACGCGGCCTTGCGCTGCGCCGGATCGCCGACCCCGGCGATGCGGGCAAGGATCGCGCTCGCTTCCGGATCGGTCCACTGGCTGGTGGGCGTGCGGTTCTTGTCGCCGAGGACGTCCCCGTACATCACGGCCGGGTCGAGGCGCGCCGAATACGTGAAGGCCATGATCTGGAATTTTCCGTCGCGGTAGTTCGACACCTGCGTCGCCCACTCCAGCACCTCCACGACGGCATTGATGCCGGCACGGCGCATCATGCTTTGCGCGACCACCGCGATCCGGTACAGGTCGGGGAAACGCTTGTTGGTCTGGATCGTGACGACTTCGCCCTGGTAGCCCGCCTGCGCCAGCAGGGCCTTCACCTGGGCCAGGTCCTGCGTATAGCCCCTGGCGTGCACCGGCGAATAATTGTCGGTACCCAGCGGCACCAGCGAGGGGTTGTAGGTCGTGGCCTTGTTGGTCAGCGCGGCGACGAGCGTCGGCAGGTCGAGCGACAGCGCCACCGCGCGGCGCATCGCCGGCCGGGAGAACAGGGGATCGCGCGACTGCATCAGCAGGGCGTTGGCGTCGAGGTTCTGTTCGACGTGGATCGTCCACAGCGGGGCTTTCGGCGGCGGGCTGTCGCTCTGGGCCGTGATGAGGTCGACCTGCCCGGACATGAAGGCCGCCTTCTGCGAGGCGGCGTCGGGGATGATGACGAAGCGCAGGTTCGCCAGCGCGCGCTTGGCGCCGGCCAGGCCGTCGGGCGGTTCCGGGCGCGGCTGGTAGCCGGGCCAGGCCAGCAGCTGGACGAACTGTCCGCGCCGCCACTGGCCGAACGTGTAGGGCCCCGTGCCGATGGGACGCAGCCACTTGCCGCTGGCGTCGACCGAATCCGGATGCAGCACCGCCAGCGGGCACTGGATGTTGGCCAGCTGCTGCAGGAACAGCGCGTTCGGGCGGTCCAGTTCGATCGTGACCGCGTCGGGCGCGTCGGCGCGCGCGGCCACGACCCTGGCGCCCTTGCTGCCGTCGTACTGGTTGCGGCAATACGATTCCGCGCGCGGATCCATGATGCGGTTCAGGCTCCACACCACTTCGGCGGCGGTGACCGGCGCGCCGTTATGAAAGCGGACGCCGTGGCGCAGCTTGAAACGGTACGTCTTGCCGTCGGGCGAAATCGTCCAGCTGTCGGCCAGCATCGGCCCCACCCCGAGGTCGCTCTTGAGCGCCACCAGCGATTCGACCACGTGCATCAGGATGCCGTCGGTCAGCGTGTTGCGCGAACGATGTCCCGGCATCGAGGTCGGCGTGTCGAAACTCTCGGCGATGCGGATCTCGTTCGGTGACGGCGGCGCCGCCAGCACCCTGGTGCAGAGCAGCAGGGCCGGCAGGGCCCACAGTCGGAAGCGTTTCTTCATCTATTTCCCCTGGCAATACTTTAACAGCCAGTCATCACAAGCGATACTCGACGAAGTTGCGTCCGGCATACGGCTTGCGCGCCACCCACATCGTGCGTTCGGCCGGATCCATCAGCGTGGTGGCCACGGTGCAGTAGACGCTGTTGAAGGCGGCGGGCGCGGGCGAGGTCAGGATGGCTTCCGGCTTGCCGAATTCGTCGGCCAGCGTGGCCTTTACCGTGTTCCAGTCGATCTTGCCCTGGGCCCGGCTCTGTTGCAGCAGTGCCGTGACGCGGCGCTGGCGGTAGATCGAATCGGGCGTGTTGGCCAGGCCGAGATCGACCAGCTTGCAGCGCGCGGGGGTGCTGATCCAGTGGTTGGCGTGCACCAGCAGGTCGTCCTCCGGGGTGATCCAGAACGCTTCGTCGGGTGCGCATTCGAGGTCGATCGCCTCGCCGCCCGCGTGCGCCAGCATCACGTTGTTCGAGCAATAGCGGCGCGTGGTGAACAGGATGCGCAGCGCGGCGGTGATGTTCGAGCACTCGAGGATCTTGCGGCGCAGCAGGCCCAGCGGCACGTCGCCGGCCTCCTTGTAGTCGCGATCGCTGGTCAGGAAATTCCCGGACAGCGACAGGCCGGCCGAATTGAACCCGTGGCGGCCCAGCGTGCCCGCTTCCGTGAACATCAGCATGTCGGGGCCGTCGCCGTGCTTGAGCACCTTGAGGACGATGCCGGTATCCGTGCAGGCTTCGCGCCAGTCCCAGTTGTGCGCATGCATGAGGCGGCCGTTGGCGCTGGCGCCGGGCAGCACCACCAGGCCGGTGCAGCCGTCGTCAAGCACCTCGCGCGCCTCCTTGAGCGCGCTGTGGCCGAACATCATCTCGGTGCGGCAGTTGACCAGCACAATGTCTTCGATGCTCACGCCGGCGCCCTCGGCCATGCCCTTCATCTCCTCGAAGTAGTCGGGATCGAAGGCGACGATCTTCGGGATCACGTTGCGCGCCAGGACCACGATGGTTGCACCATCGACGCCGCGCTTGGCCAACTGGTCGCGATACAGCGCGATGCTGCCCTTGACCCGTTCCGGCACTGCACGGCCATGCTGGACGCCGCGCTCGAAAGGTGTGCCGCTGACTTCGACCAGCGGGAAATCCTGTTCCATCGACATTGCATTACTCCTTCAGTGTTGGTGAAGTCATTTTGTATTAAATCGACGATAAATGCAATCACAATGTTTTTTGTTTTCGTTCGATACGAAATTAGGCATAATTGCCATCCTGACCAATCCGCCTTCCTGGAAGAGCCCATGAGCAAAGCCGCGACGCGCCAGCCCAAGCGTGTATCCAATGGCGCCGCGTCCAAAGCGGCCGCCGCCGAAGCAGCTGTGCCCAAGACGAGCGCCCCCAGCGCATTGCAACTCGAACTCGCCGACCGTATCGGCAAGGAGATTCGCGACGGCACGCTGCCGGTCGGCGCGCACCTGACCGAAGAGTCGTTCGCGGCGCGCTACGGCGTGTCGCGCACGCCCGTGCGCGCCGCGTTCAAACTGCTGGCCGAGCGCCAGATGATCGAATACCGTGCGAACGCCGGCTATTTCGTCAGCCACGGTGGGGCCGAGGTCGACATCGACGACCTGATGACCGGCTCGCTCACCGTCGACGAGCTGTACAAGGAAATCGTCGTCGACCGCATCCATGACCGGTTGCCCGAGGCCATCACCGAAAAGGAACTGCTGAGCCGCTATCCTGCGCCGCGCAGCCTGCTGACCAAGACCCTGATGCGCATGGCGTCGGAGGGACTGATCGTCAAGCGCACCGGCCACGGCTGGCAATTCATGCCCTCGCTGGGCGGCTCGCAGGCGATGGCGGAGAGCTACCGCTTCCGCATGATCGTCGAATGCAGTTCGTTCCTGGAACCGACGTGGAAAGTCGATCCGGCGCTGCTGCAGCGGGTCAAGGACGCGCACCAGCGCGTGCTCGACACCCCCGATTACCTGCCCAGCTCCGGCGAATTCTTCGCCCTCAACGCCGCCTTCCACGAGATGGTGGCGCGCTTCTCCGGCAACCGCTACATCGTGCAGGCCATGCAGCAGCAGAACAACCTGCGCCGCCTGGACGAGACGGCCGCCTACTACCGCACCCTGCGCGTCAAAGCGTCGTGCGCCGAGCACCTGGGCATTATCGAGGCCATCGAGCAGGACGACCGCGAACTGGCCGCCGCCCTGATGCGCCATCACCTCAAAATCGCCACCCCGAAGCCGTCGAAGGGGCCGAAACCGGCGTAGCGCGGCCGGCGGAATGTACTTTTATATCAAAATATACAATCCGCCGTCAGCCTAGCGTTCGAGTTGCGGGCGCAACAACGACCACAGGCGCTCGTAGCCGGCCGGCAGCAGGTGCAGCAGGTCGTCCTGGTAGTAGCCGCAGGCATTGCCGCCGCCGCACACGAACGCCTCGGTGGGATCGACGAAGCGGATGTCGGTGCGCGCCGCCAGCGCCGCGTTGACCGCGCGCCGGCGTTCGAGCGCGAACTGCATGTCCTTCCCGCGCGGCAGGATGCCGATGACGACGACCTGCGCATCGGGCCAGGCCGCGTGCAGGCGGCCGAGGATGGCGTCGATGCCGGCCAGGATGTCGCAGGCCGTATCGTCGCCGCGCAGGTTGTTGGTCCCGATCAGCAGGACGGCCTGGGCCGGATGCACCTTGTCCAGCGGCAGGTGGTCGAGCCGCCACAGCACGTTCTCGGTCTGGTCGCCCGGCACCGCCAGGTTCAAGGTGGCGCGCCCGGCAAGGCCGGGCAGGTGCGCGAAGCGGTCGCCGTCGGAAAAATGGGCCGTGATGCTGTCGCCGACGAACACGACGTCCACCGGCGGCGCGGCCGCCACCCGCGCGCGGATCGCCTCGTGCTGCGCCATCCACTTGGGCGGGTCCTTGGCGGGCACGACCGGCGTGGCCGCCCGCACGGTCCCGCCGCAGTGCTGGGCCAGCACAGGTAACGGCGCCAGCAGCGCCAGCGAAAGTAGATAGGCCGCCTTCATTGCACTTCCTCCTTGATATCGAGAATCTTGCCATTGAGTATGGTGTACAGCACCTCGGTCCTGAGGTAGTCCTCCGGCGCCGCGGTCAGGATGTCCTTCGACAGCACGACGATGTCGGCCAGCTTGCCTTCGGCGATGCTGCCCTTGATCTTGTCCTCGCGCGAGGACCACGCCGGGTTCAGCGTATAGGCCTTGATGGCCTGTTCGACGGTCAGCTTCTGCTCGGGATGCCACCCGCCCGCCGGATAGCCGGTCTTGTCGGTGCGCGTGACCGCGAAATAGATGTTCTCGAGCGGGTTGTAGGGCGACACGTGCAGCCGGTTGTACGACCCGGGCAGGTCGGAGCCCAGGTTGAGGACGATGCCGGCGTCGATCATGCTCTTCCAGGCATGCGTCGAACGGCCGCGCTCGTCGTCGAGCGTATTGCCGATGAGCGCGACTTCGCGCGGCAGGTGGTACGGCTGGACGTCCGCGATCAGGCCGAGGCGGCCGGCGTGGCGGATGTCGTCCGGCGTCGTGTGCCAGAAGTGGATCAGGCGGAAGCGCCGGTCGCGCGCCGGGTTGCGCCGGATCGCGTCGGCATACCACTCGATGAGCGCATGCGACGCCTTGTCGCCGATGATGTGGACGCCCACGTCGTAGCCATCCCTGTCGGCGTCCAGCACCTCCCTGGCGAACGCGGACTCGCCCGGGAACCGGTACGACCATTCGCTGGGCAACCCGCTGCCCGCCACCGGCTTGTACATCACGCCGCTGTCGCCGTAGGCCTTCAGCCCGCCGAGGCGGATCCATTTGTCGCCCGCCTTCGGCTTGATCCTGTGTGCGACGAGATTCTTCTCCGTTTCGATCGGCACCAGCATGTTGACGCGCAGCGTCAGGTCGCCCTTCTTGCGCAAGCCCTCGAACAGGCGCATGTCGGTCGCGCTGCGTTCGACGAAGAACGGATAGAGCTTTTCGTCGGACAGGTCGGGGTAGCGGGCGATGTCGGTGATCGACGTGATGCCGACGCGATTGAGGTCCTTCTCGACGGCCCGCGCGCCAATCATCCTCTGCTGCAGGTTCATCGGCGGCAGCTGGCGTTCCAGCCCCTCGCCGGCGCTGCCGTACAACATGCCGTTCAGTTCGCCCGTGACGGGATCCTTGCCATAGTGGCCGCCCGCCGGGTCCGGCGTCCTCGGCGACAGGCGCGCCAGCTTCAGCGCCGCCGAGTTGGCGAAATAGACGTGGTCGAAGCGGCGGAACAGCAGCGGATGGTCGGGCGAGGCCGCGTCGATCGTTTTGAGGTCGGGCACGAGCGGCTCGAAGCCGGCCTGGCGGTTCTTGGCGGCGGCGTTGGCGGCGCTGGTGCCCCAGTCGCCGCCGGTGATCCACAACCCCCTGGGCACCCGCGCGGCGACCCGCCGGATCCGGTCGGCCATCTTCTCGACGTCGTTCACGTCGGTCAGCGGGACCTGGAAAAACCATTCGGCCGCGTTGCCGAAGTGCGTATGCGAATCGTTGAAGCCGGGCAGGACCAGCCTGCCTTCCAGGTCCAGGACGCGCGTGTCCGGCCCTTTCAGGGCCAGCACCTCGTCGTTGCCGCCGACCTTGACGATACGCTTGCCGCGCACCGCCACCGCCTGCGCCACCGGCTTGCGGTCGTCGACGGTCCAGACCTTCGTGTTGTACAGGATGAGGTCGGGGAACTTGCCTTTGTCGGCGGCGGCGGGACCGGCGATCGACGCTGCGCACAGCACGGCGGCCAGCAGGGTGGGAATGCTACGCATGGGGTGTCATCCTCTCGTTTGGATTAATGTTCGTGCTCGTCTTCCAGGTCGTGCAGTTCCCGCGCCGTCAACTGGTGCACGCGCCCGTACGCCAGCACCGTGAACGAATCGGAGTGAAACGTCGGGGCCGGCGCCGGCTTGCCGGGTTCCGGCGCGGGGAGGGTGAAACCGGCGGCCGCCGCATACAAGTTCCCGGTCGCGGGATCGAGCGCGAGCACGCGCGCCTTCGGCCGCGTGGCGATGGTTTCGACCAGCGCGTACCGGTCCGGCGCGAGCTGGCGGATCACCGTCATGGTGGCGGCAGTGCCGTTCGCGGTGATGACCAGGCGATGGGCGCGATCGAACACGAGGCCGCCGACGCCCTGCCCGATCGGCAATGTCGCCACCACCCTGCCCGTCGCCGGGTCGAGCGCGACGAACAGCGGGTGCGCGCCCGCGCAGCCGATGAACACGCGCCTGCTGGCGTCGTCGTACGCGACCGCGGCCGGCTGCTCGCACGGCGCGAGCGGCCAGGCCTGCTCGATGCGCAGGTCGCCAGCCGCCAGCTTCAGCAGCACGTGCCGGTCGCGCAGTGGGGCGAAGACGGCACCGGCGCCGTCGGCGACCGGTTTGCCCATCCTGCCGGCGAAGACCGTACGGCCGGTCACCCGGCCCGTCCGCGCGTCCAGCGCAATGACGGTCGAGTCCTGCGGGCCCGATGCCGCGACCGCGTACACGCGTGCGCCGGCGGGCTCGTAAAAGATGGCATCCAGGCGGGCGTCGTCGATCTTGTCCCACTTGACCAGGGTGAGCGTTGAGAGCGCGACCGTCGTCAGCGTGCCGTCGGTGCCGGCCACGTACGCGCGGTCGAACCGGGGCAGCAACAGCACGTCGTTGGCGCCCGTCGTCCCCGCCACGTTGGCCACCACCTGGCGGCCGCGCGCGTCGAAGACCGTCAAGCCGTCGCCACGGCGCGCCATGAACAGGTAGGCACGGGCGGCATCGAACGCCAGCGCACCCCAGCCCGTATCGGTGCTCGGCAGGACGGTCGACGCGACCTGCCGGTAAGGGTCCAGGGGTGTGGCGGGCTCGGCGGCATGGACAGCCGGCCAGGCCAGGCCGGCCGCCAGCGCGATCTTCAGGCACGAACCGGGCATGTGTCTCTTCCTGTGTGTATTTTTTGTTTGTAAAGTGCAATATAACTGAATCGGCGGCCGCGCACAACGTCATGTTGGTTAGCAAAAATTTTGTACTCTCCATGTTTATAGTGCAAGCCGGGCCGCATAGACCCAACACGTGGGTCCCTACACCCTTAGAGAGCCACAAAAAAGACAGGCGACATGCAATGAAATACACAACAGTTCAAAAACAATCACAAGATTGTATTTGACAGCGAAAAAAGACATCATTATTCTTACCCTAAAGAACGCGCAAAGAAGCACGAGCGCGCTCTCCGGCGACGCGGGCTGTGGTCGCGTCCCAGCGCCGGCACCACTATTCAAACGCTTCATATGAGGGGACACCGCACCATGCATACGCACTTCAAACGCAATTCGCTCTCACTCAGCATCAGCCTGGCGCTGGTCTGCATGACCGGCCATGCCGCCGACGAGGCCACGCCGCCGCCGGACGATACCGCCACGCCCGGCAAACCGGTCCTGCAGATCGTCACCGTCAACGGCGAAAAGGACAAAGGCCTGAAGTCGAAATACGTGCAGGTCGGCGCGTTCCGCGACCAGGCACTGATCGATGCGCCGTTCACCGTCAACATCATTCCGCGGGTGATGCTGGAAGCCCAGGATGCGCAGGGCGTGTTCGACGCCCTGAAGAACTCGGCCGGCGTGGCGCGTTCGCAGACCAGCGGCAGCGTCAACGACGCGCTGGCGATCCGCGGCATCTCGGTCGATGCGCGCACCAATTACCGCCTCAACGGCTCGCTGCCGGTGATCAACCTGATCGACCTGCCGATGGAGAACAAGGAGCGCGTCGAAGCGCTCAAGGGTTCGTCCGCGTTGTACTACGGCTTCTCGACCCCGGCCGGCATCGTCAACCTCGTGACCAAGCGCGCCACCGTCGCCCCGGTGACCAGTTTCTCGATCAGCGGCAACGAATACGGGCAGCTGGTCGGCGCCGTCGATCTCGGCCGCAAGTTCGGCAACAAGGGCGAGTTCGGCATCCGCGTCAACGCCGCCGGCGGCCGCCTGCGCAACGCCATCGAAGGCGGCGGCGGCAACCGCACCTTCGGCAGCGTCGCCCTGGACTGGAAGGCGACCGACGACCTGGCGTTCCGCTTCGACGCCGAGAACATCCACAAGAACATCGTCGAGAACGCCGGCATCGGCCTGCTGCCCGCCGTGAACGGCGTCATCGCCCTGCCGCCCGTGCAGGATCCGACCAAGCTGCTGTCCGGCCCGTGGTCGCACTACGACGCCAAGTCGCAGAACTACCTGCTCCGCACCGATTACACGATCAACGACGCCTGGGCCCTGACGGCGGAGATCGGGCGCGCCGAGACCGACCGTACCCGCCGCAGCTTCGGCCAGCTGCTGAACTACAACATCGCGACCGGCGAAGGCACGCTGCGCACGCAGTTCGTGCATGGGCAGGTCTACGTCAACCAGAACGCGCGCCTGGAACTGACCGGCCGCGCCGACCTGCTGGTCGATCACGAGCTGACCATCGGCACGATGCAGAACAAGCGCTCGCAGAATGCGCCGAACCTGCAGACGGTGCTGTTCAAGCAGAACATGTACGAGCCGCGCGACCTAGTGCCGCCGCCGCTGAACACCGCCCTCACCTACAACCCGCAGGCGATCGACGACAAGGGTATCTACCTGTTCGACAAGATGCGCTTCACGCAGGCCTGGAGCTTCCTGGTCGGCGCGCG
>JBJMVU010000413.1:0-24830 GCA_045810485.1 Massilia sp. | reverse complement strand
GATGCCCAGCGCCAGCATCATCCAGTGCGCCGGCTCCGGCACCGCCGTTACGACCGAGACCGTATCGAGGCCGACATAGTTCAAGGTATCGGCCGGCCCCAGGTAGCGGAATGCGAAGCGGCCGCTGCCGTCGTTCGTGACGGTGGCCGTGAACTGCTGCCAGTCCGTCGGGTAGCCGGCCGTGCCGCCGACCGTCGTCAGCAAGGTCGTGAAGTTGGCCACGTCGGTGCCCGTGCCGGCCGCGTAGCGCACTTCGAGCAGGTCGTTGAAGCCGGGCAGGACGTCGTGCCGCGTATAAAAGCTGAGTACCGTGGTGCCGGACAGGTCGAGCACCGGCGTGATGAGCCAGTTGTCGACGCTGCCGCCGCCGTTCGCGGCGCCGAGGAAGTTGGCGGCGGCATAGGCATCCGGCGCGCCCGCCTGGGCCGGGAACAGTGCCGGGTTGCCCTGGAACCAGGCAGCGCCGGCCGGGACGCTGTTGTTGACCTGGGCCCATCCGGAGAGCCCCGCCACGTTGTCGAATCCTTCGCTGAGCACTTCGACCCACGCCGCACGCGCGGTCGGTGCGCCCAGTGCGGCCAGCGACAGCGCGGCCGTCGCGAACAAGGTTTTTAGCGGTTTCATGGAGGCCCTTTCATTCAAAATGGATGGGCCCATCTTATGAGTCGGGTGACAACGACTTTTGATTTTTAGCTAACGAACAGGCTGGACAAAACCCAGGTATTGATGGGCGGTGCGGGAGGGGGCGTGCGGCGGGACGGTGGGCCTGGCGGCCCACCGGAATTCAGCGTGCGGCGCGGCGCAGCCGCAGCTTGCCGACGATGCCGATCGGGAAGAAGTAGATGGAGAGGATGAACAGCACGCCGAGCCACAGCATCCAGCGGTCCGGATGCAGCGCGGCGGCCAGCAGCGGGACGCCCGACAGCATGTCGGACGCCTGGCCCATCAGCGTCTTGAGGTAGTTCTGCGCGAGGATGAACAGGGTGGCGCCGACGACCGCGCCGTACATCGTCCCCATGCCGCCGATGACGACGATGAGGAGGATGTCCGTCATCACTTCGAATCCGAGGCTCGTCTTGGGCCCCACATAGCGCAGCCACAGCGCCATCAGCGCGCCCGCCAGGGCGGCCACGACGGCGCCCAGCACGTTGGCCCAGATGCGGTAGACGACGGTGCGGTAGCCAAGCGCCTCGGCGCGGAACTCGTTCTCGCGGATCGCCTGCAGCACGCGGCCGAACGGCGAGTTCACGAGGCGCAGCAGGACCAGGAACAGCACGAGGCAGCCCGCGAACACGATGTAATACGTGATCAGCTTGCCGTCGACGCTGCGCCCGAACACCTCGTTCTCCATCAGCGTATGGCCCGGCGACAGCAGTTCCGGCACGCTGAACGTGCGCCCGTCCTCGCCGCCCGTGAAGTCCGACAGTTGCGACGCGAGCACGGAGAACGACGACGCCGCGGCCAGCGTGATCATCGCGTAGAAGATGGCGCGCACGCGCAGGGCGAACAGGCCGATGACGAAGGCGAGCACGACGGTCAATGCCAGCGCGGCGACGAGGCCCGTCACGATGACGCTCCACGTCGGCTCGTCCACGCTGGACAGGGCGATGCCGACGCCGTACGCGCCGATGCCGTAGAACATCGTGTGCGCGAACGACACGATGCCCGTATAGCCCAGCAGCAGGTCGTACGACGCGACGAGCACGATGTAGACGCAGATCGTGGCCGCCGTGTTCAGCGGACGCGCGCCGGAAAAGAGGAAGGGCGCGAACAGCAGGCCGAGCAGGATGACGACGAGGAGGGCGGTCAACGCGCGGCTGCGCGGCAGGTCGCCGGAAAGAAGCTTGATCAGCATGTCAGTGACGTCCTTTCGTGTACAGGCCGGCCGGACGCCACAGGAGGACGGCGATCATCAGCACGATGTTCGAGACGAGCGCCACTTTCGGCGCGAGGAAGCCGGCGTAGTTGGCGACGAGGGCGATCAGCAGGGAGCCGATGAAGCAGCCGCCGACGGAACCGAGGCCGCCGATGATGATGACGATGAAGGTCAGCACCATGATCTCGCTGCCCATCTGCGCCACCAGCGTTTCCTTGTACAGGCCCCACATGACGCCGCCGAGCCCCGCCAGCGCCGACCCGGCCGCGAACACGCCCACGAACAGGCGGCGGATGCGGTAGCCCAGCGCCTCGACCATCTCGCCGTTCTCGACGCCGGCGCGGATCAGGAGGCCGATCTTGGTGCGGTTCAAGGTGATGAACATCGCGGCGAACACGGCGACGCCGACGACGACCGCCAGCAGCCGGTATTTCTCGATGGCCGCCTCGCCCAGGAACACGGCGCCGCGCAGTGCGGCCGGCAGCGGCAGGGCGATCTGCTCGGCGCCCCAGATCACGTTGATCAGTTGTTCGGACACGATCATGCCGCCCATCGTGATCAGGATCTGTTTCAGATGCTGGCCGTAGACGGGCATGATGACGATCCGTTCGAACGCCCAGCCGAGCAGCGCCGTCACGACCATCGCGAGGAGTACCGCGAGGCCCAGCACGCCGAGGTTGGCGAGCAGCGAATCCATCTCGAGCCAGCCGCGCATCGGCAGCAGCACGAACGTCGCGGTGAACGCGCCGACGGACACGAAGGCGCCGTGGCCGAAGTTCAGCACGTTCATCAGGCCGAACACCAGCGTGAGACCGCTGGCCATAATAAAAATCATCATGCCCATCGCGAGCCCGGCCACCGTCAGGGTGATCCAGGTCGGCAAGCTCATGAAGGGCAGCGCCGCCAGCACGACGGCCGGCACCAGCAGCAGCGGGGCGATGTCGCGCCGTGCAGCCGGCAGCGGGGCGTCCGCCTTGGCGAGGGGTAAAGTAGCACTCATCGTTGTCCTTTCCGGAAGCTCGACAAACCTGCTGCGCGTTGCAGTTGCGGCCTGCGATGCTCGCTGTACTTCTCGTACAGCTGCGCTTCTCGACCGCAACTGCCGCCGCTCGCGACGGTTTTTCGAGGTTCCCCGTTCATTGGTGGGAGTCGAGCGACAGGCCCAGCAGGCGCTGCTGCAGGGCGTCGTCGTGCGCCAGGTCGTGCATCAGGCCCGCGTGGACGACACGGCCGTCGTCCATGACGCCCACACTGTCGCCCAGCGTGCGCACGAAGTTGAAATTCTGTTCGACGAGCAGGATGGTCGTGCTCGTGTCCTTGAGGTCGCGGAACGCCGCCATCAGGCTTTGCACGATGGCCGGGGCCAGGCCCTTGGTCGGCTCGTCCACGAGCAGCAGTTTCTTCGGCTCGACGATCGCGCGGGCGATGGCCACCATCTGCTTCTGGCCGCCCGACAGGTTGCCCGCCGGGTAGTTCCAGAATTTTTTCAAGGCGGGGAAGAAGCCGCAGATCCAGTCCACGCGCGCCGCGTCCAGCGGGCCGCTGCGCGCTGCAAGGTACAGGTTCTCGCGCACCGTCAGTTCGGAAAACACGGCCATGCTTTCCGGGACGTAGGCGATGCCGGCGCGAGCGATGTCGGGCGTAGACTCCCTCGTGATGTCGCGGCCGTCGAACGTGATCGTCCCGCGGCTGGCCTTCCACAGGCCCATGATGGTGCGGAGGGTCGTCGTCTTGCCGGCCCCGTTGCGGCCCAGCAGCACGGCCAGGCCGCCGCTCGGCACGACGAGGTCGACGCCCTGCAGGATGTGGTACTGGCCGATGTGGGTGTGCACCCCGGACAGCGTGAGGATGGCTTCGGTCATGGGCAGTTTCGTTGTCACGTCGTCAGGCGGGTTCGGGGGCGCCAAGATAGGCCTCCTGCACGATTTTGGATTGCATCACCTCGGCCGGCTCGCCGTCCGCCACCAGGGCGCCGTTGTGCAGCACGACGATGCGGTCGGCCAGCGCGCGCACGACGTCCATCTTGTGCTCGACGAGCAGCACGGTCTTGTTGCGTTCGGCCTTGACCTGGTGAATCAGGTCGAGCACGACGGGCACCTCGTCCACGCTCATGCCCGCCGTCGGTTCGTCGAACATCAGGATAGCGGGTTCCAGCGCGAGCAGGATCGCCACCTCCAGCTTGCGCTGGTCGCCGTGCGACAGCGTGCCGACCAGCGCGGCGCGTTTGGGCGTCAACGACACGCGCTCGAGGTAGTGCTCGGCGCGCTGGATGACCTCCTTGTGGTCGAACCACAGCGACAGCATGCTCATGCCGATACCGGCGCGGCTCTGCACCGCGAGCCGCACGTTTTCCAGCACGGTGAGGTGCGGGAACAGGTTCGTCAGCTGGAACGCGCGCCCCACGCCCAGGCGCGTGCGGCGCGCGGGGCCGAGGCGGGTGACGTCCCGGCCTTCCACGAACACGCTGCCGGACGTCGCCGGCAGCTGGCCCGAGACGAGGTTGAAGTAGGTCGTCTTGCCGGCGCCGTTCGGGCCCACGATCACCGTCAGCGTGCCCGGATAAAACTCGGCCGTCACCGCGTTGACGGCCACGTGGCCGCCGAAGCGGATGGTCAGGTCGCGCGTGGAGAGCGAAGGCGCCAAGTGTGGAACAGTCATGTCAGCGTTTGTTCCGGACGGGCAGCGGCAATTCGCTGGCCGGGATCTCGCGCACCAGTTCCAGCAGGTCCCATTCGCTCTTCTGGTCCTTCTTGATGCGGAAGTGGTACATCGGCTGCAGCGCCTGGTGGTCTTCCTTGCGGAACGTCATCGTACCCTTCGGCGTCTCGAACGACATGCCTTCCATCGCCGCGGCCATCTGGTCGCCATTCCCGGACGGGACCTTCTGCAGCGCCGCGACGACGGCCGCCGCCGCCGCCATGCCGCCCGCCGTGAACATGTCGGGCGGGGCCTTGTAACGCTTCGTGTGCTCGGCCACGAGCCAGTCGTTCATCTTGTTCTTCGGGAAGCCGTAGTAGTAATTGATGGTGCCTTCCGTGCCGGCATAGGCCTTCCACGTCTTCATCACGGGCAGGATGTTGCCGCCCGGGGCGAGCGAGATACCGTAGCGTTCCGGCTTCATGTCGGCGATCTTGTTCATCGGGTTCGGACCGGCCCACACGATGGCCAGTACGCGCGGTTGCGGCTTGTCCTTCAATGCATCGAACAGGCGCTGCGTGGGCGCCGTGAAGTCGGTCGCGGCGGCCGGTGCGTACTCCTCGTGCACGACGTTCGCCTTGCTGCCGGTGGCGGCCAGCGCTTCCTTGCCGGCCTTGATGGCGTCGCGGCCGAACGCGTAGTCCTGCGCGAGGAACGCGACGCTGCCGTTCTTCAGGGTGGACGCCGCAGCCAGCGCATCCTGCATCGAATTGCGCGCGGTGCGGAAGATGTACTTGTTCCACTTGGCGCCCGTGATCTCGTCGGCCACGGCCGGTTCGACGATCAGCACTTTCTTGTACTCCTTGGCGACGGGCAGCATCGCGAGCGCGGCGCCCGACGACGTCGTGCCGACGGCGATGTCGGCCTTGTCGTCGCCGTACGCCTCCGCCAGCAGGGTACGCGAGAGGTCGGGCTTGCCCTGGTCGTCCTTGACGATCACCTTCAGCTTGCGGCCGTTGATTTCCATCTTGCCGCCGGTGAGGTATTCGAGGCCCAGCATGAAGCCCGTTTCGGTTTCCTTGGCATAGGATTCCAGCTGGCCCGTCTTGCCGGCGATGAGGGCGACTTTCAGGTCGGGGGCGGCCAGGGCGGCGCCGGTCGTCGTCAGGGCGAAGGCGGCGAAGAGGGCGGCGGGCAGGGGTTTGAAGCGTTTCATGTCGTCTCCTAGGGATGGTGGGCTCGGGGAGCCCACCCTACGTTCTTGTCAAGGTACGGCGGCCAGGAACTCGAGGATGGCGTCCAGCGCGACCGGTTCCGTCAGCATCGGCGCATGGCCCACGTTCGGGACGTCGACGCGGGTCATGCCTGGCGCCGCGCGCCGCATCCATGCGGCCTGGCGTTCTTCGAGCAGGTCCGACAGCGTGCCGCGCACGAGCAGTACGGGGCGTTCCCGCGTGAGCTTGCGGAACGCCATCCGCAGCGGCAGCGACGTCGGCCTGAGTTTACCGGTTTGCAGCGCGATCGCAATATTCGGGTCGTAGCGTGGCGCCAGGCGGCCGGCGGCGTCCGGGGCGAAGGCGCGGCGCGCCCATTTGTCCCAGTCGGCGTCCCCATTGTCCGGGAAGGCGCAGGCGTTGATGTCGCGGATGCATCCGGCGGCATCGGCCCACGAGTCCACGGCAGCCGTCCTGCCCGCGTAGCCGGCGATGCGCGCCAGGCCTTTTTCCGAGATCACCGGGCCGATGTCGTTGATCACCGCGGCGGCGATCAGGTCGATGTGCTTCGCGGCCAGGGTCATCGTGATCAGGCCGCCCATCGACGTGCCGACGAACACGGCGCGCGGGATGGCCAGGTCCGCCATCAGCCGGGCGACGTCGTCGGCGTACACGCTCGGCGTGTAGTTGTCGTGGTTCGGATCGCGCTCCGACTCGCCGCGCCCGCGCACGTCGAGCGCCAGCACGCGCCGGCCCTGGCGCGCGACGATCGGCGCGAACTCGTCGAAGTCGGACGCGTTGCGCGTCAGGCCGTGGATGCAGATCACGGGCAGGCGGGCCGTCGCGCCAGCCGCGGGATAATCCCGCGCATGCAGCGCCAGGCCGTCGTTGCTCGTATAGCGGATGGATGTGTAGTTGGCCACGCTGGCGATATCCTGTCGTTCGATGTCGGTGGTGCGGCGGATGCCGGTGTGGGGTGCGTGGCCGGGCGGGCCGGCCACGCGATGGGGCGGATCAGAAGCGGTACTCGATCGTCCCCTGCACGGTGCGCGGGGCGCCGTAGAAGGCGGTCAGCGTGCCTTCGTTGCCCAGGGTCGGGAACAGGTAGCCCGCCGTCTTGTAGTGCACGTCCGACAGGTTCTTGCCGTGGATGCCGGCGCGGATCTTCCCGTCGGCGCGGGTCCAGACGATGCTGGCGTCGTACAGCTTGTACGCGTCCTGGTCGATGATGGACGGGGTCTCGAACTGGTACGTCTGGCCGCGGTACGACGCGCTGCCGATCAGCGACAGGCGGCCGTTGTAGCCCGCCAGCGGCATCGGCACCTCGTAGGTGGCGCGCAGGTTCGCCGAGTTGCGCGGCGTGTTCTGGAAGTGGCGCTGGTCGGCCACGTTCACGTTGGCCACGATGTACTCGTTGTACTTGGCGTCGATGTAGCTGTACATGCCGGACAGCGAGAATTCCTTTGTCAGGTGGGCCACGGCCTCGAATTCGAAGCCCTTGATCTTCGCCTTGCCGGCGTTGGTCGTGATGCCGGCGAAGCTGTCGTCCTTGCCGTCGCCGTTCGTGTCGATCGCCACCGAACCCGGGATCTGCACGTCCTTGTAGTCGCTGTAGAACACGGCCGTGTTGGTCGTGATGCGGCCGCCGTTGAACGAGGATTTCAGGCCCAGTTCATAGGTGCCGATCGTCTCGGGCTTGTAGCCGGCCCGCGCCTGCGTCAGCGGGATCTTCGTGCCGACCACGTTCGTGCGCGGATCGAAGCCGCCGCCCTTGAAACCCTTCGAGTACGAGGCGTACACGTTCTGGTTCGGCAGCGCCTTCCAGCTCAGGGCGATGCGCGGCGTGAACTTCTTGTCCTCGCGCGACAGGTCGCGCAGGTCGGTGTCGGTGCGGAACAGGATCGCGCCCGGGTTGCCCATCTCCGGCGTGCCCTTGTTGCCCAGGTAGATCTGGCGGTAGATGTCGGCCTCGCGCTTGTCCACCGTGTAGCGGCCGCCCAGCGACAGCTGCAGCACTTCGGTCAGGCTGTAGCTGCCGTCGGCGTACGCGGCCCAGGCTTTCGTGTCGATGCTGCCGCTCGTGAAGGTGCTGGTCGGGACGGCGCCGGCGAGGATCGTATCGAACTTGTTGTAGGCGTTCGCGTCGATGTAGTACACGCCGGCCGTGCCCTGGATCTTCGGTCCCGTGTAGGTCAGGTTGAATTCCTGGCTGAACTGGCGGTTCGTGTACAGCGCCGGCACTTCCATGTCGACGACGGGCAGCGAGTCGAAGTCGATCGGCGCCCACGACTTGTCCTGGCGCTGCGCGGTGATCGACTTGAACGTCAGGTCGGGCGACACGTTCCACTCGACGGTGGCGGCGACGCCGTGCTGGCGCACCGACTGCTTGTGGCCGACGGCTGTCAGCATCTCCGCATTCGAATCGTACACGTTGGACAGGATCGGCGCGCCGCTCGTGCGGCCGACGATCAGGCGGTGGCCGTTCTTCGGATGCGAGTCGTCCTGCGTGATGTCGCCGGCGAGGCGGATGAACAGGTCCGGCGTCGGCGTCCATTCGGCCGACAGGCGCGCGGCCTTCAGGTCCTTGTCGTAGTTCGGCGAGCCGTCGAACAGGTTCGTGCCGTAGCCGCCGTGCTTGAACCGGGCGACCGTGCCGCCCACGCGCAGCTGGTCGGTGACGGGCGTGCTGGCCGTGACGACCGCATCGCGTTCCTGGTAGTTGCCCAGGGTGCCGCGCAGGCGCACGTCGGTCTGCGGGGCCAGCTTGCGGGTGACGTACTTGACGGCGCCGCCGATGGTGTTGCGGCCGTACAGCGTGCCCTGCGGACCGCGCAGCACTTCGATGCGCTCGACGTCGTAGATGTCGGCCACGGCGCCCTGCGGGCGGGCCAGGTAGACGTCGTCCAGGTAGATGCCGACGCCGGATTCGAAGCCGGCCAGCGGGTCGGCCTGGCCCACGCCGCGGATGAACGCGGTGAGGGTGGAGTTGGTGGCGCGCGACGCCTTCAGGGTGGTGTTCGGCAGCGCCGTCGCCAGGGCGACGACGTCGGGGACGGCCTGCTTGGAGAGCTGGTCGGCGCTGAACGCAGTGACGGACACCGGGACATCCTGCAGCGTTTCCTCGCGCCGGCGTGCGGTGACGACGACTTTCTCGATGTTGCCGTCGGGCGCGGCAACAGCGCCGCTGGCACCGCCCGCATCCTGGGCGTGCGCGGCGCCGGCGGCGCCGCCGGACAGGACGAGCAGGGCGGCAGCCGAGCGATGGATCAGCTGCTGTTTCTTCTTGCTAAGACGCATTGATGTCTCCTGATTTTGTTGTGGTGTCATGCGTTCAGTCTTCGCATGCACCGCAGTGTGCCTCGGATAAATTTGGCTGAAAAGACAACGCCGCGCCCACAGGGTGTGCATTTATGCACAGTGCCGCTGGACGACCCGTGAAGGGCAGCACCAGAGGGCGCGTCGCGTCGCGACGTCCGGAAAACGGGTTTGCTGTGCATACGCAAGCCTTGTTCCGAAAACGTTGCAGCGGCAATGTGCACTGGTGCACAATATGTCACCTTGATATCAAACAACGGTTCCCGAAAAAGCCGCAGCGAATGGCGATCCCATGCGTGACGGGTCGGAGGAACGGGGGAGACACACATGCACAGCCTGCCGGAATGGACGGACCTGCGGTTTTTCCTGGAGCTGGCGCGCGCCGGCACGCTGTCCGGGGCGTCGCGCCGCCTGGACGTGGAGCACACGACCGTGGCGCGCCGCATCGACCGCCTCGAGCAGCAACTGGGCACGACCCTGTTCGACCGCTCGCGCGAAGGCTACGAGCTGACGGAGATGGGCCAGGCCCTGCTGCCGCACGCCGAGGCGATGGAAGGCGCGGCGCTCGCGGCCACCGAGCAGCTGGGCGGCGCCGAAGTGGCGGCGGCCGGCGTCGTGCGGCTGGGCGTGCCGGAAGTGTTCGGCACGCGCGTCGTGGCGCCGCTGCTGCTGAAGCTGTTCGAAGACCATCCCGACCTGTCGATCGACCTGCTGGCGCTGCCGCGCTTCGCCAACCTGGCCAACCGCGAGGCCGACCTCGGCGTGATGCTCGATCCGCCGTCGACGGGGCGCTACATGGTCACCCGTCTCGCGTCCTTCCGCTTCTACCTGTACGCGTCGCCCCGGTACCTGGCGAAGCACCCGCCGATCCAGACGCATGCGGACCTCGAGCGCCACGACTTCGTCGACTACGTGCAGGACCGCCTCGCGAGCCGCGAACTGTCGTACCTGAACGAACTCGGATTCACGCCGCGCCGCCGCCTGTGCTGCTCGGGCATGACGGGGCAGATCGAGGCCGCGTCGCTGGGCATGGGCCTCATGATGGCGCCGCCGTACGCGGTGCCGGACGACGGCCGCCTCGTGCCCGTGCTGCCCGGCTTCTATGCCGAGCGCTCGTTCTGGCTCGCGGCGCCGACGGACCTGTACCGGCTGCGCCGCGTGAAAGTCGTATGGGACCTGCTGCGCGACCTGGCCGACAACAATCCGAAACTGTGGTGGCATAACGGCGACATGGGGAGGGCGGCGTGAACGCCACGACGATCCGCGATTACATCGACACCGACCGCGCCGCCGTCAACGCCGTCGCGCTGGCCGCGTTCGCGCAGTACGCGGGCGACTACGACGACTGGCCTGGGTTCAGCGCAGGCATCGGACGCATGGCGGACCTGGCGGGGACGGGCGACCTGCTCGTGGCCGCGCGTGCCGGCGGCGGCGTCGGCGCCGTCGTGCACGTGGGGCCGGGACGGCCGCGCAGCGCGATTTATCCTGATGACTGGTCGGTGATCCGCATGCTGCTCGTCGATCCGGCGGCGCGCGGCGGCGGCATCGGCCGCGCGCTGGTGGCGGCGACGCTCGAACGGGCGCGGCATGCGCGGGCGCCGGCCGTGGGACTGCATACGAGCCCGATCATGGCGACGGCGCTGCGGCTGTACGAATCGATCGGCTTCGTGCGCGAGCACGACCTGCCGCCGAATCGCGGCGTGCCGTACGCGCGCTACATGCTGCCGGCGGCGGACATTCCGGCGGCACTGGCGCGGCTGGTCGGGTGCAGCAGCACGGGAGTCGACTTCGACGTCGGCGTCCCGGCGCCCACGGCCACGCTGGCCAGCGGTACGAGCGGATTCGTCTCGGGATAGTAGGCGCCGATGCAGCCGCGCGGGATGTCGTATTCGACGAGCAGGAAGCCGTCGGCGCGGCGCTCCACGCCGTCGTCCCACACGCTCGTGATGTCCACTTTGTCGCCCGCCTTCAGGCCCAGCATGGCGAGATCGTCGCGGTGGATGAAGACCACGCGGCGCATGCCGAACACGCCGCGGTAGCGGTCGTCCAGGCCGTAGACGGTGGTGTTGTACTGGTCGTGCGAGCGCGTCGTCATCAACGTCAGCAGGCGCTCGCCGTGGAGGGCGCGGGCGCGGTGCACGGCCGTGTTGCGGTCGATCGCGTTGACGACGAACTGGGCCCGCGCGCTCGGCGTTGCCCACACGCGCTCGCGCGACGCCACGCGCAGGTGAAAGCCGCCCGGCCTCGCCACGCGCGCGTTGTAGTCGTAAAAGTCGTCGAACACCTGTTCGATGTCGTCGCGGATCAACGCATAGTTCGCGGCGCGCGCCAGCCAGTCCACCTTGCCGCTGCCCAGCGTGGCGTGGGCCATGCGCGCGGCGATGGCGATTTCGGACAGCAGGTGCGGCGAGGCAGGCTGGTTGATGCCGTACGAGATGTGCACCATGCTCATCGAGTCCTCCACCGTCACGCCCTGCGCCACGCCGTCCTGCAGGTCGATCTCGGTGCGGCCCAGCGTCGGCAGGATCAGGGCGTCGCGGCCGTGCACGAGGTGGCTGCGGTTCAGCTTCGTCGACACCTGCACGGTCAGCGCGCAGCGGCGCAGGCCGGCCCAGGTCTGCGGCGTGTCCGGCGTGGCGACGGCAAAGTTGCCGCCCAGGCCGATGAACACGTCGACGCGACCGGCTATCATGCCCTGGATCGTGGCGACGACGTCGAGCCCGTGGTGGCGCGGCGGCGCGAAATCGAACACCTTGCCGAGACGGTCGAGGAAGGCCGCCGTCGGCCGCTCCTCGATGCCGACCGTGCGGTCGCCCTGCACGTTGGAGTGGCCGCGCACGGGACACAGGCCGGCGCCGGGGCGGCCGATATTCCCGCGCATCATCATGAGGTTGGACAGCATCTGGATGGCCGCCACCGACTGCTTGTGCTGGGTGAGGCCCATGCCCCAGCAGGCGATCACGCGCTCGGCGCCCGCGTACAGCCGGGCAAGGCGCTCGACCTGGGCGTACGCGACGCCGGATTCTTCCAGCAGCATGCCCCAGTCCTCGGCGCGCAGGTCGGCCGCGAACGCGGGAAAGCCGGTCGTGTGGGCGTCGATGAACGCCGTGTCGAGCACGCGCGGCCTGCCTTCGGCGTGGGCGTCGTCGTCGAGTTCCAGCACGCGCTTGGCCACGGCCTTGATGAGGGCGAGGTCGCCCGCCAGGCGCGGCTGCACGAACATCGAGCCGATGCGGGTGCTGGAATTCGTCAGCATTTCGGTGGCGCTTTGCGGATCCTGGAAGCGTTCCAGGCCGCGTTCCTTCAGCGGGTTGATCGAGACGATGGCCGCGCCGCGGAGCGCGCATTCGCGCAACAGGCCCATCATGCGCGGGTGGTTCGTGGCCGGGTTCTGGCCGAAGATCAGGATGGCGTCGGCGTCGTCGAAATCGTCCAGCGTGACGGTCCCCTTGCCGATGCCGACGGTGCCGGGCAGGCCGCGGCTCGTCGCCTCGTGGCACATATTGGAACAGTCGGGGAAGTTGTTGGTGCCGACCATGCGCGCGAACAGCTGGTACAGGAAGGCCGCCTCGTTGCTGGCGCGGCCGGACGTGTAGAACGCCGCGCGGTCGGGATCGTCCAGCGCGTGCAAGTGACGCGCGATCAGTGCGAACGCGTCGTCCCAGCCGATGGGCACGTACTTGTCGGTCGCGCGGTCGTACACCATCGGGTCGGTCAGGCGGCCGTGCTGTTCCAGTTCGTAGTCGCTCTGGTTCATGAGCTCCGTGACCGTGTGGCGCGCGAAGAAATCGGGGCGCACGCGTTTCGACGTCGCTTCCGCCGCCACGGCCTTGACGCCGTTCTCGCAGAATTCGAACGTCGACGCATGGACGCGGTCCGGCCAGGCGCAGCCCGGGCAGTCGAAGCCGTTGGGCTGGTTCTGCGCCAGCAGCGTGCCGACGCTGCGGGTGCCCACGCGTTCGCGCCACAAATTCAATGCCACGTATTTCAGCGCGCCCCAGCCGCCGGCGGGGTTGGGGTAGGGGGCGATGTGACCCACGGTGTCGCGGGTCGCGTGATTTTCAGCCATGATGATCTCCAAGCAAGTGGCGACAGTGTCATGGCTGGGCGGTCCACTGTGCGGGTACAGTTGGGGGCACAGGGAAGGAGTACAGTTGTCCTGCGCTATACTGGATCGCATGAAGCTCTACGAGTCACTCGCCGCCGAAGTCGAAAGCCAGGTCGCGCGCGGCGTGCTGCTGGAAGGGGAGCGGCTGCCCTCCGTGCGCCAGGCCAGCCAGCACCGCAAGCTGAGCATCAGCACCGTCCTGCGCGCGTACTCCCTCCTGGAAAGCAAGGGCGTCATCGAGAGCCGCCCGCAGTCGGGCTATTTCGTGCGTGCGCGGCCTCGTCTCACGACCCGTCCGGCGGCCCCCACGGCCCCGCTGATCCTGTCGTCGGAAGTGGACGTGAGCCGCCTCGTGCTGTCGACCCTGCGCACCATCCGGACCCAGGGCGCGGTGCCGCTCGGGTCGCCGTATCCCGACCCCGCGCCGTTCCCCGCCGCGCGCATCAGCCAGTACGCCAACGCCATCGCGCGCCGGCGCCACTGGAGCGTGATGGACGACCTGCCGCCCGGGAATCCGCAACTGATCCGCCAGATCGCGCGCCGCCACATGGAGCACGGGCTGGCGGTGGACCCGTCCGAGATCATCGTGACGGTCGGCGCCACCGAGGCGATCAACCTGTGCCTGCAGGCGGTCGCGCGGCCGGGCGACACGGTCGCCGTCGAATCGCCGACCTTTTATGCGATGCTGCACGCGATCGAGCGCATGGGCATGCGCGCGCTCGAGGTGCCGACCGATCCGCGCGACGGCATCGACGTGGCCGCGCTGCGCGGCATCCTCGCGCGCCAGAGCGTGGCGGCCGTGATGGTGATGCCGAACTTCCAGAATCCGCTCGGCTTCTGCATGCCCGATGCGCGCAAGCGCGAACTGGTGGCGCTGCTGGCGGAACACGACATCCCGGCCATCGAGAACTGCGTGTACGACGAACTGTATTTCGGCGACCGCCATCCGTGCCCGCTGAAGACATGGGACACGCGCGGCCTGGTGCTGCACTGCTCGTCGTTCTCGAAGAGCCTGACGTCGAACTACCGCATCGGCTGGGCGCTGGCCGGACGTTACGCGGCGCAGGTCGAAAAGCTGAAATTCCTGAACACGCTCGGCACGCCGTCGCTGCCGCAGCTGGCCATCGCGGATTATCTGCAGAACGACGGCTACGACCGCCACCTGCGCCAGGTGCGCAAGGGCTATGCGCAGCGCGCGCGCATGATGGCGGCCGCCGTGCTGCGCTTCTTCCCCGCCGGGACCCGCGTCTCCGAGCCGCAGGGCGGCTATGTGTTGTGGGTGGAGCTGGCGGGCGGCGTCGACGCCATGCGCCTGTACGCCCGCGCGCTCGAGCACGGGATCACGGTCGGTCCCGGCCACATGTTCTCGGCGCGCGGCAGCTGGGTCAACTGCATCCGCCTGAATTACAGCTATCCGTGGACACAAGCGACCGAGGAGGCGCTGAAGACGCTGGGCCGGCTGGTCGCGGAACTGGGCCCGTGATCATCCGCGAAACGGATTCCGGTCGTTGAGCTCATCGATGTAATCGTCGATGCCGCCGGCTTCCCGCTCCAGGAAGCGCTCGACGGCGTCGGCGAACGACGGATGCGCGAGCCAGTGCGCCGACCAGGTCCGCGTCGGCAGGAACCCGCGCGCCATCTTGTGCTCGCCCTGCGCGCCGCCCTCGAACACCTGGATGCCCTGCTCGATGCAGAATTCCAGCGGCTGGTAGTACGCCGCCTCGAAGTGCAGGCAGGGCACGTGTTCCAGCGCGCCCCAGTAGCGGCCGTACAGGGTCGTCGCGTCGTGCACGACGAGCGACGCCGCGATCGGGTGGCCGTCCCGTTCCGCGAGCACGAGCAGCAGGTTGTCCGGCATCGTCTTGCCGATGCGGCGGAAGAAGTCCAGGTTCAGGTAGGGCTTCGAGAAGTGTTCGGAGTAGGTGTTGCGGTAGCAGCGCGTGAAGAAGCGCCACTGCTCGTCCGTGATGTCCGGACCGCGCACGCGCCGCAACGCGCCCCCCGCCTCGCGCACCTTGCGCCGCTCCGCGCGGATGTTCTTGCGCTTCTTTTGCTCGAGTGTCGCGAGGAAGTCGTCGAAGGTCGCGTAGCCCGCATTCATCCAGTGGAACTGCACGCCGCTGCGCAGCAGGAAGCCGGCGTCGGCGAGCTGGCGCGCCTCCCCGTCGGGCGGGAACAGCACGTGCGTGGACGAGACCTCCGTCGCCTTCTGCGTCTTGATCAACACATCGACGAGGGCCGCGCGCGAGGCCGCCTCGCGCGCGAGCAGGCGCGGGCCGCTCACGGGCGTGAACGGGATCGCGGACAGCAGCTTCGGATAATAGTCGAGTCCATGCTCCTGGTAGGCGTTGGCCCAGGCCCAGTCGAACACGTACTCGCCGTACGAATGGCCCTTCACGTACAGGGGCAGGGCGGCCGCCAGCTTCTCGTCCGCGTCGTACAGGGCGATGTATTGCGGCTGCCAGCCCGTCTCCGGCGTCGCGCTGCCGGATTCGTGCAGGGCATGCAGGAAGGCGAAGGACAGGAACGGGTTCGAATTCTCCTGCGGCGCCACGAGGGCGTCCCAGTCCGCCTGCCCGATCTCGGACAGAGAAGAAACGATATGCGTGCGATAATTCAAGATGACTTCCGTGAGCTGTTGAGACCTATGGATAAGCGATTCTTCAACCTGTATTCCCACGATTTCGCGCGCGTCGCCGTCGCCAGCCCGGCTTGCCGTGTGGCCGACCCGGCCTTCAATGCGCAGGAAACGATCCGCCTGGCGCGCGAAGCCGCGGACAAGGGCGCCGTGCTGGCCGCCTTCCCCGAACTGGGACTGTCGGCCTACACGTGCGACGACCTGTTCCACCAGCGCGCGCTGCTCGACGCCGTGCTTGACGCGCTGGCCGAGGTGGTCGCCGCGTCCGCTACGCTCCCGCTGGCGCTCGTCGTCGGCGCGCCGCTGCGCGTCAACCACGTGCTGTTCAACTGTGCCGTGGTGGTCGCCGCCGGCCGCATCCTGGGTGTGGTTCCGAAAAGCTACCTGCCCAATTATGGCGAATTTTACGAAAGTCGGCAGTTCAGCCCTGCGGACAACGCGGCCGTCGACCGGATTACCTTGCTGGGCCAGGACGTGGCGTTCGGTCCGGAACAGGTTTTCGAGCTGGAGAATCAACCGCTGTTCCGCTTCCACGTCGAGATCTGCGAAGACGTGTGGGTGCCGATCCCGCCGTCCTCGTACGCCGCGCTGGCCGGCGCGACGGTGCTGGTGAACCTGTCGGCGTCGAACGTCGTCGTGGGAAAAAGCGGCTATCGCCACCAGCTCGTGTCGCAGCAGTCGGCGCGCTGCCTGGCCGCCTACCTGTACACGTCGGCCGGCCGCGGCGAATCGACGACGGACATGGCGTGGGACGGCCAGTCGCTGATCTATGAAAAGGGCGACCTGCTGGCCGAGTCCGAGCGCTTCCTGGGCGACTCGCACATCATCTTCGGCGACGTCGACCTGGAGCGCCTGTCGGTCGACCGCATGCACACGACGACGTTCGCGCAATCCGTGCGCCGCCACGCGCACGAGGTCGCGAAATTCCGCGTCCAGACTTTCGCCGTACCGCTGCCGCTCGAGCAAGACCTGCCGCTGGCCCGCCTCGTCGAGCGTTTCCCGTACGTGCCGGCCGACGGCCGCCGCCGCGATGCGCGCTGCACGGAGGTCTACAACATCCAGGTGCAGGCGCTCGTGCAGCGGCTGCAGACGTCCGGCCACCAGAAGGTCGTCATCGGCATTTCCGGCGGCCTGGATTCGACGCATGCGCTGCTGGTCTGCGCCAAGGCGCTGGACAAGCTGAACCTCCCGCGCACGAACATCCTCGCGTACACCATGCCGGGCTTCGCGACGAGCGAGCGCACGTTGCGCCAGGCGCGCGAACTGATGCGCGTCGTGGGCTGCACGGCGCACGAGATCGACATCCGCCCCAGCTGCATTCAAATGCTGAAGGACCTCGGCCACCCGTACGCGGAAGGCGCGGAACAGTACGACGTGACGTTCGAGAACGTGCAGGCGGGCGAGCGCACGAGCCATTTGTTCCGCCTCGCGAACCACCATCACGCGATCGTCATCGGCACGGGCGACCTGTCGGAACTGGCGCTGGGCTGGTGCACGTACGGCGTGGGCGACCACATGTCGCACTACAACGTCAACGCGAGCGTGCCGAAGACGCTCATCTCGCACCTCGTGCGCTGGGTCGCGGACACGAGCCAGATTGGAGACACCGGTTCCGACGTCCTGATCAACGTGCTGGAGACGGAGATTTCGCCGGAGCTGGTGCCCGGCAAGGTCGGGGAGGCGAACAAGCCGGCGCAGGTGACGGAAGACTTCATCGGGCCGTACGAGCTGCAGGACTTCAACCTGTACTACACCTTGCGCTACGGCTTCGGGCCGGCGAAGGTCGCGTTCCTGTCCTGGAGCGCGTGGCGGGATCGCGCGATGGGCCCGTGGCCGGAAGGCGGCAACCCGGCGCGCAACCAGTACGATCTCGCGGCGATCAAGAAAAACCTCGGCATCTTCCTGTGGCGCTTCTTCAAGACGAGCCAGTTCAAGCGTTCGTGCGTGCCGAACGGGCCGAAGGTCGGCAACGGCGGCTCGCTGTCCCCGCGCGGCGACTGGCGCGCGCCGAGCGACTCGGAAGCGACTGTGTGGATGGACCAGCTGGCGAGGATTCCGGACTGACCGGTGCGCATGCGATAATCCGGGAAAACCTGATTGGAGATACCCATGAAACAGATTACCTGCGTGATCAAGCCGTTCAAACTGGACGAAGTGCGCGAAGCGCTGGCCGAGGTGAACGTCACCGGCCTGACCGTCACGGAAGTGAAGGGCTTCGGCCGCCAGAAGGGCCACACGGAACTGTACCGCGGCGCGGAATACGTGGTCGACTTCCTGCCCAAGGTGAAGATCGAGGTGGTGGTCGACGATGCGCTGACCGAGCAGGTCGTGGACGCCATCATCAAGGCTGCGCGCACGGGCAAGATCGGCGACGGCAAGATCTTCGTGCAGGAAGTGGAGCAGGTGATTCGTATTCGTACGGGCGAGACGGGGCCGGACGCCGTCTGATCGTCTGACGTCGTCCCCGCGAAGGCGGGGACCCAATTTAAGCTAGCGGGCCGCGAACAACCTGGATTCCCGCCTTCGCGGGAATGACGGTGTTCATGCGTTACGTGGCTTTAGCGCCCCACCCGCACATCGAACTTCCACGCCACCAGCCGGAACACGACGATGAACATCGCGCTGGACCACAGCGCGAAATCGTGCGGGAAGCCGTTCATCCCCAGCAGCAGGAACATCCAGT
Source organism: Massilia sp. (assembly GCA_045810485.1). Classification (GTDB taxonomy): domain Bacteria; phylum Pseudomonadota; class Gammaproteobacteria; order Burkholderiales; family Burkholderiaceae_D; genus Telluria. Next base: position 6,359 of record JBJMVU010000413.1, on the reverse strand, counting down.
TGCCGAGGAACGCACAGATTGCGTAGGGCTTGCCGTCCCTGAAGACCATCGGCACTTCGTTGCAGACGATGTCGCGCATCACGCCGCCGAAGATCCCCGTGATCACGCCCATCATCGAGGCGATGAACAGCGGCATGTGCGCGTCCAGCGCGGACGACACGCCGGCCACGGAAAACAGCCCCAGGCCGACCGCGTCGGCGATGACGATCAACCGTTCCGACACGATCTGGCGCAGCGTCCGGATCAGCGGTGTCGCGACCAGGGCCAGCATGAAGATCAGGATCGCGTACTCCTGGTGGATCACCCAGAACAGCGGCCGTTTATCCAGCAGGATGTCGCGCAGGGTGCCGCCGCCGAATGCGGCGATGAAGGCGACCGTGAACACCCCCACCACGTCCATGCGTTTTCTCCGCGCCTCGATGAAACCCGAGAACGCGCCCACCAGGATCGCAACGATTTCAATGACGGTGATGAGGTGCATGCGGCGGCCGGTAGTCTCGATGTTGCTAGACTAGCATGCCGGCCTCGGCCGCGTCAGCTTGCGTTCGGCGCCAGAGGCAGGCGCACGGCGAAGATCACCCGGCCGCTCATCTCCGGTCCCTCCTCGTGCCGGTAACCGATCTCGCCCTCGTGCTCGCGCACGATCTGCTGGGCGATGTACAGGCCGAGACCCATGCCCGTGCGGTTGCGCGGATTGTTCATCGAGCTGCGCTTGAACGGGTTGAACAGCGCGCTCTCCGTTTCCGGCGGGATCGGCGCGCCCGCGTTCGCGACTTCCAGCACGGCAAGGCCGGAGCCGGCGTGCGGCGCGAGGCGGATCGTGATCGGCCGGTTCGGCTCGCCGTGGTGGCGCGCGTTGGACAGCAGGTTCGAGATCACCTGGCCGAGGCGGCCGCCGTCCGCCAGCACGAACGCCGGACCGACGGTGTGCAGGTCGTAGACGATGGTCGGGTAGGCGAGGCGCGCTTCCTCGACCATGTCCTCCAAGAGCGCGGCCAGGTCGACGGGCTGCAGGTCGATGCCCAAGGAGAGGCCGCGGTCGATGCGGCTCATGTCCAGCACCTGCCCGATCATGCGCTGCATGCGGTTGCTGGACGACTGGATGCGCTTGCCCAGGGTGCCCTTGTTGCTGCCGCCGTCCGTCCGTTCCAGCACCATGCCCGCCATATTGATCGAGTTGAGCGGGTCGCGCAGGTCGTGGCCCAGCATCGCGAGCAGTTGCGCGCGCGTGGATTCGGTCTGGGCGCGGCGCGCGTTCGAGACGCGCGCCAGCTCGCCCAGCATCATGCGCGCATGCGTGAGGATGCCGTCTTCCCACGGGTGGGCGCGGCCGCGCACCGTCTCGTGCCAGGCTTCGAACGAACCGCGCGGCGTCAGGCGCTCGCCCAGCGGGCCGGCCTGGCTCTTGTCCGGCTTGCCGCCCCAGGCCACTTCCTCGATCTGTTCCGTGCGCAGCAGCACGCACCAGCCGCCCGACGGCGGATCGAAGGGCAGGGCCAGCATGCCGGCCCACTTGCCGAGCAGGGGTTGGATCGCATCCGGCCATTCCTTCACGCAGCCGTGCGTGACGATGTCGTGCGCTTCGGCCGGCAACGCCGCGACGATGGCTTCGCCCAGCGCCTGGTCGACGCCGCGGCACACGACGCGGCCGTACTGGCTCACGACGAGCGCCTGCGCGTGCGTGGATTCGAGCAGGCCGTCGCCATGCTCGACGAGCGCTTCGAGCGGGTCGTCTTCCAGCAGCAGCGATTCGACGAGGCTCGTGCGCACCTGGGCGGCATGCTCGACGAGTTCCGCGTCCTCGCGCGCCTCGATGCCCTGCACGGTGGACGCGATCACCTGGGCCAGCACGTCGGCCGCCATCCGGACGGAATAGGGCACGCGTTTCGGCGCCATGTGGTGGCAAGCGATCAGGCCCCACAGGCGGCCGTGGACGACGATCGACACGCTCATCGACGCGCCCACGCCCATGTTCTGCAAATACTCCACGTGGATCGGCGACACGCTGCGCAGCACGGCGAAGCTCATGTCGAGCGGCGCCGCGTTGGGGGCGCCGAGCAGCGGCACGGCGTGGTAGCCGACGTCGGCGATCATGCGCAGGGTGTTCAGGACATACAGGCGGCGCGCCTGCGGCGGAATGTCGCCGGCCGGGTAGCGCTGGCCGAGATAGGGCACGAGGTCGTCGCGGCGCGCCTCGGCCACCACGTCGCCGGAATCGTCGCTGCGAAAAGCGTAGGCCATCACGCGGTCGAAGCCGGTGAACTCGCGCACCTGGCGCACGGCCGTCTCGAGCAGGCCCTCGATGCTGCGCTGGCGGCGCATCCGGTCGATCGACGAGTGCGCCTTGATCGCGAACTGGGCGACTTCCTCCATGCTGACGTCGCGCGCCTCGAACTCGACCACCACGCGCCGCATGTGCGCGTGCACGACGCAGTCGTATTCGCGCCCCTCGATGGCGAGCGGCGTGACCGCGGCCGGCGTTTCCCCGTCATCCATCGTGTCGAGGCATTCCTGGATGAGTTCAGTGACCGCCTCCGGCAGCCCGAGCGCGCCGAACGGCTGTTCCAGCGCGGGCGCGCCGCCCGTGACGGCGGCGATGTTGGCGCTCCAGCCTTCGACGCGTCCGGCGTCCGACAGGAACAGCAGGGCGCCGTGCGGCTGGATCGAGCCGGGAAGTTGGATCGGTTCGTCCGCACAATTGTGCAGGTCGACCCGCCGCGGCGCTGCCATCGGTACCGGGGTACTGGACTTCACTCGCTCATCCTTATGCTGGCAGCACCGCCTCGGCACCACATGGCTGCATCTTACCCGTTTCGTTAATTCGACGCGCAAATTTGACAATAAAACATGCCAACATGAACATGTTTTAACGAATTCATTCTACGACTTGATAATGGGAAAGAATGCTCAGTCCAGCAGGGCGGGGCGCAGGAGGACGATCAACGCGCCATTGCCCCCGTCGACCCGGTTCGCGACGCAGAAGGCGACCACGTCGCTGGTCTGCACGAGCCAGCTGTGGACCATGCCGCGCAGGACGGGTTCGCCGCCGGCCGAGCCATAGCCCACGCCGTGGATGATGCGTACGCAGCGGGTGCCGCGCTTGCTGGATTTGCGGAGGTAGGCATCGACGTGGCGCCGCGCCAGGTCGCGCGTGAGGCCGTGCAGGTCGAGTTCGTCCTCGACGGGCCAGTGGCGCTTGCGCAGCTTTTTCACGACGTCCGGCCCCACGCCGGGCGCCGACCAGCTGAGGGACGGGTCCTCGTCGAGCAGGCCGTCCACGTCGAACTGGTCGGACAGCATCGACTCGCGCAGCACGGCGGCCGTCTCTTCCTCGTAGGTGCGCGGGCGCGTCGGCAAGGGTTGCCCACGCGTTTCGAATTCGTGCATCGGGCGCCACACGTAGCGGTCCGATTCGGGCAGCTTGACGACGTCTTTCACGGCCGAGCCGAATTCGACGGCGTGCTCGCGCGCGATGCGCTCGCGCTTTTCGCGCTCGGCCTTTTCGATGGCGCGCAGCCTTTCGTCTTCCTTGAGCTTGTCGCGCAAGGATTTCAGTTCAGCGAAGTCCTTCATCGCCATCGAGCCACCTTTACATTTATTCCAGGGCTTCCAGGTAACGCTGGGCATCCAGCGCCGCCATGCAGCCCGAACCCGACGACGTGATCGCCTGGCGGTATACGTGATCCTGCACGTCGCCGGCCGCGAACACGCCCGGGACGTTGGTCGCGGTGGCCATGCCTTCGCTGCCGCCGCGGGTCTTGATGTAGCCGTTGTGCATGTCCACCTGGCCTTCGAAGATGCCCGTGTTCGGCTTGTGGCCGATCGCCACGAACAGGCCGTGCACCGTCAGCTCCTTGGTCGAGCTGCCGTCCGTCGATTTCAGCTGCAGGCCGGTCACGCCGCTCTGGTCGCCCTTGACCTCGTCCAGCGTCTGGTTCAGTTCCAGCACGATCTTGCCTTCAGCGACCTTGCCCATCAGGCGGTCGACGAGGATCGGCTCGGCGCGGAATTTGTCGCGGCGGTGGATCAACGTGACCTTGGTCGCGATGTTCGACAGATACAGCGCTTCCTCGACCGCGGTGTTGCCGCCGCCGATGACCGCCACTTCCTGGTTGCGGTAGAAGAAGCCGTCGCACGTGGCGCAGGCGGACACGCCTTTGCCCATGAATGCCTGTTCGCTGGGCAGGCCGAGGTACTGGGCCGAGGCGCCCGTCGCGATGATCAGCGCGTCGCAGGTGAATTCGTGCGAATCGCCCACCAGACGGATCGGCTTCTCGTTCAGGAAAGTCGTGTGGATGTGGTCGAACACGATCTCGGTGTTGAAGCGCTCGGCGTGCTGCAGCAGGCGCTGCATCAGTTCAGGACCCTGCACGCCCAGCGGATCGCCCGGCCAGTTCTCGACGTCCGTCGTCGTCATCAGTTGACCACCCTGCTCGACACCGGTCACCAGCATCGGACTGAGATTGGCGCGCGCGGCGTACACGGCTGCGCTGTAACCGGCGGGGCCGGAACCGAGGATCAGGACTTTGGCATGTTTGCGAGTGGTCATGTGTGAACTTCTTTTATTGGATGATGCCCGGAAAGTGGGGCCGGGCAGTGCGGGAATCAAGAGGCGTTGGACCCGGGATTATAGTCGATGATGCAAACAAGCATGAATCGTGGGGCCAACGCGCGGTCATATCGCTTAGAATGGTCATCTTTGGGGAATCGTTACCCGGCAGTACTGTTTCACACCGCAATGAGCAAGAATAGTCCATCGACGAGCACGACCTATACTCACAAGCCGAGACCGCCGCGCCAGCCGCTGCCGAACCGGCTCGTGCGCCTGTTGTCGGAGGCGCGCTGGCTGGCCACGGCCGTCGCATTGTTGTATTTCGTCCTCATCCTGCTCAGCTATAACCGGGCCGATCCGGGGTTTTCGCACGAGAACGTGGTGTCCCATATCGCCAACCTGGGCGGCAAGGCCGGCGCCTGGCTGGCCGATTTATTACTGTTCATCTTCGGCTTTTCCGCCTGGTGGCTGTGCATCTGCTTTACGCGCGCCGTCTGGAAGGGCTACCGGCGCTTGCACAGCAGATTCATCGTCCAGGAAGCGGAACAGGAGCCGGAACACCAGGGCGAGACGCTGGTCCGCTGGATCGGCTTCGCGCTGATGTTCGCCGGCAGCGTGGGTCTGGAATACCTGCGCATGTGGTCCATGAAAGTCGAGCTGCCGCGCGCGGCCGGCGGCGTGCTGGGCCAGCTGATCGGCCATGCCGCCCACAACGCGTTCGGCTTCACCGGCGCGACGTTGCTCCTGCTGCTGTTGTTCGGCCTCGGCTTTTCCTGGTATTTCCAGGTGTCGTGGCTCGCGGTGGCCGAGCGTATCGGCGAGACCGTCGAGACGACGTGGGACTGGTTCCGCCTGCGCTACGAAGACCGCGAAGACCGCCGCTACGGCGAAGTCGCGGCGCACAAGCGCGACGAGGTCGTCGTGCACGAGCGCGCCAAGTACGTGGAAAAGCATGCCGGTTCACCGGTGCGCATCGAAACGCCGCGCGACGACGGGTTCGACGAGCAGCAGGAAGACGCGCCGCCGGCGCCGGGCTTCCTCGCCAAGATGAAGGCCAAGGTGAGGGCGCGCGGCGAAGCGAAGCTGGCGCGCGCCCGTGCCGAGCCGCAGATCGACGGCGCCGACGCGCCTTCATCGCCGGCCGCGTTCGAGCCTTCGTTCGACGATCCGGATGATGCGCCGCCCGCGCCGCGCGCACCCGCACCGGCACCCGTGAAGGCGCCGCTGCCGCCGGCGTCCGCGCCGAACCCGTCGCCGATCAAGATCGAGCCGGCGATGACGACCGTGCCCCGTTCCGAGCGCGCCGAGAAGGAGCGCCAGTCGCACCTGTTCGAAGTCCACGGCGATTCCACATTGCCGCCGCTCGCGCTGCTGGACGAGGCGCCGACCGTCCAGGAAACCGTCGCCATCGATACCTTGGAATTCACCAGCCGCCTGATCGAGAAGAAACTGTCCGATTTCGGCGTCGAGGCGAAGGTCGTCGCGGCGTATCCGGGTCCGGTCGTCACCCGTTACGAGATCGAACCGGCGACGGGCGTGAAGGGCAGCCAGATCGTCAACCTCGCGCGCGACCTCGCGCGTTCGCTGTCGCTGACGTCGATCCGCGTCGTCGAGACGATCCCCGGCAAGAACTACATGGCGCTCGAGCTGCCGAACCCGAAGCGCCAGATCGTGCGCCTGACGGAGATCCTCGGCTCCAAGGTCTATGGCGACAGCGCATCGAGCCTGACCGTCGCGCTGGGCAAGGACATCGCCGGCAAGCCGGTCGTCGCCGACCTCGCGAAGATGCCGCACCTGCTGGTGGCGG
>JBJMVU010000412.1:0-16875 GCA_045810485.1 Massilia sp. | reverse complement strand
CGATGCCCGCGATCCATTCCCGTAGCCGGACCAGGTCGGCGGTGGACAACTCGACCGCCAACAACAGGCTGAACAATTCGTCGAACGTCGGGCTGCGCATCGTCGCTCCTCATGAGTTAACTCGACGGTACGTAAGACCTGCGCAACGAATTTCGGTTCGCCGAATTTACGCGAACACAGCCTTCATTTTTTTCGGGAGGATGCGCCCGGCCAGCCTGGTCCGGGCGCGGCGCCGTTTTAGTCGCGGCGCGGATTGTTGGGATGGTCGTCGAGCCGGTTCGGCACGCCGTCGCCGTCACGGTCGCCGCGGCGCCAGGCGCCACGTTCCATCACCCAGTGGCCGTCGCGTTCGACCCACGTCGGGGCGCGGTAGGCATAGCCGTGGCGCGCGCGCAGCCATTTGCCGTGGGTCCAGACGTAGCGGCCGTGGCGATATTCCCAGTGGCCCGGCGCCCATACATGGCCGTGGCGCGCGGCCGGGATGCGTTCGTCGCGCGGCGGCGGCGGGGCGGTGCGGATCACGACGTCCGCGGCGGCCGGCAGCGCGACGCTGCCGAACGAGCCTGCGACCAGTGCGGCAATGAGCAGTTTTTTCATGTTGGCCTCCTCATAAATGATGTAGGCCGACTGTACTGCCGCGTTGCGGGCGCGACCGTGCGGCGTCTCGCTTAACGCTGCAACTTGCAGTTCAATGAAGCAATACTCAGGGGGCCAGCGGCAACGCGAACTGCAGCACGAGGCCGCCGCCGTCGCGGTTGCGCACGGTGAGCTCGGCATTGTGGCGGGTGATGACGCGCTCGACGATGGCGAGACCCAGGCCGGCGCCGTTGGCCTGGCCGCGGGCGCTGTCCAGGCGGGTGAACGGCCGCAGCAGCTGCTGGATCTGGTCGTCCGGCACGCCGGTGCCGTGGTCGTTGATCTCGACGACGGCGCGGCGGCCGTGGCCCGTCATCTTCACGTGCAGCGCCATGTCGATCTCGGTGACGTCCGTGTCGGGTGTCTTGCCGTAGCGGCGCGCGTTCTCGATCACGTTGTTGATCACGCGGCGCAGGTCGGTCGAGTTGCCCATCACGTGGATGCCGTCTTCGATGTCGGTCGTCGTGCGCACGTCCGCCAGGCGGGCGGCCGCGTGCGCGCAGTCTTCCAGCAGCTCGGAGAGGTTGACCGGCACGAACGTCGCGCTTTCGGTCGGGCGCGCGAAGTCGAGGAACTGGCCGATGATGGCGTCCATCTGGGCGATGTCGGATTGCATGCCGGTGCGGGCTTCGTCCGACAGCGGCGCCATTTCCACTTCGAGCTGCATGCGCGCGAGCGGGGTGCGCAGGTCGTGCGAGATGCCGGCCAGGATGATGGCGCGGTCCTTCTCGAGCTGCTGCAGGTCGTCGACCATCTGGTTGAAGCTGCGGTTCGCCTCGATGATCTCCTGCGATCCCTTTTCCGGCAGCGGGACGGGGCGCTTGCCCTGCGCGATCGAGCGCGCGGCCGCCGTCAGGCGCGCCAGCGGCAGGTTCACGAGGCTCGAGATTAGCGCGGCGCCCAGCAGCGACAGCACGCCCACGACGGTGGCCCAGCCGAGCCACTGCACGCGCGTGAGGCCGGGCAGCTTGTCGCGCTCGAGCATGAGCCAGTACTTGTCGCCGTCGATGTCGAAGCTGACCCAGAAGCCGGGGATCTCGTTGACCATGCGCGAGAAGCGCGTGTCCGGCCCGAGCTTGTCGCGCACGATGGCGGCCACTTCCGGCATCAGCGAATTCGGCGGCGGCGGTTCCACCGTGTCCGTCGGCTTCACGTCGTAGATGCGGATGCCTTCGTTCGACACCAGTTCGAAGAGAAGTTCGCGCCGCAGGTCGGGCGCGGAGTGCGTCAGCGCGGCCTTCGTGATCGTGACGACCGAGACGAGCAGCTCCGCCGTCTGCTCGACCTGCGGGCCGCGCTGGAAGACGTTGAGCATGCCGATCCACGAGGCCATCGACAGGCCCGTGAGCATGGACAGCAGGAAGAAGGTGCGCCAGAACAGGCCGCTCTTCATCCTGCCGAAAATACGCGGCATGGCCTGGTCCTTCGAAGTCGATGCGAACACTAGCGCGGCTGGCCTTCAGGAATGAATACGTAGCCCAGGCCCCACACGGTCTGGATGTACAGCGGGCTCGACGGATCGGGCTCGATCAACTTGCGCAGGCGCGAGATCTGCACGTCCAGCGAGCGGTCGAACACTTCGTACTCGCGGCCGCGCGCCAGTTCCATCAGCTTCTCGCGCGACAGCGGCTGGCGCGCATGGCGCGCGAACACTTTCAGCACCGAGAATTCGCCCGTCGTCAGCGGCACGGTGTCGCCGTTTTTCTTGAGCGTGCGCGTGCCGAGGTCCAGCACGAAATCGCCGAATTCGAAGGTCTGCGGCGTCTCGCTCGGCGCGCCGGGGATCTCGTCCGGGCCCTTGCGGCGCAGGACGGCGTTGATGCGGGCCACCAGCTCGCGCGGGTTGAACGGTTTCGGCAGGTAGTCGTCCGCGCCCATCTCCAGGCCGACGATGCGGTCGACGTCCTCGCCTTTCGCGGTCAGCATGATGATCGGCGTCTGGTCGCCGGCGCCGCGCAGGCGGCGGCAGATCGACAGGCCGTCTTCGCCCGGCAGCATCAGGTCGAGCACCAGCAGGTCGTAGCGCTCGCGCAGCCACAGCTTGTTCATCGCGGGCGCGCTTTCCGCCGTCACGACCTGGAAGCCCTGTTCGGTGAGGTAGCGGCGCAGCAGGTCGCGCAGGCGCACGTCGTCGTCGACGACCATGATCCGGGCGGCGTGGCCGCCATTCGCGCCGGCCGTGCCGGCATTCGAGCTCGTTGCATTCATCGTTCTGTCGGATTTGTCAGATTAATGTCGCTATGGTAACGTCTTATCGCTTGACGCCAAGGGGGTATCGTTGAGCCATTACATTGTGTTACAAACTTTACCCAATTCGCCTTATGCCTGGAGTCGATTCCTCATACACTGGCCTCATCGAATCGCAGCTTACACCACAGCTCATAACCACAGCTTACTCCTGACACGGCAACGCGAATGAGGAACACCATGAACAGTGCGTTCACACACCAACACACAGCGAAAAAGGCAGGCCGCCTGGCCCGCCGCGCTGTGCTGGCGTGCGCCCTGGTGCTGGGAGCCGGCGGCGCGTTTGCCCAGCAACACGGCGACCGGCGGGACGACCGGGGCGACATGCAGCAATCGCAGTCGCAGGTGTCCCGTTTCCGCCTCCCCCCGCAGGACCGCGACCAGCGCGACGACATGCGCGCCTACGAGGAGCAGCGCCGCGCCCAGCAGCAGGAGCAGCGCGAACAGCGCGAGCAGCAGCATGACTCGCGCCGCCCCAGCCGCATGACGCCGGACGAACGGCGCGACCTGCGCCGCCAGATCAACGAAGCGGGCATGGACCTGTACCCGCAGCGTCGCTGAAAATTTCTTTACATCAACTTAGTTGCTTGTAGTTTATTTTCAACTGACAACATGATACGCTAGCCGGATTCCGCCCCGGCCCAGCCCTTGCCGTGGCATCACCTGCACGGAGCGTATCTTGACCACTGACCTTCCCGCAGCGGAGCAGGTAACAACGGCGCGCATTGCCGCGACCGGTCCCGAGCATTGCATCGCCAAACGCGACGACGGCGTGTACGCCGATCCGTCCGTGCTCGGCACCACGCTGGTGGCGGCCATCGACAACGTCTACCGTGCCGGGAACTACTTCACCGGCATCGACTATCCCGTGCTGATGAAGGCGCTGTTCGGCCACGGCCCCGAGCTGCCGCGCAGGCCGGACGGCACGGCGGTCGTGCGCTTCGCGGCCGACATCCAGGCCTTCGATCCGGCGCGCCGCGCGCTGTACCGCGCCGTCAAGATCGGGCGCGAGTATGCCGAATACTGCTTCGAGCCCGTCTGGCTGCCCAACCCCGTCGACCCCGACGCCGAGGGCTTCCAGACCCGCCTCGACCCCGACGAATTCATCGCCGACGTGTGGACGAAGGGGATCCGCTTCGGCCTCGACCTGCCCGCGATCCGCGCCGCCATGGCGTCCAGCAAGGCCGACCGCGTCACCGTCGCGCGCCGGCTCGACCCGGTGACGGGCGAGGATGCGCACATCGTCGAGGTCTCGGACGACATCCACCGCAACGACGCGCCGCTCGAACTGGCCAACGGCCGCCTCGACCTGAACAGCTTCCAGAACCGCTTCCCGCAAATCCAGCCCGGCGTCCGCCTGCTCCAGAAGGTGCCGGCGACGGCCGGCGTGGCGGGTGTCGAGATGTCCGGGGCGCCGCTGCCGCCCACGCCGGGGCGCGACGTCGATTTCGCGGCGTATGCGGGCGCCGGCACGAAGGTCGAGCGCGCGCCGGACGGCGAATTCCTCGTGTCCAGCCAGGCCGGTTTCCTGATGGTCGATGCGAAGACGAGCCAGATCACCATCGGGGACAAGGTCGTGAGCCGCGACGGCGTCAGCGCCAAGACGACGGGCAACCTCGTCCTGACCGGCGACTACGAGGAGTTCGGCGAAGTCCAGGAAAAGCGTGTGATCGAGGCCGACAGCATCACCGTGCACGGCGACGTGTTCGGCAGCCTCGTGTCGCGCGGCGGCACGGTCGATGTGCGTGCGAACCTCGTGGGCGGCAGCGCCCGCAACGCGCGCGGCGACATCCATGTGCGCGGCGTCGCATCGGCCTCGATGCTGTCCGCGGAAGACGGCAGGATCGTCATCGAGCGCGCGGAAAACTGCGTCATCGCGGGCGCGCGGGTCGAGGTCAAGCATGCCGTCAACTGCGAGATCGTCGGCGACGAGGTGGCCGTCAACGTGGCCGAGGGCTGCGCGCTCGCGGGCCGGCGCGTGACGGTGGAGTGCACGGTGCCGCGCAAGCAGAGCGAGATGCTCGTGGCCGTGCTGCGCGCGGAAGGGCAGCAGATCGACGACGTGATCGCTGCCGTGACGCAGCGCGTCGCGCAGTTCGCCGCGCTTTCCGCGCAGCTGAAGGCCGCGCAGGATGCCATGACGGGCAAGCCGGACGTGCGCCGCTACCTGATGCTGGCCGCGCGCATGCGCAAGGGCGAGGTCAATCTGTCGCCCGAGCAGGCGCGCCAGTTCCAGAAAATGGGGCAGGACGTGGGCCCCGCGCTGAAGGCGCTCGGCGACGTGTCCGCGAAGCTCAAGGCGCTCGATGCGGAGCGGCAGGCGGGCACGCGCATGCTCGCGAACCTGGAAGCGCAGCGCGGCGACGCCGCCAGCATCTCCAGCGTGGCGATCGCCTCGGTGCAGGGCGAGACGCAGGTGCGCATCCTCGGCTACAGCCCCGCGGGCGGGCAGCCGTACCGCTGGCAGCCGCGCGAGATCCGCACGCGCCTGCGCGGGCCGCAGGCCGGCGAGCTGCTGTTCCTGGGCGGCGCGGGCAGCGTCGCGTGGAGCAGCGACACCGTCCCGGCGTCGTAAAGATTCGCGAGGGGCCGGCAAGCGCATATACTTGCGGGTGGCCGCGAGGCCGCACAATAACGGATCCAATCCGCGACTCCAATCCAATAGAGGGGAAACCTTGAACACCATGCGTCCCATCCTCCAGCGCCGCCCGATCGGCGCGCTGGTCGCCGCAATGTGTGCCGGCGCGCTATTCGCCGTCCCGGCCCATGCAGCAACGAAGGCAGCCAACAGCAAGGGCAAGCCGACCGTGGCCGAAGCAGAGCGCTTCGTCGCCGACTCCGAAGTGAAGCTCGACCAGCTGGGCCTCGACGCCGGCCGCGCCGAGTGGGTGGCCGAGAACTTCATCACGCTCGACACCGAGACGCTGACCGCGCAGGCCAACGAACACTACCTGACCGTGAGCGGCGACATCGCCCTCAAGGCGCGCCGCTACAACGGCCTGAAGGTCTCGGAAGCGAGCGCCCGCAAGCTGATGCTGATGCAGCAGTCGCTGATGCTGGAAAACGCCGACGACCGCGCCTCCTATGCGCGCCTGGCGGCCAGCATGACCGGCGCGTACGGCAAGGCCAAGTACTGCCCATCCGCGGCAGCAGGTGCCGCGAAGCCCGATTGCATGCCGCTGGGCGAACTGGAAAAAGTGCTGGCCACGAGCCACGACCCCGCGCGCCTGAAGGAAGTCTGGCTCGGCTGGCACGCCCAGTCGCCGGCCTACAAGCAGGATTATGCGAAGTACGTCGAGCTGTCGAACAAGGGCGCCCGCGCGATGGGCTTCGCCGATACCGGCGCGCTGTGGCGCTCGCGTTACGACATGGCGCCGGATGCCTTCTCGGCCGAGATGGAACGCCTGTGGCAGCAGGTCAAGCCGCTGTACGACTCGCTGCACACGTACACCCGCTACAAGCTGCGCCAGGCCTACGGTCCGGACGCGGTGCCGGCCGACGGTCCGATCCCTGCGCACCTGCTGGGCAATATGTGGGCGCAGAGCTGGGACAACCTGTACCCGATCCTGAAGCCGGCCGGCCTCGAGAAGGGTGAAGACCTGACCGCGCTGCTGGAAGAGCGCAAGACGAGCGCCGTCGAGATGACGCGCTATGCCGAGGGCTTCTACACGTCGCTGGGCATGCGCAAGCTGCCGGCCACGTTCTGGGATCGCTCGCTGCTGACCAAGCCGCGCGACCGTGAAGTCGTGTGCCACGCGTCCGCCTGGGACCTGGACGGCAAGGACGACGTGCGCGTGAAGATGTGCATCACGCCGACGGCCGAGGACTTCCGCACCATCCACCACGAACTGGGCCACCTGTACTACGACCTCGCGTACAGCGTGCAGTCGCCGATGTTCAAGAACGGCGCCAACGACGGCTTCCACGAAGCCATCGGCGACACCGTCGCGCTGTCGATCACGCCGGCCTACCTGAAACAGGTCGGCCTGATGAAGACGGACCCGGATCCGAAGCAGGAGATCGGCCCGCTGCTGTACACGGCGCTCCAGAAGATCGCGTTCATGCCGTTCGCGTACAAGGTCGACAAGTGGCGCTGGCAGGTCTACGGCGGCCAGGTCAGGCCGGCCGACTACGACAAGGCCTGGTGGGCGCTGACGGAGCAGTACCAGGGCGTGGCGCGTCCCGCACCGCTCGCGGACGGCGGCTTCGACGCCGGCGCCAAGTTCCACGTCGCCAGCGACACGCCGTACGCCCGCTACTTCCTCGCCCACGTGCTGCAGTTCCAGTTCCACCGCGCGCTGTGCAAGGAAGCGGGCGACACCGGGCCGCTGTACCGCTGCTCGATCTACGGCAACCAGAAGGCAGGCGCCAAATTCCAGCAGATGCTGGAGATGGGCACGAGCAAGCCGTGGCCGGAAGCGTTGAAGGCCGTCACGGGGTCGGAGAAGATGGATGCGACCGCGATGCTCGAATACTTCGCGCCGCTCAAGACCTGGCTGGATGAGCAGAACAAGCAGCTGGCCGTCGAAGACGCGAAGCTGAAACGCTGATCCACGTTTCGCGTGGGCTCGTGATGGATGCCCACGGCATCCATCACCCCACCCTACATCGCTGACGGTGACGCGATACCGTGCCGTAGGGTGGGCACCCCGTGCCCACGCGGACGTCAATCACCCACGTTCACCGCCAACGCCGCATAACATTCCGCCGCCTCGGGCGGCAGCCCTGCAAACAGCGCATCGTCCGCCGCGTCGACCAGTCCCTGCTCGACGAGCATCCGCACCTTCCCCAGGTAATCCGCCAGCTTGAGCAAACGCCCCAGCGGCGACATGACCACGCCGCGCCGCAGTTCTCCCTGTTCGAGCAGCGCCTGCGCCACCGTGTCGGGAAAATTCCATTCGCGCGCGATGCTCGCGCACAGGCGGCGCGTGTCGCGGGCCAGCTGGGCCAGGAACACGTCCGAGCCGAGGCGCTCGCGATCCTGCGCCGGCTCGTGCGCCATCTGGTCCATGATGCGCAGGCTGACGAGCAGCCCCACGTTCTGCAGCAGGCCCGCGAGGAACGCGTCGAACGGTTCGACGCCCGCGCCGGCCAGCCGGCGCGCGGCGATCGCGCAGCGCTCCGAATGCGCCCACAGGTGCGGCGCCAGCCGGCGTGTATAAAATCCCGAACGCACGTCGACGATGGGCCGGAACGCGACCGTCGTGATCAGCTGGCGCAAGCCTTCCTGGCCGATCAGGATCACCGCCTGTTCGACGCTCGCGATGGATTGGCCCGTCCCCTGGTAGCAGCTGTTGGCGAGGCGGACGATGGCCGCCACCAGCACGGGATCGGTCGCGATCGTGCGCGACAGCGCGCTGCCGGAAAATGTCTCGCTGCGCAGGCTTTGCAGCAGTTGCGGGACGAGCCCCGGCATGCGCCGCACGAGCGCGGCGCCGGACTGCTGCGACGCCACGATCGCGGCCAGCGCTTCCAGCACGTTCGTTTCGGCGTCGGAGAGTTCCAGGCCGCCGTCGGCGCGGTCGAACAGCCAGGCGTTCCAGGCGCCGTTGATCCGTTCCAGCTGCTCGAACGAGACGGGGGCCGTGCCCGGCGTCGCGGGAGCAGGTGGCGGGGAAGGCGCAGGCGCAGGCAAGGGCGCAGGCAAGGGCGTAGGAACAGCGGCCGGCAGCGGTTGCACTGCGGCCGGGCTGGAAAACAGGCTTTGCAGCCACCGGAACATCGTCATCCCCCCGTAGGTCAATTCCGAACATTGTACGGGCGTAAGCGCCGAGCGCAAGGTAGGAAATGTCTCATTGATTGTTGACTGTACTCAACAATTTCCGGTCGTCATCGCCTTAGCATGGCGATCTTGAGGAAAGGATCCGCCATGCACATGACTACGACGACCACCACCCAATTCCTGAGTTTTACCCTCGGCGGGCTCGAGTACGGGCTCGATGTCGCCAAGGTGCAGGAACTGCGGGTGCTCAAGGCACTCGAGCGGTTCACATCGGACGGCGAGATGCTGAAAGGCGTGGCCGTTTCGCGCGGCGTGATCATGCCGCTCGTCGACATGCGCGTCGCCTGCGGCGCGTCGCCCGGCGCGCCCGGCCCGATGACGGACGTGATCATCCTGAGGCTGTCGTCCTGCACGATGGGGATGGTGGTGGATGGGGTGACGGGCGTCGTGTCGCTGGCGCCCGAGCAGGTGTCGCCGGTTCCCGGCGCGGACCAGGCGCAGGTCGACTACCTGATCGGGCTGGGGCAGATGGGGTCGCGGCGGCTGATTCTCGTCGATATCGACCGGCTGATGTCGGTGCGCAGGCCGAAGAAAGAAGGGACGCGGCAGGTTGCCTAACGTCGTCCCCGCGCAGGCGGGGACCCATACTGAGCATCGGCACCCGAAAACTTCGTCACTGAATACCGTTTCCGAATTCTGCTGCTCAGCATGGATTCCCGCTTTCGCGGGAATGACGATTCTTAAGCTACCAAGCCCTCCAGCTGCTCCTGCAACTCCAGCCACTCGTTCTCGAGATTGCCCAGGTCCCGCGTCAGGAACGCCTGGTCGGCCACGAGATTTTTCAGCTCTTCCTTCTTGTCCGCCTCGTAGATGCCCGACTCCAGCAGCCGGGCGTCGACGTCGGCCTTCTTCGCGTTCAGCTTGGCCATCTGCTCTTCGAGCCGCTTGATGCGGTTTTCGATGGGCTTCTTCAGCGCGGCCTTGCGCTGGCGTTCTTCCGCTTCCAGTCGTTTCTGCTCCTTGCGGTCGACGGTGGAGATGGGCGCCGCCGGGGCTGACGACGGCAGTGGCGCGCTCGTCCCGGCATCCGCTTTCAGCTTGGTCTGGAACAGCCAGTCCTTGTAGTCGTCCAGGTCGCCGTCGAACGGCTGCAGGCGGCCGTCGGCCACGATGATGAACTGGTCGGTCGTCGCGCGCAGCAGGTGGCGGTCGTGCGAGACGACGACGAGCGTGCCCTCGAACTGCGCCAGCGCCAGCGTGAGCGCCTCGCGCGTTTCCAGGTCCAGGTGGTTGGTCGGTTCGTCCAGCAGCAGCAGGTTCGGACGCTGCCACACGATCAGCGCCAGCGCCAGGCGCGCCTTTTCGCCGCCGGAGAACGGCGCGATGGAACTCGTCACCATATCGCCCGGGAAGTTGAAGCCGCCAAGGAAGTTGCGCAGCTCCTGCTCGCGCGTGGTCGGCGCGATCTTCTGCAGGTGCCACAGCGGCGATTCGTCGTGGCGCAGCATCTCGACCTGGTGCTGGGCGAAGTAGCCGATCACGAGGCCCTTGCCCAGCGTGGCCGTGCCCGCGAGCGGCGCCAGGTCGTTCGCGATCGTCTTGATCAGCGTGGATTTACCGGCGCCGTTCACGCCGAGCAGGCCGATGCGCTGGCCCGTCTGCAGCGAAAAGGTCACCTTGTGGACGATGGTCTTGCCGCCGACCTTGTCGCCGTGGCCGTCCAGGATCGGGTAGCCGGCGTCGACGTCCTCCATCACGAGCAGCGGATTCGGCGCCGACAGCGGCTCGCGGAATTCGAACGAGAACTCGGCCGCCGCGCGCAGCGGCGCCAGTTCTTCCATCTTCGCCAGCGCCTTCATGCGGCTCTGCGCCTGGCGGGCCTTGGTGGCCTTGGCCTTGAAGCGGTCGACGAACGATTGCAGGTGGGCGCGCGTGCGCTGCTGCTTTTCGAACGCGGCGGCGGCCAGTACGAGGTGCGCGGCGCGCTGGCGCTCGAACGCGGAGTAGTTGCCCGAGTAGCGGGTCAAGCTGCGCTCGTGGATGTGCACGACGACGTTCACGATCTCGTCGAGGAAATCGCGGTCGTGCGAGATGATGATCAGCGTGCCCGTGTAGCGCTTGAGCCAGTCCTCGAGCCAGATGATGGCGTCGAGGTCCAGGTGGTTGGTCGGCTCGTCCAGCAGCAGCAGGTCGGAAGGGCACATCAGCGCCTGCGCGAGGTTCAGGCGCATGCGCCAGCCGCCCGAGAAGCTGGCGACCGGCTGGCGCATCTGGTCCAGCGAGAAGCCCAGGCCCAGCAGCAGTTGCTCTGCACGCGAGAGAACCGTGTAGGCATCCGCATCAGCCAGCGCGGCGTGCACGTGGCCGATGGCGAGGCCGTTCTCCGTGGTGTGCGGCAGGGCTTCCAGGCGGTCGAGTTCGGCCTGCAGGGTGCGCAGGTGGGCGTCGCCGTCGATGGCGTACTCGATGGCGGGACGGTCCAGCGCCGGGGTCTCCTGCGCGACATAGGCCATGCGCCAGCGCGCGGGGAAGTCGATCGCGCCCTGGTCCGGATGGAGCTCGTTGCGCAGCATCGCGAACAGGCTGGATTTGCCGGCGCCGTTCGCGCCGATCAGGCCGATCTTGTCGCCGGGATTGAGGGTGAGGTCGGCGTCTTCCAGCAGCGGTTTCGTGCCGCGCATCAGGCTGACGTTGGAGAATCGGATCATGGGGGGAGGAACTGAGTTATCTTAACCAACGTCGCCCCTGCGAAGGCAGGGGCCCAAGTTCGTAGCGGTTCACGCAAACTTGGGTTCCCGCCTGCGCGGGAACGACGGTATTTTTATTGCGCCAGCTGTTCCGCCGTCAGCAGAAACACCGCATCGTCACCCTGGCTCGTGGTCAGCCACGTGAGGCCCAGGTGCCCGAACGCCGCTTCCGCATACTCGCGCTCGTTGCCGATCTCGACGATCAGCACGCCTTCCGGGCTCAGGCGCTCGGCCGCGCCGTCGACGATCTTGCGCACGAGGTCCATGCCGTCCTCGCCGCCCGCCAATGCGATCTGCGGCTCGCGCAGGTATTCCGGCGGCAGCTTGCCCATCGAGTCGCTGTTCACGTACGGCGGGTTCGTCACGATCAGGTCGTACTTCTTGAACGGCACGTGCTGGTACAGGTCGGACTCGATCGGATTCACGCGGCCTTCCAGCTTGTAGTCGCGGATGTTGCGCTCGGCCACGGCCAGCGCGTCCTTCGAGATGTCGACGGCGTCGACGACGGCGTTCTGGAACGCGTCCGCCAGCATGATCGCCAGGCAGCCGGAACCGGTGCACAGTTCGAGCACGTTCTCGACGCCGTCCGGATCCGCCACCCACGGGCTGAAGAAATTCGGGATCAGCTCGGCGATGAACGAGCGCGGCACGAGTACGCGTTCGTCGACGTAGAAATTGTAGCTGCCCAGCCAGGCTTCATTGGTGATGTAGGCGGCCGGCACGCGTTCTGTGACGCGGCGCTCGATGACGGCCGTCACCTGCAGGATTTCTTCCGGCAGCAGGCGGGCGTCGAGGAAGGGCTCGAGCTTGTCCAGCGGCAGCTTCAGGGTGTGCAGGATCAGGTAGGCGGCCTCGTCGAACGCTTCGGCGCTGCCGTGGCCGAAGAACAGCTTCGCGCCGTTGAAACGGGTCACGGCGTAGCGCAGCAGGTCGCGGGGCGTGCAGAAATGGGTCGTGGTCATGGCCAGGTCTCGTCGTTATGCCGCGGACGGCGGGATGGTGAGCAATCGCTCCAGCGTGCGCCGGTAGATGTTCTTCAGCGGATCGATGTAACGCACTTCGATGTGCTCGTCGATCTTGTGGATGCTGTCGTTGGGTGGCCCGAATTCTATCACCTGGGGGCAGATCCGGGCGATGAAGCGGCCGTCCGACGTCCCGCCCGTGGTCGACAGTTCCGTCGTCACGCCCAGTTCCTGCTTGATCGAGCCGCAGATCGCATCCGACAGCGTGCCTTTCGGCGTCAGGAACGGGTGCCCGGACAGGGTCCATTTCAGATCGTAGTCGAGGCCGTGGCGGTCGAGGATCGCGTGCACGCGCGCCTGCAGGCTCTCGGCCGTGCTGGCGGTGGAAAAGCGGAAATTGAAATCGACCTTCAGCTCGCCCGGGATCACGTTCGTCGCCCCGGTGCCGGCCGCGATATTGGACATCTGCCAGCTCGTCGGCGGGAAGTACTCATTGCCCTCATCCCATTTCTCGGCCGCAAGCTCGGCCAGCGCCGGGGCCGCCTGGTGGATCGGGTTGCGCGCCAGGTGCGGGTAGGCGATATGGCCCTGCACGCCCTTCACGACGAGGCAGCCGGACAGCGAGCCGCGGCGGCCGTTCTTGATCATGTCGCCCAACACGTGGCTGGACGTCGGCTCGCCCACGAGGCAGTAATCGATGGTCTCGCCCCGTTCTTCCAGCAGGTCGCAGACGATGACGGTGCCGTCGGTAGCGGGGCCTTCCTCGTCGGACGTGAGCAGGAACGCGATCGAGCCCATATGGTCCGGGTGCGCGGCCACGAATTCCTCGACGGCGACGACCATGGCGGCGATCGACGTCTTCATGTCCGACGCGCCGCGGCCGTACAGTTTGCCGTCGCGCCGCGTTGGCACGAACGGTTGCGAGGCCCACTGGTTCGCGGGACCGGTCGGCACGACGTCCGTGTGGCCGGCGAACACGAACACGGGCGAAGCGTCGCCGCGCCGGGCCCACAGGTTCGTCACGCCGTTCGACTCGATGGTCTCGCAGCGGAAGCCGAGCGGCGCCAGCAGGGCCTGCAGCTTCTGCTGGCAGCCCTTGTCCTGTGGCGTGACGGAATCGAGCGCGATCAGCTCTTCCGTCAGCAACTGGGTGCGCGACGGTTTCATGCCGGCCAGTCCCCGAACAGGTGTTCGTACAGGTCGGCCGAAAAGCCGACGGATACGCGGCCGCCGCCTTCCAGCACCGGACGCTTGATGACGGACGGGTTTTCCAGCATCAGGTCGAGGGCGCTGGGCTTGTCGACGACCTGCGCGCGGCGCTCGTCGGTCAGCTTGCGCCACGTGGTGCCCTTGCGGTTGACGAGCGTTTCCCAATCGATCTGCTCGAGCCAGCGCGCGACGGTGGCGCGGTCCAGGCCCTGTTTCTTGAAGTCGTGGAACTCGAATTCCTGGCCGTTGTCGGCGAGCCAGGTGCGGGCTTTCTTGACGGTGTCGCAGTTGGGAATACCGTAGAGGGTCTTGTTCATGGCGGGTGGATGTTGCTGTCCAGGAAGGCGCGAAGGATAGCACAGGCCGGCTATCCCGCCGCTAGTTTAGCAATGGCGGCGGCAGGGCGGCGTTATGTAGAAAGATTAGACAAAGAATTAACATTTCCGTATGCTAATGCAATTCTGTCAATACATGGAGACCCGATGCGCACCTTGCTCGTTCCCGCCTGTTGCGTCGCGCTGCTCGCAGGCTGCGCGACCACGCCCGCGCCCCGTTCGCTCGACGCCGCCGGCCTGACGGCCGTGCACAACCAGAGCGTGGCCGTCACCTCGCGGCCGCGGCCGGGTTTCGCCGTGCTCAAGGCGGGCAATATGATGTTCGGCGCCATGGGCGGCCTGGCAGGCGTAGACGAAGGCAACAAGATCGCCACCGCCAACGGCTTGGCGAACCCGGCCGAAGCGATCGCGCAGGAACTGGCGCTTGCCCTGCGCGACACCCAGGGGGGCCAGTCCGCCGCACCGGTGGCGGTCGAGACGAACGACGTGGCGCGCATCGCCGCGCAGGCGAAGGGCAGGGCGCGCTTCGTGGTCGACGTCGAAACGCGCATGTGGCACGTCATCTATTTTCCCACCGACTGGACGCACTACCAGGTGCCCTATGCGGCCGTGGCGCGCCTGATCGACGCGGACACGGCCAGGGTGCTGGCCGAATCGTCGTGCAAGGTCGAAGCCGGGACGAGCGCCGGCGCGCCGACCTACGATGAACTGCTGGCGGGCGGCGCGGCGCGCCTGAAGGCGTCGATCGCCGCATCGGTCGCGACGTGCGCCGCCCAGTTCAAGCGCGACATGTTCGCGCTGCGCGATGCGCGTCCGGCGCCTGCCGCCGTCGTGGCCGCCGCCGCGGCGCCTGCCGGGATCGTGACCTGGAAGGGCGTGATGGCCTGCGGCGCCCGCAACGACAGCGGCCCGAACGCGGCCGCGTACGAGGCGCGCTTCACCGTCGATGTGCAGGGCCAGGCGGTGCACGCGTACCGCAAGACGGCCGACGTCGAGGAAACGCTGGCCGGCGAGGTGCGCAATGCCCAACTGGAATTGCGCGGCACCGGCAACCGCGTCGCCGACCCGGGCCGCAGCTGGGGGCTGGGCGTGAGCGGCGCGTTTGCGCCCGACGCCACGTCGTATGTCGGCAAGGGCAGCATGCTCGTGGGCGGCCGGCCGATTCGCGCCTGCGAACTCCGGATGACGCGCGCCTGACCGGCCTTACTGGTCGAGCGTGAATTCCGTGAACGACGGCCCGGCCGGCTCGGCGGGCCTGGGCGGCGCTTCCTCTTCTTTGGCCTTGCTGTCCGGCCCGTTGTTGATCAGCCAGAGCAGGTTGGTGGCCGAGTCGGCGTTCGCCAGCGCCTCCTCCTGCGTGATCCGGTCGGCCTGCACGAGTTCCAGCAGCGCCTTTTCGAACGACTGGGAACCCGGCGACAGGCTCTTGTCCATCGCTTCCTTGATCTGGCCGATCTCGCCTTTTTCGATCAGGTCCGCGACGTAGCGGGTGTTGACCATGATCTCGACCGCGGCCTGCCGGCTCCCGCCGGCCCTGGCGCGCACGAGGCGCTGCGACACGATCGCCTTCACGGCGGACGACAGGTCCTGCAGCAGGGCGGGACGGTTCTCGATCGGGTAGAAGCTGATGATGCGGTTCAGCGCGTTGTAGCTGTTGTTCGCGTGCAGGGTCGCCAGCACGAGGTGGCCGGACTGGGCGTAGGCGAGGGCGGCGGCCATCGTGTCCTTGTCGCGGATCTCGCCGATCAGGATGCAGTCCGGCGCCTGGCGCATCGAGTTGCGCAGGGCGACGTCGAAGCTCTTCGCGTCGCTGCCGATCTCGCGCTGGTTGACGATCGATTTCTTGTTCTTGAACAGGTACTCGATCGGGTCTTCCAGCGTGAGGATGTGGCCGTGGCGCTGCTCGTTGCGGTGGTCGAGCATGGAGGCGATCGTCGTCGACTTGCCGGAACCCGTCGCGCCGACGACCAGCAGCAGGCCGCGCTTTTCCATGATCAGTTCCGACAGCACGGACGGCAGGCCAAGTTCGGCCAGCGGCGGGATCGTGGCGGGAACGAAACGGAACACGGCGGAGATACTGCCGCGCTGGCGGAAGGCGGAGAGGCGGAAGCGGCCCAGGTTGGCGACCGAGATCCCCATGTTGAGCTCGTTGTCGCGATCGAGCTCTTCCATCTGCTCGGGGGAGGCGATTTCCGCCAGCAGGACGCGGATGTTTTCGGGCTCGAGCTTGTTCTGGTTGATCGGGATGAGGTTCCCGTTGATCTTGATGTGGACTGGGGAATTGACCGCGAAGAACATGTCCGACGCGTTCTTTTCCTTCATCAACTGGAACAGGCGTTCCATCATCATGGTGGTCTCTCCCTTGCTTCGCGGTAATGCCCCCAAACGTCATTCCCGCCTGCGCGGGAATGACGGTTTTATAGCTAGCGGTTAATGCATGAGCTGATTACACGCCGCGCAGCAGCTCGTTGATGCCCGTCTTCGCACGGGTCTTCGCATCCACCTGCTTGACGATCACCGCGCAGTACAGGCTGTACTTGCCATCGGCGGACGGCAGGCTGCCCGACACGACGACCGAACCGGCCGGGATGCGGCCGTACGACACTTCACCGGTCTCGCGGTTGTAGATCTTGGTCGACTGGCCGATGTACACGCCCATCGAGATCACCGAATTCTCTTCGACGATCACGCCTTCCACGATCTCCGAGCGGGCGCCGATGAAGCAGTTGTCTTCGATGATGGTCGGGTTGGCCTGCATCGGTTCCAGCACGCCGCCGATGCCCACGCCGCCCGACAGGTGGACGTTCTTGCCGATCTGGGCGCAGGAGCCGACGGTGGCCCACGTGTCGACCATCGCGCCTTCGTCGACGTAGGCGCCGATGTTCACGTACGACGGCATCAGCACGACGTTCTTGCCGATGAACGCGCCGCGGCGGGCGACGGCCGGCGGGACGACGCGGAAGCCGCCTTTCGCGAAGTCTTCGGCGCTGTAGTTGGCGAACTTGGTCGGCACCTTG
>JBJMVU010000411.1:0-17694 GCA_045810485.1 Massilia sp. | reverse complement strand
TCCCAGGCTGCCGCGCTGACCACGGCGCAGACCGCCGCGCTGACCACGACCCAGGTCGCCGCGCTGGAAACCGCCGACCTCGTCGCGCTGAAGACGAACCAGATCCAGGCGCTGACGACGAACCAGATCTCGGCCGGCCTGACGACCACGCAGTTTGCCTCGCTGAAGACGGCCCAGATCGCAGCGTTGACGACCAGCCAGGTGTCGGCTGGCCTGACGACGAACCAGATCGTCGCGCTGACCACGGCCCAGGCTGCCGCGCTGACCACGGCGCAGACCGCCGCGCTGACCACGACCCAGGTCGCCGCGCTGGAAACCGTCGACGTCGTCGCGCTGAAGACGAGCCAGATCGCCGCGCTGACGACGAGCCAGGTCTCGGCAGGTCTGACGACGAACCAGATCGTCGCGCTGTCGACCAGCCAGGTCCAGGCGCTCACGACGAGCCAGCTGTCGACGCTGACGACCACCCAGATCTCGGCGCTCGAGACCCGCGACATCGTCGCGTTGAAGACGACGCAGATCCAGGCGCTGACGACAAGCCAGATCCAGGCCGGTCTGACGACGACGCAAGTCGCCGCGCTGACCACCACCCAGGTCGAGGCGCTGACGTCGACCCAGGTGGCCGCGATGACGACGGCACAGATCCAGCAACTCGCGGTCGGTAGCCCGATCGTGCTGGACCTGAACGGCGACGGCGTCCACACGAAGAGCATCGCGCAGGGCGTGCAGTTCGACCTGTTCGGCACCGGCAACAAGGTGGCGACGGGCTGGGTGGACTCGACGGACGGCCTGCTGGCGCTCGATCGCAACGGCAACGGTTCGATCGACGACGGTAGCGAACTGTTCGGTACGGCGACGAAGCTGGCGAACGGCCAGAACGCTTCCAACGGCTACGAAGCACTGGCCCAGCTGGATGCGAACGGCGACGGCGTGATCGACTCCAAGGATGCGGCGTACAGCCAGCTGAAGGTGTGGGTCGATGCGAACGGCGACGGCGTCAGCGAATCGGGCGAGCTGAAGAGCCTGGCCTCGCTGAATGTCGCAAGCGTCAACGTCAACGGCGACAAGACCTCGGCGAAGGACAACGGCAACTGGATCGGCATGCAGTCGACCCTCACGAAGACCGACGGCTCCACGGCCGCCACGGGCGACGTGTGGTTCACGACCGACAAGTCGGCCGCCGCGGCCGCAGCCGAGGCAGCGGCCACGACCGACACGCTGCGCGGCAAGGTGGGCAGCATGGTCCAGGCGATGGCGGCCTTCAACGCTGGCGATGCGAGCGTGGCGGCCGGCGGCCTGACCCTGCCGAACCTGTCCGGCGCGCAGACCGGCCTGCTGGCCTCGGTCGGCACGATGGTCGACGTGATGAAGCAGTTCGACGCCAACGGCAACAAGGTGGGCGGTGCGAACGCGGCGATGACGTCGACGGCCGAATCGCTGGCCAGGTCGGTGACGACGCCGCAGGACTCGGGCTTCCTCACCACCGGCGGTCGCAAGTAATGACCATAGGGGCCGGTTCGCGCCGGCCCCGTCGCGACATCAAAAAGGCAAGACCGTTATCGGTCTTGCCTTTTTTTGCGTCTAAATTGCGACAAACCAAGAATAAGGGGTGTAACACAGTGCTGATCAGCAACAATTCTGGCCTACAACAAGGTAATCTCTCGGTCTGCCGCACTTCGCTTCTATTAGTTTCCTAATGGCCGACAAATTCCCTCATACGACTTTGCAATGCCTGACTGCCATCGCGCAGCATCACGGCCTGCAGGTGAACCCGGAACGCCTGATCCACGACTACGCGTTGAACGCGGAAGAGCCTTCGTCGTCCATGCTGCTCGGGATGGCATCGAGCATCGGGCTGAAGGCGAAGCTGCGCCAGCTGACGGTCGACAAGCTGCTGGGGCAGAAGGGCGTGTTCCCGCTGCTCGCGCGCCTGAAGGACGGTAACAGCCTGATCGTCGTCGGCGCCCGCGTGGACGACGGCGGCGTGCTCGCCGTGCTCGATCCGCTCGGCGACCTGGGCGCCGTCAAGATGCTCGATCCGTCCGCGTTCCAGGACCTGTGGAGCGGCGAAGTCCTGTTCCTCAAGCGCACGTCGAAGCTGGGCGACACGCGCCAGCCGTTCGGCCTGCGCTGGTTCATTCCCGAGATCCTGCTGCAGAAGGCCGCGTTCCGCGACATCGCCATCGCCGCGATGGCGATGAACATCCTCGGCCTCGCGTCGCCGATCTTCTTCCAGCTCGTGATCGACAAGGTGCTCGTGCACCACAGCGTGTCGACCTTGTGGGTGCTGGCGGCCGGCATCGCCATCGCGCTGCTGTTCGAATCCACGTTCGGCTTCATGCGCCAGATCCTGACCCTGTGGGGAACGAACAAGATCGACATCCGCCTCACGCGGCGCACGTTCGCGCACCTGCTGTCGCTGCCCATCGATTATTTCGAGACCACGTCCGCGGGCGTGGTCGTGCGCCACATGCAGCAGATGGAAAAGATCCGCGGCTTCCTCACGGGCCGCATGTTCTTCACGGCGCTCGACCTGACCGCGCTGGTCATCCTGCTGCCGATCCTGTTCAGCTATTCCGTCAAGCTGGCGCTGATCGTGTTGGTGTTCACGTTCCTGATCGGCGGCATCGTCGCGGTCCTCGTGCCCACGTACCAGCGCCGCCTGAACGACCTGTACACGGCGGAAGGCCAGCGCCAGGCGCTGATGGTGGAAACGATCCACGGCATGCGCACGGTGAAGGCGCTGGCCATCGAGCCGATGCAGCGCCGCGCGTGGGACCAGCGTTCGGCGCACGCGCTGAACCAGCATTTCCGCGTGGGCCAGATCTCCATCACGGGCAATGCCGTCACCGACTTCCTCGGCAAGCTGCTGCCCGTCGTGATCATCGTGATCGGTGCCCAGGACGTGTTCGACCAGACCCTGTCCGTCGGCGCCCTGATCGCCTTCCAGATGCTGTCCGGCCGCGTCAGCGGGCCGTTGATCGCCCTGGTCGGCCTCGTCAACGAATACCAGGAAACGGCGCTGTCGATCCGCATGCTCGGCGAAGTCATGAACCGCGCGCCGGAAGGCCGCAGCGGCGGCCTGCGCCCCGAGCTGCGCGGTAACATCTCGTTCGACAACGTCGTGTTCCGCTACCCGGGCGCGCAGAACAACGCGCTCGACCGCGCCAGCTTCGAGATCAAGGAAGGCAGCGTGATCGGCATCGTGGGCCGCAGCGGTTCGGGCAAGACGACGATCACGAAGGTCATCCACGGCCTGTACCGCATCCAGGAAGGCATCGTCCGCTTCGACGGCTACGATGCCCGCGAGATCGATTTGTCGCACCTGCGCCGCCAGATCGGCGTCGTCCTGCAGGAAAACTTCCTGTTCCACGGCACGGTGCGCGAGAACATCGCCGCGACGATGCCCGAGGCGAGCTTCGAGGACATCGTCGAAGCAGCCCGCGTGGCCGGCGCCGACGAATTCATCGAGCGCATGCCGCAGGGTTACGACACGATGCTGGAAGAGAATGCGTCGAACCTCTCCGGCGGCCAGAAGCAGCGCCTGTCGATCGCTAGAGCGCTGCTGGCCAAGCCGCGCATCCTCGTGCTGGACGAAGCGGCCAGCGCGCTCGACCCGGAAAGCGAAGCGATCTTCATCAACAACCTGTCGCGCATCGCCGTGGGCCGCACCGTGATCATGGTGTCGCACCGCCTGTCGACGCTCGTCAACGCCGATTCGATCCTGGTCATGCAGCGCGGTCAGCTGATGGATGCGGGCCGCCACGAAGAACTCCTGACGAGCTGCTCTACTTACATTCAATTATGGAACCAGCAAACAAGTCATCTGTAACGGCACTCGATCCGACCGACATCGAGTTCCTGCCGGACGCCGACGAGATCGAGCGCCGGCCGCTGCCGCCGTATGCCCGCATCACCGTCCATGCGCTGGCGACGATGCTCGTGTGCTTCCTCGGCTGGTCCAGCTTCGCCGAGATCGACGAGGTCGTGAAGGCCCAGGGCCGGCTCACCACGCCGCTGTCCAACATCGTCGTGCAGCCCATCGAAACGTCGATCATCCGCTCGATCGACGTGCGCATCGGCCAGGTCGTCAGGAAGGGCGAGCGCCTCGCCATGCTGGACCCGACCGACGCCGACGCCGACCAGGCCCAGTTGCGCCTGAAGTTCGACAGCCTGGATACGCAGGTGAAACGCCTCGAGGCCGAACTCGGCGGCCGGGGCACGCCGGCGGAGACGGGCAAGGTATCGGCCGACACCCTGCTGCAGGACAGGCTGGCCGGCGAGCGCCGCGCCAACTTCGCCGCGCAAATGGCGCGCTTGGACGAGAACATCGCCAAGACGCGCGCCATGCTCGACACGAACGTGCACGACCAGCAGGCGATGGCCGACCGTACGAAATCGCTGCGCGAAGTGGAGACCATGCAGGAACGCCTCGTCGACCAGAAATTCGGCGCCAAGGTGAACCTGCTGGACGCGCGCAACAAGCGCATGGAAGTCGAGCGCGACTACACGCTGGCGAAGAACCAGGAACCGGAGATCCGGCGCACGCTGGCCGGCCTGGAAGCGGAGAAGCGCGCGTTCGTGAACGGCTGGCGCCAGAAGATCATGGAAGACATGCTGAGCCTTACGCGCGACCGCGACGCGACGGCGGAGCAGATCAAGAAGGGCACGCTGCGCCGCGACAAGGTCATCCTGACCGCGCCGGCCGACGCCATGGTGCAGGACATCGCCAAGCTGTCGCAGGGCTCGGTCGCGCAGGCCGCCGAGAAGATGTTCACGCTCGTGCCGCTCGGCACCGCGCTGGATGCCGAGGTGCAGATCGATTCGCTCGACGTCGGCCATGTGAAGCCGGGCGACGTGGCGCATATCAAGCTCGACGCATTCCCGTTCCAGAAGCACGGCACGCTGGAAGCGAAGGTGCGCACGCTGTCCGAGGACGCGTTCAAGCGCGAGACGACGAATGCCGACTCGGGCACGGACGCGTACTACGTCAGCCGCATCGACCTGGGCAGCGCGAAGCTGAAGAACATGGATCCCCACGCGCGCCTGCTGCCGGGCATGACCTTGACGGCCGAGATCGTGGTCGGCAAGCGCACGGTGCTGTCCTATCTGCTGTGGCCGCTTAAGAAAGGCCTGGACGAAGCGATACGCGAGCCCTGACGGGGACGTTTCTTGACGCGCTCAAACGACAAGTGGATACTGCTGCGGGACCTGGCAGCCACTGTGTCGATGGAGCCTTTTTCTATCGGAAAAATTTAAATGCTCAACAACAAATCTATCTTGATCACCGGCGGCACGGGTTCGTTCGGTAAGCAATTTACCAAGACCATCCTGGAACGCTACAAGCCCAAAAAAGTCATCATCTATTCCCGTGATGAGCTCAAGCAGTATGAGATGGCCCAGTCGTTCAACGCGCCGCAGATGCGCTATTTCATCGGCGACGTGCGCGACGGCGCGCGCCTCGAGCAGGCCATGGACGGCGTCGACTATGTCATCCACGCCGCCGCCCTGAAGCACGTGCCGGTGGCCGAGTACAACCCGATGGAGTGCATCAAGACCAATATCTACGGCGCCGAGAACGTCATCAAGGCGGCCATCGCCGCCGGCGTCACCAAGGTCATCGCCCTGTCGACCGACAAGGCGGCCAATCCGATCAACCTGTACGGCGCCACCAAGCTGGCTTCCGACAAGCTGTTCGTGGCCGCCAACAACATGGTCGGCGACCGCGAGACGCGTTTTTCCGTGGTCCGCTACGGCAACGTGATCTGCTCGCGCGGCTCGGTGATCCCCTACTTTGAAAAGCTGCTGGCCGAAGGCGCGACTTCGCTGCCGATCACCGACGAGCGCATGACGCGCTTCTGGATCACGCTGCAGCAGGGTGTGGATTTCGTCATCAAGAACTTCGAACGCATGCACGGCGGCGAGATCTTCGTGCCGAAGCTCCCGACGGCCACCGTCACCACGCTGGCCGAGGTCATGGCGCCGAACCTGCCGATCCGCGTGGTCGGCATCCGCCCCGGCGAGAAGCTGCACGAGGTGATGTGCCCGGCCGACGATTCGCACCTGACGCTGGAGTTCCACGACCACTTCGTCATCAAGCCGACCATCACGTTCACGTCGGCCGCCGACTTCGCCGTCAATAACATCGGCGAGACCGGCGCGCCGGCGGCGACCGGCTTCGAATACAGTTCGGGCACCAACAAGGACGTGCTGGATGTCGACGGCCTGAAGCGCCTGATCGCGCTCGGAGCACAGTCGTGATTCCTTACGGGCGCCAGTCGATCAGCGACGAAGACATCGCGTCCGTCGAGCGCGTGCTGCGTTCCGACTGGATCACGCAGGGTCCCGCCATCACGCAGTTCGAGCGCAGCCTGGCCGACTACACCGGCGCGCGCCACGGCCTGGCGGTATCCAACGCCACGGCCGGCCTGCACCTGGCCTGCCTGGCCCTCGGCGTCGGCAAGGGCGACCTGGTCTGGACCTCGCCGAACACCTTCCTGGCCTCCGCCAACTGCGCCCTGTATTGCGGCGCGGACGTCGACTTTGTCGACATCGATCCGCGCACCTACAACCTGTGCGTGGACAAGCTGGAGGCGAAGCTGCGCGCGGCGCAGGCAGCCGGCCGGCTGCCCAAGGTGCTGATTCCGGTGCACTTCGCCGGCCAGTCCTGCGACATGCGCGCGATTCACGCCCTGGCCCTGCAATACGGTTTCCGCATCATCGAGGACGCCTCGCACGCGGTCGGCGCCGACTACGCGGGCGGCAAGGTCGGCAACTGCCGCTACAGCGACGTCACGGTCTTCAGCTTCCACCCCGTGAAGATCCTGACCACCGGCGAAGGCGGCATGCTGCTGTCCAACGACGATGCGCTGCACCGCCAGCTCGGCCTGCTGCGTTCGCACGGCATGGTGCGCGATCCCGCCGACCTGGAAGACCACGGGCAGGGCGCCTGGTATTACGAGCAGCATACGCTCGGCTACAACTACCGCATCACCGATATCCAGGCGGCGCTGGGCCTGTCGCAGCTGGGCCGGCTGGACGCGTTCGTGGCGCGCCGCCGCGCCATCGCCGCCCGCTATACCACGCTGCTGGCCGACCTGCCGGTCACGACGCCGTTCCAGGCTGCCTACGGCGAGTCGGCCTGGCACCTCTATCCTGTCTGGATCCAGCCCGGTGCGGACGGCGATGTCGCCGCGCGCCGCAAGGCGGTCTTCGCGTCGCTGCGCGAACAGGGCATCGGCGTCAATGTGCATTACATCCCGGTGCCGACGCAGCCGTATTACCGCAAACTGGGCTTCGCGCCCGGCCAGTTCCCCGCCGCCGAACACTATTACGCCGGCGCCATCAGCCTGCCCATGTATTTCTCGCTCAGCGACGCCGAGCAGGAGCAGGTGGTCGACGCGCTGCGCAGGGCGCTGGCATGAGGATCGCCGTCATCCCGGCCCGCGGCGGCAGCAAGCGCATTCCGCGCAAGAACATCAAGTCCTTCGCGGGCCAGCCGATGATCGCCTACGCGATCAAGGCCGCGCGGGCCTGCGGTCTGTTCGATCACGTGGTGGTCTCCACCGACGACGAGGAGATCGCCGCGATCGCCCGTGAATACGGCGCCGAGGTGCCGTTCATGCGTCCGCCCGAACTGTCCGACGACTACGTGGCGACGATCCCCGTCATCGACCACGCGATCCGCGCCTGCCAGGCGCTGGGCTGGGATGTCAGCCATGCCTGCTGCGTCTATCCCGGCGTGCCGCTCCTGCGGGCGGACGACCTGCGCGCCGCGTTCGCGCTGATGGACGAAGCGCAGGCGCCGTACGCCTTCACCGTGACCAGCTTTCCGGCCGCCGTGCAGCGCGCCATGCGCCGCCTGCCGGACGGCGGGATGGAATCGATCTACCCGCAATACGCGGCCACGCGCACCCAGGACCTCGAGCCCGCGTATTTCGACGCCGGCCAGTTCTACTGGGGTACCGTGGAGGCCTGGTTCAGCGGCGTCTCGCCGCACAAGAGCGGCAAGGGCCTGGTGATTCCCGAATCGCGCGCCGTCGACATCGACACGCCGCAGGACTGGGAACGCGCCGAACTGCTGTACCAGGTCATGCAGGACGGCGCCGCAGGACGACAGGCGATCTGAATATGACCCGCATCGCAATCCGCTGCGACGCCGGCTATGCGCTGGGCAGCGGCCACGTCATGCGCATGTTGACGCTGGCCGCCAGCCTGCGCGGCCAGGGCGCGGCGATCACGTTCATCTGCCGCGAACACGACGGCCATCTGTGCGACCTGGTGGCCCGTCATGGCCATGCCGTCGTTCGCCTCCCGCTGCAAGCCGCACCGGCAGACCCGCGCGGTCCGGTCCATGCCGCCTGGCTGGGCGCCTCCTGGCATGACGACGCGGACGCCACTGCCGCCGTCATCGGCCCGGCCGGCTGCGACTGCCTGGTTGTCGACCACTACGGCGTCGACGCGCGCTGGGAGCGGCGCCTGCGCCCGCTCGCCCGCTGCATCGCCGTGATCGACGACCTCGCCGACCGTCCGCACGACTGCGACATCCTGCTCGACCAGAACCTGGTGCAGGACCACGAACGCCGCTACGACGGCCTGCTCGGGCCGGACTGCGTGCGCCTGCTCGGCCCGCGCTACGCGCTGCTGCAGGACGCCTACGCCAGCCTGCACGCCACGCGCCGCGCCCGCGGCGGCCACGCCGCGAACATCCTGATCTTCTTCGGCGGCGCCGACAACGACGACCTGACCGGCCGCGCCGCCGACGCATTCCTGAGCCTGGCGCGGCCGGGCGTGCGGGCCGACGTCGTCGTCGCCGCCAACGGCCGCCACACGCCGGCGCTGCGCGCGCGCCTGGCCGACGCCGCGTCGATCCGCGTGCACAGCGGCCTGCCTTCGCTGGCCCCGCTGATGGCGCAGGCCGACGTCGCCATCGGCGGCGGCGGCGCCACCAGCTGGGAACGGCTGTGCCTGGGCCTGCCGGCGCTGATCGTCACGATGGCCGACAACCAGGTTCCGGTGGCGCGCGAGCTGCACCGCCGGGGCTGGATCCACTGGCTGGGCGCGAGCGCCGACGTGGGTGTCGCGGATATCGCGGCCGCGCTGGCGCCTTTCCTCGACGGTAAGGCGTCGACCAACGGCGTGGAACAGGCGGCCGGCGTCGTCGACGGCCAGGGCTGCGCACGCACGGCCGCGGCCATCCTGCAATGCATCGCCCGCGAAGGAGTCGCACCATGAACAAAGCCAGCGCCGACAGCGTCCAGTTCGCCCTGCTGGTCGAGCAGGACGACGACGCCATCGAACGGATCCGTACACTGCGCAACGCGCCCGGCGTGCGCATGTACATGTACAACGACCACGAGATTTCGCGCGAGGAGCACGTCGCCTGGGTGGCGCGCCTGCGCGGCACGAACACCGAATGCGTCTACGCCGTGCTGGTGCACGGCAAGGTCGAGGGGCTGGTGGCGCTGAACGCGATCAACCATGCGCAGAAGCGCGCCGACTGGGCCTTCTATCTGTCCGAGGACATGCAGGGCAAGGGTGTCGGCGGCGTGGTCGAGTTCAAGCTGCTCGACCTGGCCTTTGGCGAGATGGGCCTGGAAAAGCTCAACTGCGAAGTACTGGCCTGCAATCCGAAAGTCATCGAGATGCACCAGAAGTTCGGCTTCACGCTCGAGGGCACGCGGCGCGCCAACGTCATCAAGAACGGGGAGCGGATGGACGTCGCGCTGCTCGGCATCCTTCCGGAGGAATGGCAGGCGGTCCGCCCGCGTTTCGCCAGGCTGTTTTCCATCAATTGAGAAAATAATCGAGAGTAATCACATGCAAATCGGACATCATTCCATCGGCGCCGGCCATCGCCCCTTCATCATCGCCGAGATGTCGGGCAACCATAACCAGTCGCTCGAGCGCGCGATGGAGATCGTCGAGGCCGCCGCGCGCACCGGGGTGCAGGCGCTCAAGCTGCAGACCTATACCGCCGATACGATGACGCTGGCCATCAACGAGGGCGAGTTCTTCATCAACGACGAACAGAGCCTGTGGAAGGGCCGCAACCTGCACGATCTGTACAAGCAGGCCTACACGCCGTGGGAATGGCACAAGCCGATCATGGACCGCGCGCGCGAACTGGGCATGCTGTGCTTTTCGACGCCGTTCGACGAGACCGCGGTCGACTTCCTGGAAAGCCTGGATGTCCCGGCCTACAAGATCGCCTCGTTCGAGAACATCCACATCCCGTTGATCCGCAAGGTCGCCGCCACCGGCAAGCCGCTGATCATCTCCACCGGCATGGCCAGCCTGGCCGAGATCGACGAGGCCGTGCGCACTGCCCGCGCGGCGGGCTGCCGCGACCTGGTGCTGCTGAAATGCACCAGCACCTATCCGGCCACGCCGCAGAACACCAACGTCGCCACCATCCCCCACATGCGCCAGCTGTTCGGCTGCGAGATCGGCCTGTCCGACCACACGATGGGGATCGGCGCATCGGTCGCCGCGGTGGCGCTGGGCGGCACGGTGATCGAAAAGCACTTCACGCTGCGCCGCGCCGACGGCGGCGTCGACAGCACGTTCTCGCTGGAACCCGAAGAGCTGGCCGCGCTGGTGGTCGAGACCGAGCGCGCCTGGCAGTCGATCGGCGAGGTGCGCTACGGCCCCACCGAAGCGGAAAAGAAATCGCTGGTGTTCCGCCGCTCGATCTACATCGCCAAACCGGTCAAGGCCGGCGACGTGCTCACGCCCGACAACCTGCGCTGCGTGCGTCCGGGCCTCGGCCTGCCGCCGCGCTACTACGAACAACTGCTGGGCCGTAAGGTCAGCCACGACGCGCCTGCCGGCACGCCGATGTCCTGGGACCTGCTCGGCTGATGGAAGCGGCGCCGCTGCAGGTCCTGCTGATTGGCCTGGGCCAGATCGGCATGGGTTACGATCTCGCGCTCGACCCGGAGCGCTACGTCCTGTCGCACGCGCGCGCCTACACCGGGCATCCGGACTTTCGCCTGTGCGCCGGCGTCGATCCGGACGCCGGGCAGCGCGCCACGTTCACCGAACGGTTCGGCGCTCCGGCCTACGCCGATCTGGAGGAAGCGCTCGCGCGGCACCGGCCGGACCTGGTGGCGGTGGCCCTGCCGACCGCGCTCCACCGCGACGCGGTCGAGCGCGTCCTGGCTTGCGCCCGCCCGGCCGCCATCCTGTGCGAAAAGCCGCTGGCCTATGACATCGGCGACGCGCGTGCGATGGTGGCACTGTGCGAGGAAGCGGGCGTGCCGCTGTACGTCAACTATATCCGCCGGTCCGACATTGCCGCCATCGAGGTCGCGCACCGCCTGCGGGCGGGCGCCATCGCCGGTCCGGGCATCAAGGGCGTCTGCTGGTATTCGAAGGGGTTCCGGCACAACGGTTCGCATTTCTTCAACCTGCTGCAATTCTGGCTGGGCCCGATGCAGCGCTTCCACCTGATCGACGCCGGCCGGCAGCTGGCCGACGGCGACGCCGAACCGGACGTGCAGGTCGCGTTTCGCGACGGCACGGTGACCTTTCTGGCGGCGCGCGAGGAACAGTTTTCGCACTACACGATCGAGCTGGTGGCCGCGAACGGCCGCTTGCGCTACGAACAGGGCGGGCGCACTGTCCTGTGGCAGCAGGCCGGCCCCGATCCGCGCCTGCCGGCCTATACGGTCCTGGCGCAGGAGCCCGAGCAGCTTGCCACCGGACTCGACCGCTACCAGTGGCACGTCGCGGAGAACCTCGCGCGCGCGCTGCGCGGGGACGCCGGCGCCGCGCTGTGCAGCGGCGCCGAGGCCCTGGCCACGCTCGAAGCCATCGACAGCATCCTCCAATAACGAACGATCAATCTCGACATACAGGAAACATCATGGGACAACTGGCAATCACGGGCGGCGCGCCGCTGCGCAGCGCCATCTATCCGGGCCGCCGCACCATGGGTGAGGCCGAAAAGCAGGCCGTCATCGACGTCATGGACAGCGACAAGCTGTCGTCCTTTTTCGGCAGCCCGGGCGACCAGTGGCTGGGCGGCGAGCGTGTCAAGGAGTTCGAACGAAAGTGGGCCGACAAATACGGCTTCAAGCACGCGATCTCGGTGAATTCCTGGACCACCGGCCTGATGACCGCGGTCGGCGCCGTCGGCATCGGACCAGGCGACGAGGTGATCTGTTCGCCGTACACGATGTCGGCCAGCGCCACCGCGGCGCTGTTCTACGGCGGCATCCCGGTGTTCGCCGACATCGATCCGGACACCTTCAACATCACGGCCGAAACGATCGAACAGGTCATCACGCCGCGCACCCGCGCCATCCTGGTGGTGCATATCTTCGGCCAGGCGGCCGACATGGATCCGATCATGGCGCTGGCGCGCAAGCACGGCATCAAGGTGATCGAGGACGCGGCGCAGGCGCCCGGCGTGTTCTACAAGGGCCGGCCGATCGGCGCCATCGGCGACATCGGCGGCTTCAGCCTGAACTACCACAAGCACGTGCACACCGGCGAAGGCGGCATGCTGGTGACGAACGACGACCAGGTGGCGCTGCGCGCGCAACTGATCCGCAATCACGCCGAAAACCTGGTCGAGGCGCAAGGCGTCGACGACCTGACCAACATGATCGGCTCGAACTACCGGCTGACCGAACTGCAGGCGGCCATCGGCAGCGTCCAGCTCGACCGCCTCGACGGCTATCTCGACCACCGCAACAAGATGGCGCGGCACCTGAGCGCGCAACTGGCGGCCATCCCCGGCTTCACGCCGCCGGTGCTGGCCGAGGGCGCCGGCCACGCCTATTACTGCTATCCGGTCCGCTACGACGCGGCCGTCACGGGCGTCAAGCGCGAGCTGTTCGTCCGCGCCGTCAACGCCGAACTGCCGCCGCCCGTGCCGGGCGAGGTGGTGCCGCTGGCGCAGGCCTATGTCCGCCCGCTGTACCTGGCGCCGCTGTACCAGAAGAAGATCGCGCTGGGCGGCAAGGGCTTCCCGTGGACCATGCAGCCGGACGTCGACTATCGCTATGCCAAGGGCCTGTGCCCGGTCACGGAACGCATGCACGAGCAGGAAATGCTGCTGCCGACCGTGATCCGCGAACCGCTGACCACGGCCGACGTCGACGATTTCGTCGCCGCCATCCGCAAGGTGCTGGCCCACAAGGACGAACTGGCCGCGCTGGCCTGAAGGACGCCATGGCGATGCAACTGGAACTGGTCGAAGCCGACGATGACGCGCAGTGGGATGCGCTGGTCGACGCTTCGCCGCAGGGCACGGTGTTCTCGAAGACGGCGTTCCTGCGTTCGCTGAACAAGCCGTTCCGCCGCTTTCAGGTACGCTCCCAGGGCAAGGTGCTGGCGCAGATCGCGGCGGTCGAGGACGAGAGCGGCCGTCGGATCATCCAGGCCGATTTCACGCCCTACCAGGGCATCCTCTTCGCGCCGGCGCCGGCAGGCACGCTGCCGCGCCAGCGCGTGCTCGACGAATTCCGTCTCACCGAGTTCCTGATCGTGGCCTTGTGCGCACGCTATGCGGAAGTGGCGGCGTGCCTGTCCTGGCATGTCACCGACGTGCGTCCCTTCCTGTGGCATAACTACCACGCGCCGGCGCTGGGGCAGTTCAAGGTGCAGCCGCGCTATACGGCCGTGCTGGACCTGCAGGTCGCGGCCGACGAGGTCATCACGGGCCAGGCGCGCGCCTGCCGGCGCCAGGAGTGGCGCAAGGGCGCGGCCTTCCACGTGGACCGCGAGGCCGACGTGAACGTGTTCCTCGACCTGTATGCGCGCACCTTCGCACGGCAGGGGATCGCCCTGCCGCAGGCCACACTGGACCTGGTGCGCAGCATCGCCACCGCGGCGCTGGACGGCGGCTACGGCGCCCTGTCCGGCTGCGTCACGCCGCAGGGCATGGCGTCGATGAACCTGTTCCTGTTCGACGCGACGCGCGCCTATTATCTGTTCGCCGCGAACGATCCCGACCTGCGCAACACGGGCGCCGCCTCGAAGCTGATGTTCGAAAACATCTTCGACGCGCGCGCGCGCGGCATGCGCGAGCTCGATTTCGTGGGCGCCAATTCGCCGAACCGGGCCGATTTCAAGCTCAGCTTCAACCCTGAACTGAAGCCCTATTTCGATGTGCGCTACACGGGGCCCGCGGCATGAGCGCGCCGCTGCGTACGCTGATCGTCGCCCATGACGCCGGTGGCGCCGAGGTGCTCAGCAGCTACGTGCGCCGCAACGGCGTCGACGGCCTGTTCGTGCTGGCGGGCCCGGCGCTGAAGGTCTTCGAGCGCAAGCTCGGCGCCGTGCCGCTGGCCACGCTCGCCGACGCGCTGCCGCAGTGCGAGCGCCTGCTGTGCGGCACCAGCTGGCAATCCAGCCTCGAACTGGAAGCGATCGCTGCCGCCCGCGCGCACGGCCTGACCAGCGTTGCCCTGCTCGACCACTGGGTCAACTACCGGGAACGTTTCGAACGCGGCGGGCAGGTGACGCTGCCCGACGAGATCTGGGTCGGCGACCCGATCGCCCTGGCGCTGGCGCAGGGCGCGCTGCCGGAAACGACCCTGCGGCTGATCGACAACCCTTACGTGGCCGACCTGCGCGACGAGCTGCATCGCTTGCCGCAACGCCCTGCCGGGGGCATGGTCTTGCGCATCCTGTACGTGTGCGAGCCGGTCGCCGAGCATGCGCTG
Organism: Massilia sp.; assembly: GCA_045810485.1. Lineage (GTDB taxonomy): Bacteria > Pseudomonadota > Gammaproteobacteria > Burkholderiales > Burkholderiaceae_D > Telluria. The sequence goes on along the minus strand of JBJMVU010000411.1, from coordinate 3,016 downwards.
CTGCGCTTCGGCGATGAACGGCATTGGGGCTATACGGAACAGGAGGCCTTGCGCTATTTCCTCGACCATCTCGCCGTGCTGGGAAAACCGGTGGAAGCGATCGTCGTGCGCCCGCATCCGTCGGAGCGGCCAGGCAAGTACGACGCTGTCGTCGCAGGCTACGACCTGCCGGTCACGATGAGCACGGGGGCCGCGCTGCTGAGCGACATCGCCGCCGCCGACGTCGTGGTCGGCGCCAGCAGCATGGCCATGGTCGTCGGCCTGATCGCGGGCCGGCGTGTGATCAGCTGCATTCCTCCGGGCGGCCACCCGTGTGCGCTGCCGCATGCCGACATCGAGCATCTGGCCGCGCTGGTCGCGGCCCGGGCTTGATCAGAGCATCTCGCGCAGCGCCCGCGCGTCGCAGTACAGCGCGGCGAAATCGGCGAACTGGCGCATGCGGAAACGCTGCAGCGCCACCGGGTCCGTCACGAAACCTTCCACCATGTCGAGGATCCCTTCGACGCTGTCGCGCGGCACCACGCGTGCGTTCGCGGTGGCCGCTTCCGCGCGCGACAGCGGCGAGACGATCGGATTGAGGATAGGGATGCCGTTGCGCAGGAACTCGAGGTCGGCGTTGGTCGGCGCGTCGTACATCAGGCACAGGTCGACCTGCGCCGCGAACTCGCCCAGCGACCCCTTGATCGAGGCCTCGAGGCTCGCACGCGGGATGCCGATGGCCTTTTCCAGCAATTCGTACAGCGTCTGGCCCTGGCGGCAGCGCACCGTCAGTTCGATGCCGTTGGCACGGCACCACGCCGCCACGCGGACGATGCCGTCCAGGTAGGCGCGCCATTCTGTGCAATAGATGCCGTTCAGCGAAAAACCGTTCAGCAGCAGGCCGATACGGCGCAGCGGCACGGTTTCCATGGCAGGGCCGGTCAGCGCCGCCGGATAGGCCAGCGCGCATCCCGGCAACTCCCTGCCGCGGGCGTCGCGGATCGGCGCGCCCTGGATCGGGTGCGTGCAGAACGTCGTCTCCCGGTAATCGAATTGCGTGTCTTCCGACGTCTTCGAATGCGGCACCACCACCACCGGCAACGCGTGCTTTTCCGCGAAACCCATCAGCGGCCCGTGGAAGCCCGAATCGTGATCCGACAGCAGCAGTTTCTTCGGCAGCTGCGGCGCATAGTAGCTGTCGAGCAAATGGAAGGTGACCAACTGCGAGCGGTACGTGTTGGCGAAATAACGCGCCTGGCTGGCACGGTAGCTCTCGGTCGCGATGTAGGGCGTCAGCTGCGCGTAGATGCGGTCGTACATCGCCTCGCCGAAGTCGAGCGCGGTTTGCCAGAGATCGCGGGGCAGGATCGGATGGTGCACATTGGTGCGTAACATCTTGATCTCGGCGTTCGCGGCGAACGGAACGTCCCAGTACTTCGACACGAGGTGCGTGATCTTCCGGCCGGAAGCCTGAATCTCGCTGTCGAAGTAGGGCATGTCGTAGAAGCACGTCGGCAGGTGCGCGAGCACGTCGCATGCGTCTTCAGGCCGCAGCGGCTCGCACAGGTAGGGAATCGCATCGGACTCGTCGGCGCGCTCGCCGTACGGATACGCGGTGAATTCGATGTCGAAGGTGCGCAGGTATTGCAGCAGCAGCAGCGACGGCAGGAAGGAAGGCCAGTAGAAAACAGACGGGTTATTGCACAGGAAGACGTACGAACGCACCTGCTTGAAGCGGGGCAGGATATCCGCCCACATGGCCGAATACCAGGCATGCGTGAGGAAAAAATAAAACAGGTTCAGGTGCTGCCAGCCCCGGATCGGCGCCGGGCAGCCTGCCTTGCCGGCCGCTTCGTCGAGGCTCGCCTCGAACTCGTGGGCATGGGCGTGGGCCTCGCGCACGAGGGTCGGGTAATCGAGCGCACCGTCCCACGCGAGCAGCTCGACGTTGGCCAGCGCGCTGTCCTTGACCGTGTCGAGGAGGGTCGGGTCGAACACATAGACGCGGTATGCGCCTTCCAGCCGGGCCGCCACTTTTTCGGCGATCGGAATGTCGGCGTCGTCGATGATGAACAGGACGTCTTCCATGAGCGTGCGCTCCGTTCGGTCAGCGCTTCAGGACCAGGCCCTGGCCGGTCGGCAGCGGGAACACGCGGTACTTGCGCTGGTCGAACCACGCGTCTTCCGCCATTTTCTGCTCGCGATACTGGCCGCCCCACTCATAGTCGTCCAGCACGATCATACCGCCCGGCACCACGCGGTCGAACAGCGCGTCGAGCACCGCGATCTCGAACTCGGCGCTGTTCAGGTCGATGTGCAGCAGCGCGATCCGCTCGGGCGAATTGTTCTCCAGCGATTGCGGCAGCAGGCCCTTGACGAGGCGGACGCAGTCGTAGCCGTCGAAGCGCTGCAGGATTTCGTTGAACAGCCCGTCCTGCTGGCCGGCGAACGCATGGTTTTCGACCGGGTTGTAGTCGTACGTGTCGTAGCCCCAGAACGTCTTGTCGAAGTTTTCCTTGCCGAAGTAGTCGACGATGGTCTTGATGCTGGTGCCGCGGTAGACGCCGCATTCGACGAAGTCGCCTTCCAGCTGGGCGCAGTGATACGCGGCGCAGGCCAGGATGTAGCGGCGCCAGGCGATCGCCCGGTCGGCGTCGTTCTGGACATTGCTGTTCCAGGCGGCGACGAAACGCGGATCCTCGAACGGCGAATTGCTCCTGCCCCAGAGGAACATGTTGTCGCCCAGGTAGGTGCCGGGCGTGCACAGGGCTTGCGCTTCGTCCATCAGCTGGTAGAAGCGCACCGGGTCGGTCAGCCCCCAGACGGTGCGGACCATGAAGCTCATGACGCGGTCCGGGTTCTCGATGGGGGTATGCGGCGGTAGTTGCATGGTTTTCTCTCCGGGAGGGGAAATGACGGGGTGAGGGGCTCGGGCGGGGTAGCGGGCGTCAGGCGGCGATCGCGCGCACAAGGTATTGCGTGGCCAGCGCATCCTGCACCGCCAGCTCGGGATCGCCGCCGCCGGCGCGCGCCAGCG
>JBJMVU010000410.1:0-14470 GCA_045810485.1 Massilia sp. | reverse complement strand
CGGTTCCAGCCCATCTGCGGCACCTTGAAGCGCGAGCCGTCGGCCTGCAGCTTGCCGTCGAGTTCGAAGCGCACGACGTTACCGGGCAACAGGCCCAGGCCGGGCACGCCGCCGTTCTCGTCGCTCGAATCGAACAGCATCTGCTCGCCCACGCACACGCCCATCATCGGCCGCGTTTTCGCCGCGCGCAGCAGGGCGTCCTCGACGCCGGACTCGCGCAGGCTGCGCATGCAGTCGCGCATGGCGCCCTGGCCGGGCAGGACGATGCGATCGGCCGCGTCGATGGCGGCCGCGTCGCCGGAAATCCGGACGTCGGCTTCGGGCGCGACGGCGCGCAGGGCCTGCGCAACCGAACGCAGGTTACCCATGCCGTAGTCGACAACAACAATCTTGTTCATGATTCTCTTTACAGGCTGCCCTTGGTCGACGGGATGGTGCCGGCGGCACGCTCGTCCAGCTCCGAGGCCATGCGCAGCGCGCGGCCGAACGCTTTGAAGACGGTCTCGCACTGGTGGTGCGCGTTCACGCCGCGCAGGTTATCCACGTGCAGCGTCACACCGGCGTGGTTGACGAAGCCGCGGAAGAACTCGATGGTGAGATCGACGTCGAAGCGGCCGATGGTCGCGCGGGTGAACGGCACATGCCATTCCAGGCCCGGGCGGCCGGAAAAGTCGATCACGACGCGCGACAGCGCCTCGTCCAGCGGCACGTAGGCATGGCCGTAGCGGCGGATGCCCTTCTTGTCGCCGATGGCCTTGGCGACCGCCATGCCCAGCGTGATGCCCGTGTCCTCGACGGTGTGGTGATCGTCGATGTGCAGGTCGCCGACGGCCTCGACTTCCAGGTCGATCAGGCCGTGGCGCGCGATCTGGTCCAGCATGTGGTCGAGGAACGGCACCCCGGTATTGAGTTTCTGGCGGCCGGTGCCGTCCAGGTTGAGCGCGACGCGGATCTGCGTCTCGCTGGTGTTGCGCGTGATTTCTGCGGTGCGGGTCATTGCAAGGTGCTCGGCGGTGTTCAGGCTTGCAGCGAAGCCTTCAGGGCATTCAGGAATACGGAGTTTTCTTCCGGGGTGCTGACCGTAACACGGATGCAATTGGCCAGCAATTCATGCATTCTACTCAAATTTTTAATCAACACCCGTTCTGCGAACAGTTTAGCGCAGGTCTTTTCGGCATCCGGCACGCGCAAGGTGATGAAATTGGCGCTCGACGGGAACACCGTCACGCCCGGCAGCGCCGCCATCGCGGCCGCCAGTTCGGTACGCGCCTCGTTCAGGCGGGCGGCCTGCTCGTCCAGTACCTCGACGTGGTCGAGCGCGAATTCGGCCGCCACTTGCGTCAATACGTTGACGTTGTACGGCGGCCTCACCTTGTCGAATTGTTCCAGCAGCGCGGGCGCGGCGGCCAGGTAGCCCAGGCGGATGCCGGCCAGGCCCAGCTTCGACAGCGTGCGCATCACGACGAGGTTCGGATACTGCGGCAGCTTGTCCATGAAGCTCGTGCGGGCGAACGGGTGGTAGGCCTCGTCGGCCACGACGATGCCCGTTTCGCCCAGCGCCTCGATGATGGCGACCATGTCCGCTTCGTCGTACAGGTTGCCGGTCGGGTTGTTCGGGTAGGCCAGGAACACGAGGCTCGGCTTGTGCTCGGCGATCGCGGCCAGCATGGCGGCGCGGTCCAGCGAGAAGTCGGCCTTCAGCGGCACGCCGACGAAGTCCATGCCCGCGAACTGGGCGGAGCGCTGGAACATCACGAACGCGGGGATCGGGGCCAGCACGACGGCGCGGCGGTCCTGGCGCGCGGTCGCGGTGCACAAAATCGAAATGATCTCGTCCGAGCCGTTGCCGAGGATGACGTCGAACCCGGCCGGCACGCCCAGCTTCGCGCGGATGCGTTCCTTGATGCCCGCGTACGACGGCACCGGATAGCGGTTCAGGACGGCGTCCGCCAGGCGCTGGGCCAGCTCGGCGCGCAGCGCATCCGGCAGCTGGTACGGGTTTTCCATCGCGTCCAGCTTGATGTAGCCGCTCGAATCCGGGACGTTGTAGATATGCCCGGCGCGGACGTCCTCGCGGATCGTGTTGGCGATGAGGTTGTCGATGCGGGTCATTCCTGGTTCACTCCTTCGATGGCGACGTCGACACGGACGCCCTTGCGTTTTTTCGTGGCCGGCTGCGCGGGCGCGGACAAGCGTTCCGCGATGGTCGCGCAGTAGGCGGGGTTCAGTTCGAAACCGGTGAAATGCCGGCCGAGGCGCTGTGCTGCGAGCGCCGTCGTGCCGCTGCCCATGAACGGGTCGAGCACGACGCCGCCCGGCGGGCACGACGCCTTGACCATGCGTTCGATGATCTCGAGCGGTTTCTGGGTCGGATGGTCGACCCGTTCCGCGTGTTCGCGATGCAGGCGCGACACACTCCACAGGTCCTTCGGGTTGTAACCCACTTCCAGCCACTTGGCGCCCACGAAGATCGAGCGCGATCGCGCCTTCTTCGTCTGGGCGTCGTACGGGATACGCACGGCGTCCAAGTCGAAATAATAATCCTTGCGCTTCACGAAGAAGCCGATGGTGTCGTGCACCGAGGAAAAGCTCCTGGTGCTGCCCCCCATCGAGGGGACGCGGCGGTCCCAGATGATCTCGTTCATCATCGTCATGCGCCGCTTGAGCATGACGAAGATCTCGGGCGCGAAGCGCCACGTGAGAAAGATGTACAGGCTGCCGTTGTCCTTCAGTTTCGGCAGCGCGACGTCGATCCAGCGCTCGGTCCACGCGAGGTAATCCTCCACGCTCTGCTGGTCCGAGCCGTTGCCGTAATCCTTGCCGAGATTGTACGGCGGGTCCGTCAGGATCAGGTCGATACTGCCGTCGGGGATGCGCGCCATGCCGGCCAGCGCATCCTCGCAGAAGACCTGATCGAGCCAGGCCGTCATGATTCCGGCTGAATCCTGAGCTCTGCGCTGCGCGCGTGCGCCTGCAGGCCTTCGCCGTACGCGAGTTCGGCCGCGACCTTGCCCAACGTCTGCGCGCCGGCCTGCGACACGAACAGGATCGACGAGCGCTTCTGGAAGTCGTACACGCCCAGCGGCGACGAGAAGCGCGCCGTGCGCGACGTCGGCAGCACGTGGTTCGGGCCGCAGCAATAGTCGCCCAGCGATTCGGACGAGAAGCGGCCCAGGAACATCGCGCCCGCGTGGCGGATTTTATCGGCCCACTGCTGCGGATCCTCGGCGGAGATTTCCAGGTGCTCGGCCGCGATGGCGTTCGCGATCGCGCACGCTTCATCCATGTCGCGCACCTTGATCAGCGCGCCGCGGTCCGTCATCGACGTGGCGATGGTGTCCTTGCGCGGCATCGTCGGCAGCAGTTTGTGAATGCTCGCTTCCACTTGCGCGATGTAGCCGGCGTCGGGGCACAGCAGGATGGCTTGCGCCAGTTCGTCGTGCTCGGCCTGCGAGAACAGGTCCATCGCGACCCAGTCCGGGTCCGTCGTGCCGTCGCACAGCACGAGGATTTCCGACGGGCCCGCGATCATGTCGATACCGACCGTGCCGAACACGCGGCGCTTGGCGGCGGCCACGTAGGCGTTGCCCGGGCCGACGATTTTATCGACCGGCGGAATGGTCGCCGTGCCGTAGGCCAGTGCGCCGACGGCTTGCGCGCCGCCGATCGTGATCACGCGCGTGACGCCGGCGATCGCGGCGGCCGCGAGCACCATGCGGTTCTTGACGCCATCCGGCGTCGGCACGACCATCACGATTTCCTTCACGCCCGCGACTTGCGCCGGGATCGCGTTCATCAGCACGGACGACGGATACGCGGCCTTGCCGCCCGGGACATAGATGCCCACGCGGTCCAGCGGCGTGACGCGCTGGCCCAGCACCGTGCCGTCAGGCTCCGTGTACGTAAAACCGTTCAGTTCCTGCTTCTGGCGCTCGTGGAACACGCGGATGCGTTCCGCCGCCGTGCGCAGCGCGGCGCGTTGCGATTCCGGCAGCGACGCCAGCGCTTCATCCAGCTCGGCCTGGCCGATGTCGAAGGCGGCCATGCTCGTGGCGCCATTGGGGATGCGGTCGAACTTGTTCGTGTATTCCAGCACGGCGGCGTCGCCGCGCGCCTTCACGTCGGCCAGGATCTTCGCGACGGCGGATTCGATGGCGTCGTCGGTCTCGGCTTCAAATGCGAGCAGGTTGTTCAGGGTCTGCTGGAAGCCTTCGGCGGTGGAATCGAGTTTGCGGATCGTGATGGACATGGTCGTTAGCATGGCTGCTGCTTGGATGCGCGTTCGAACGCGTCGAGGATCGGTTGCAGGCGCTCGCGCTTCAGTTTCAGCGCGGCCTGGTTGACGACGAGGCGCGACGAGATCTCCATGATCTTTTCGACTTCGACCAGGTTGTTGGCGCGCAGCGTGCCGCCCGTCGACACGACGTCGACAATGGCGTCGGACAGGCCGACCAGCGGCGCCAGCTCCATCGAGCCATACAGTTTGATGAGGTCGACGTGCACGCCCTTCTTGGCGAAGTGCTCGCGCGCCGTGTGCACGAATTTCGTCGCCACGCGCAGGCGCGCGCCCTGGCGCACCGCGTTGTCGTAGTCGAAGCCGGCGTTCACGGCCACGGACATGCGGCAGCAGGCGATTTTCAGGTCGATCGGCTGGTACAACCCTTCGCCGCCATGCTCGAGCAGCACGTCCTTGCCGGCCACGCCGAAGTCGGCGGCGCCATGCTGGACGTACGTCGGCACGTCGGTGGCGCGCACGATCAGCACGCGGATGCCGGGGTCGTTGGTGGCGAGGATCAGCTTGCGCGAGGTTTCCGGATTTTCCAGTACCTCGATGCCGGCCGCGGCCAGCAGCGGCAGCGTGTCTTCGAAGATGCGGCCCTTCGAGAGGGCGAGGATCAGCTGCGAGCTGTCCCGAGTGGTGTCGTTCATGTGACTGCGTTCGTTGTTGACCCGTCGTCCCCGCGAAGGCGGGGACCCAAGTTTGCTTGCATATCGGTAGCGCTGGCGAACTTAGGTTCCCGCCTGCGCGGGAACGACGTTCATCTGCTTGCTGTTTTCTTTATTTGATACGGACGATATCCGCCCCCACCGCCGACAACTTCGCCTCCATCCGGTCATACCCGCGATCGAGGTGATAGATGCGGTCGACGAGGGTCGTGCCCTCGGCGGCCAGGCCGGCGATCACCAACGAGGCCGATGCGCGCAGGTCGGTCGCCATCACGGGCGCGCCGACGAGGCGGTCGACGCCCTTGATGAAGGCCGTGTTGCCCTCGGTGGAGATCTGCGCGCCCAGGCGGTTCATTTCCTGCACGTGCATGAAGCGGTTTTCGAAGATGGTTTCGGTGACCTTGCTCGGTCCGCCGGCGATCGTGTTCACGGCCATGAACTGCGCCTGCATGTCGGTCGGGAAGCCCGGGTATTCCGTGGTACGGAACGAGACCGGATGCGGACGGCCGTCCATGCGCGCGCGGATGCTGTCGCCTTCGATGCTCAGCTGGACGCCCATCGCGCGCAGCTTGTCGATGCCGGCGTCGAAGATGTCCGTGCGGGTGCGGGTGATGCGGATGTCGCCGCCCGTCGCCGCCACGGCGCACAGGAACGTGGCCGCTTCGATGCGGTCGGAGATGACCGCGTGTTCGGTGCCGTGCAGGCTGTCGACACCCTGGATCACGAGGCGGTCGGTGCCGATGCCGTCGATCTTCGCGCCCATCGCGACGAGCATGTTCGCGAGGTCCGTCACTTCCGGCTCGCGCGCGGCGTTTTCCAGGATCGTCTCGCCCTCGGCCAGCGTGGCGGCCATCAGGAGGTTCTCGGTGCCCGTCACGGTGATCATGTCCGTGTGGATGCGGGCACCCTTCAGGCGGGTCGCTTTCGCGTAGATGTAGCCGCCCTCGATCGTGATGTCGGCGCCCATCTGGCGCAGGCCCTTGATGTGCTGGTCGACGGGGCGCGAACCGATCGCGCAGCCGCCCGGCAGCGACACCTTGGCTTCGCCGAAGCGCGCCAGCATCGGGCCCAGCACGAGAATCGACGCGCGCATCGTCTTCACCAGCTCGTACGGTGCGACGAGGGTGTTGATGGCCGAACCGTTCAGCACGACGTTCTCATCGTCCTGCGTGACTTTCAAACCGGTTTGTTCGAGCAGGCGCAGCATCGTGCGCACGTCGTGCAGGCGCGGCACGTTCGACAGGGCGAGGTCGCCGGCCGTCAGCAGGCCCGCGCACAGGATCGGGAGCGCCGCGTTCTTCGCGCCCGAGATGGGGATGTCACCGTTCAGGCGCTTGCCGCCGACGATCTGGAGCTTGTCCATCGATTTATCCTTGGTACTCTTCGGGGGTCAGCGTCTTCATCGACAGCGCGTGGATTTCCTCGCGCATGCGGTCGCCCAATGCGGCGTAGACGATCTGGTGGCGCTGGATGCGGCTCTTGCCGGCGAACGCGGACGAGACGATGACGGCGCTGAAATGCTGGCCGTCGCCTTCCACTTCCAGGTGGGTGCACGCCAGGCCGTTCTTGATGTAGCCGTGGATGAGTTCGGGTGTAGTAGCCATGTTTGGTCAGTGACGCAGCTTGTAGCCGCGGCGAAGCAGATTGATTGCGATAGCGGCCAGGGCCACGAAGAAGACGGCGACGATTGCCAGGCTGGTCCAGGGCGACACGTCGGACTGGCCAAAGAAACCATAGCGGAACCCGTCAATCATATAAAAGAACGGGTTGAAATGCGAGACTGCAAGCCAGAACGGCGGAAGTTTCTTAATGGAATAGAACACGCCGGCCAAAAATGTTGCTGGCGTGATCAAAAAGTTCTGGAATGCGGCCAGCTGGTCGAACTTTTCCGCCCAGATGCCGGCGATGACGCCCAGCGTGCCGAGGATGCCCGCGCCCAGCAGCGCGAACACGACGATCCACAGCGGCGCCACGAACGTCAGGTGCGCGAACCACGCGGTGATGACGAACACGCCCAGGCCGACGGCCAGCCCGCGCACGACGGAGGCCGTCACGTACGCCGACAGGATCTCGACGTGCGACAGCGGCGGCAGCAGGATGAACACGAGGTTGCCCGTGATTTTCGACTGGATCAGCGACGACGACGAGTTGGCGAACGCGTTCTGCAGCACGCTCATCATGACGAGGCCCGGGACGAGGAACGACGTGTAGCTGACGCCATCGAGCATCTCGACGCGGCCGTCGAGCACGTGGCCGAAGATCAGCAGATACAGCATCGCGCTGACGACGGGCGCGGCGATGGTCTGGGTGGCGACCTTCCAGAAGCGCAGGATTTCTTTGAAAAACAGGGTGCGGAAACCCACCGAGAACACATTCATCGCACCGGGCTCCCTTCCATGATCTGGATAAAAATGTCTTCCAGGTCGGCCTGCTGCAGCTGCATCTCGTCGATCTCGGCGCCCGATTCGCGCAGGCGCGCGAGGATCCCTTCCACTTCGCTGTAGTCGTTCACGCGCAGCGTGTACGCGTTGCCGCCATTGTGTTCATCGTGGGCGACGAGGTGGCGCAGGCCTTCCGGCAAGCCGCCCTGCTTCAGGTGCACGACGAGCGACGAGCCAGACACGCGGCGCAGCAGCTGCGACATGGTGTCCAGCGCGACGACGTTGCCCGTCTTGAGCATCGCCACGCGCTGGCACATGGCCTGCGCTTCTTCCAGGTAGTGCGTCGTCAGGACGACCGTGTGGCCCTCGCGGTTCAGGCGCGCGATGAACTTCCACAGGGTCTGGCGCAGTTCGACGTCGACGCCGGCCGTCGGTTCGTCCAGCACGATCACGGGCGGTTTATGGACGAGCGCCTGGGCGACGAGCACGCGGCGCTTCATGCCGCCGGACAGCGCGCGCATGTTGACGTCCGCCTTGGGCGTGAGGTCGAGGTTTTCCATGACCTCGTCGATCCATTTGTCGTTGTTCTTCAGGCCGAAGTAGCCCGATTGCAGGCGCAAGGTCTCGCGCACGGTGAAGAACGGGTCGAACACGAGTTCCTGCGGCACGACGCCCAGCTTCATGCGCGCTTCGCGGAAGTCGCGCACGACGTCGTGGCCGTGGATGCGCACGCTGCCCACGTCCGGACGGATCAGACCGGCGATGGTCGAAATCAGGGTCGTCTTGCCGGCGCCGTTCGGGCCGAGGAGGCCGAAGAATTCGCCTTGTTCGATGTTCAGTGAAACGCCCTTGAGGGCCTTGAAGCCCTTGTAGCTTTTCTCGACGCTGTCGATCTGGATGGCTGCTGTCATGCGTTGGGGATCCGAAGGACCGGAACCGTGCGGGGGAAACGAGCCATTATAGAAGAAAACGCCACGGCGTTCCGGGCCGTGGCGTTTTCGGAGAGGCGGTCAGGCGCGGCGTAGGGTGGGCACCCCGTGCCCACCATGCAGATCATGCTCGGCCGAGCAACCCATCGACACCGTATAGTTTTGCCAACGCATCGACGTTGGCCGGCACATTGATGAACTTGAGGCTGCGCCCCTGCCCCTGCGCGCGGCGCTGCCAGGCCAGCATCAGGGCCAGGGCCGAGGAGTCGGCGGCCTTGACGCCGCCGAGGTCGAACACGGTTTCGCCGGCGGTCACGGCCGCGCAGCCCTGCGCCAGCGCCGCTTGCGCGTTGCCGAATGTCAGGGCTTCGAGCGAGAGCATGGGGTTCGCTTCCGCCATGCTTACTTCTGCGCGGACTTGGTCAGCGGCTTGTTGGCCAGCTGCTCGTTGCGGTCGTGCAGCTTCTTGATCAGGCCGTCGACGCCATTCTTGCCGATTTCCGACGCGAACGTGCTCTTGTAGGTCTCGACCAGCCACGCGCCCAGCACGTTCAGGTCGAAGATCTTCCAGCCCTGCGGGCCCTTGGACAGGCGGTAGTTCAGGGTGATCGGCTCGCCACGGGTCAGGTTGACCTGCGATTTCACTTCGACTTCCGTGTCGGCCGGGTCGGCGCGGAACGGTTTGAATTCGATGGTTTCGTTCTTGATTTGCGACAGCGCACCGGCGTAGGTGTACACGAGCAGCGTGCGGAACTCCGCCGCCAGCTGCTTCTGCTGGTCCGGCGTCGCCTGGCGCCAGAAGCGGCCGGCCGCCTGGGCGGTCATCTTGTCCGAATCGACGTACGGCAGGATCTTGCTGTTGACCAGATCCATGATCTTTTTGCTATTGCCGGCCTGAATGTCCTTGTCGGCCTTGACGCTCTCGATGACATCGGTGGAGACGCGCTTGACGAGGGCATCCGGCGCCTCGGCGGCGGCACGGGCCGGGGCGACGAGAACGGCGGTGGACATCGCCACGGCGGCGGCGGTCACGATCAGTTTTGCGATGGGCTTCATACGCTTCCTTTATCTTGGTTGGGTCTGACCGGGCGGTCCCGCGTGCTGCGCGAACGGCCTGGCTGTACCGTAGTTAACTATTTACTGGCCGGTTCGGATGACACGGGCGCCGGCACGGGCGGATTATTCGGCGCCGAACCGTCGGCCGGCGCCGCTGCGGGCACTTCCGCGCCGTCTTCCGGCTCCGGTTTCGGGCCCAGTTTCACGCCCAGCTTCGATTCGACCTTTTCCTGGACCTTTTCCAGCTTTTCGTGGACCTTGTCGGCGCGTTCCTGCGCCTTGTCCGTGTCGAGCACCTTGCTGTTGCGGCGCTGCATGTAGCCGTCACGGATGAATTCGTAACGGTCGAGGGCGGCGTCTTCCAGCAGGTTCGACGCGTCCAGCACGCTGGCGCGCTGGTCGACCGCACGGAGGACGATGCCGCCGGTGCGCCACGGCACGTCGTTCACGTGGGTCCACGCGTCGCCCCACCAGTCGGCCGGCAGGGTCGCGGTGTCACGGATCGTAGATGGGCCCAGCAACGGCAACATCAAGTAGGGACCGCTCGGCACGCCCCAATAGCCCAGGGTCTGGCCGAAGTCTTCGTTATGCTTGCGCATGCCGGCCGGGGTGGCGATGTCGAGCACGCCGGCCAGGCCCAGCGTGGAGTTCACGGCAAAGCGCATGAAATCGTTCAAGCCATCTTGCCCTTTCAGCTGGGCAAAATTGTTCATCGAGCTCCACAGGTCGGTCAAGTTGCCGAAGAAATTGTTCACGCCCGTCTGCACAAAGGTCGGCGTGACGTTCTTGTAGGCGGTGGCGGCCGGCTTCAGGGCGACGCGGTCGACCGTGTCGTTGAAGCTGAACATCGCACGATTGAACTTCTCGAACGGGTCCTTCGGGTTGGCGGTCGTCGCACAGCCACTCAGCAATACGGCTGCCCCGAGTGCCAGCGCCAGGCCAGTGCGGGTACGCGGCGTGGCGGAGTCATTGCGGTTCGTCATTTGCTACTGTCCTTTCCTTCGGCTGCCTTGCTATAAATAAATTGGTTAATCAAGTCTTCGAGCACGGCGGCGGATTGCGTACGGGTAATGCGGTCGCCTTCGACGAGATTGTTCGTGTCGCCACCGGCCTCGATGCCGATGTATTGCTCACCCAGCAGGCCCGAAGTCAGGATCTTCAGGGAGCTGTCCTTCGGGAACTTGTAAGCAGGATTCAGATCGAGGCGGACGATCGCCTGGAAACTTTTGTCGTCGAACGAGATGTCGCCCACGCGGCCCACGACCACGCCCGCGCTCTTGACGGGCGATTGCGGCTTGAGGCCGCCGATGTTGTCGAACTTGCCCGTGATGGCGTACGTCTTGTTGAACGAGATCGTGCTCATGTTACCGGCCTTGAGTGCCAGGAAAAGGAGCGATAGCGCACCCAACAGGACAAAAAGGCCGACCCAGACGTCAATGGATTTACGATGCATAAGTTTTTCCCAACTCTTCTGATTACTTGTTGAACATCAAGGCAGTCATGATGAAGTCCAGCCCCAGCACCATCAGCGACGCGATCACGACGGTCCGCGTGGTGGCGCGCGACACGCCTTCCGGCGTCGGCTGGGCTTCATAGCCCTGGAACAGCGCCGTGAAGGTCACGGCCATGCCAAATACAAAGCTCTTGATGACGCCATTCATGATGTCGCGGCGGACGTCGATGTTCGCCTGCATCTGCGACCAGAACGCGCCTTCGTCCACGCCGATCAGCTGCACGCCGACCAGGTAGCCGCCGACCACGCCGATCGCGGAGAACACGGCGGCCAGCACCGGCATGGCGATCAGGCCCGCCCAGAAACGGGGCGCCAGCACGCGCTGGATCGGGTTGACGGCCATCATTTCCATCGCAGTCAGTTGCTCGCCGGCCTTCATGAGGCCGATTTCCGCCGTCAGGGACGTGCCCGCGCGGCCGGCGAACAGCAGCGCCGTCACGACCGGGCCCAGCTCGCGCAGCAGAGACAACGCCACGAGCTGGCCGAGTTTTTCCTCGGCGCCGAACTGGCTCAGCGTGTAATACCCCTGCAGGCCCAGCACCATGCCGACGAACAGGCCGGACACGGTGATGATCAGCAGCGAGTAATTGCCGATGAAATGGATCTGTTCCGAGATCAGGGTCGGACGGCGCAGCGCGCCCGGCGCCTTGCCGAGCAGGCCGCCGAACGACCGCGTGACGACGCCGACGCGGGCGAAGGTGTCGAGGACAAAGCCGCCGATGGCGCCCAATACATTGCTCATCGCTTGCCTCCCAGGCCCAGGTCCTCGGCCAGCGATTTACCGGGATAGTGGAACGGCACGGGTCCGTCCGGCTCGGCGTTCACGAACTGCTTGACGTACGGATCGGTCGAGCGGCGCATCTCGTCCGGCGTGCCCGAGGCGACGATCTTGCCCGCGGACAGGAAATAAACATAGTCGGCGATCATGAAGGTTTCGTTCACGTCGTGCGACACGAGGATGGCCGTCGAGCCGAGCGCATTGTTCAGGTTGCGGATCAGGTTGGCGGTCACGCCCATCGAGATCGGGTCGAGGCCGGCGAACGGCTCGTCGTACATGATCAGCGCCGGATCGAGCGCGACGGCACGGGCCAGCGCCACGCGGCGCGCCATGCCGCCCGAGATCTCGTTTGGCTTCAGGCCCGCGGCATTGCGCAGGCCGACGGCGTTCAGGCGCATCAGCACCAGGTCGCGAATGAGTTCTTCCGGCAGTTCCGTGTGCTCGCGCAGCGGAAAGGCCACGTTCTCGAACACGGTCAGGTCCGTGAACAGCGCGCCGAACTGGAACAGCATGCCCATCTTGCGGCGCAGGCGATATAAACCGTCCGTGTCGAGCTGGTTCACCACCTCGCCATTCACGGCGACGGTGCCGCGCTGCGGCTTGATCTGGCCGCCGATCAGACGCAGCACCGTCGTCTTGCCCGAGCCGGAGCCGCCCATCACGGCAATCAGCTTGCCGCGCGGGAAGTCCATGCTCAGGTTCTGCAGGATCGGGCGATCGCCATACGAAAAATGCAGATCGCGAATTTCGACGAGGTTGGACACAGTGAATATTGGTATTTGGAGAATCCCGTATTGTAGTGCAGAAACGGCAAGGCCTGCAGGACACCGCCCGATTCCAGGCATGTTATCGACGTGATATTACAACATTACTAAATCACGAGTCAGATATTTTGGAACCTAAGTGCTTGTTTTTAATAACTTATGCATACAACACATTGTTTCACATCAGTAAACAATCTTTACAAATGCCTCGAAGAAACCCCTTTTGTGGAGGCATCCTGACGATTCATTACAACCTGTTTACACGTCATGTCCGCGACGTCGGGAATGGGTAAATACAGGACGTCGGACCGACATGCATTTAACAATCGAACGCGGAATCTTTGCCCCTGCCGGATGGTCTAAGCAGCATGACAAAAGTCCTGGTCCACATCGACAGCGGCACGGCCACGATGGAAGGCATGCTCGAGCTGCCCCACACCGCATCGGGCGTCGTGCTGTTCGCGCACGGCAGCGGCAGCAGCCGGCTGAGTCCGCGCAACAACCACGTGGCGCAGGTGCTGCGCGACGCCGGCATCGGCACGCTGCTGCTCGACCTGCTCACGCCGCAAGAAGACCGGAAAGTCCATAACCGTTTCGACATTTCCCTGCTGACGGGCCGCCTGCGCGCGGCCGCAACCTGGCTGCGGGCGCAGGATGCGACGGCGCCTCTGCCGGTCGGCTTGTTCGGCGCCAGCACGGGCGCGGCCGCCGCGCTGCAGCTGGCGGCGGACCCGGCGGCGCCCATCGCGGCCGTCGTCTCGCGCGGCGGGCGGCCGGATCTGGCCGGCGACACCGCCCTGCGCGCCGTCGAGGCGCCGACACTCCTCATCGTGGGCGGCGCCGACGAACCCGTCATCGCCCTGAACCGGCAGGCCTATGCCGAACTGGGCTGCGCGAAGCGGCTGGTGATCGTGCCCGGTGCGACGCATTTGTTCGACGAGCCGGGCACGCTGGAAGAAGTCGCGCGGCTGGCGGCCGAGTGGTTCACCACCTGGTTCGTCCATGCGCCCTGACCTGCGCCTCGTGTTCGGCGGCGACGTCATGCTGGGCCGCCACGTGCGCGACGTCATTCGGCGCGACGGCATCCACGCACCGCTGGAAGCGATTGCGCCGCTGCTGCGTGCGGCCGACATGGCCATCGTCAACCTGGAGTGTGCACTCACTGATAGCACGAGGCACTGGCACGGCGTCCCCAAGGCCTTTTATTTTGCCGGGCCGCCCGCGGCGGGCCAGGCGCTGCTTGACGCCGGCATCCGCATGGTCGGCCTGGCGAACAACCACAGCCTCGACTACGACGTGCGGGGCCTGGCCGACACGCTGCGCATCCTGGACGCGCACGGCATCGCCCACACCGGCGCCGGTCCGGACCTCGCGTGGGCGCTGGCTCCGGCCGTCGTGACTTGCGGCGAGGTGCTGGTCGGGATGGCGGCGTTCTGCGACCACCAGGCCGATTTCGCCGCCACGGACATTCACCCCGGCATCGCCTGGCTCGACCTGCACGACGAGGCGGCCGCCACCGACGCCTTCGCGCGCGCGCTCGCGCCCCTGCGCGCGGCCGGCGTGCGCTGGCCGGTTTTATCCTTGCACTGGGGCCCGAACAAGGTGACGGCGCCCGCGCCACACCTGCGCCGCCTGGCCCACGCCGCCATCGACGTCGGCTGGAAGATCGTCTACGGGCACAGCGCCCACGTCTTCCACGGTATCGAACTGTACCGGGGCTGGCCGATCCTGTACGCGGCCGGCGATCTGGTCGACGACTACGCCGTCGATCCGGACCTGCGCAACGACCATCAACTGCTGTTCGAGGT
Source organism: Massilia sp. (assembly GCA_045810485.1). GTDB lineage: Bacteria > Pseudomonadota > Gammaproteobacteria > Burkholderiales > Burkholderiaceae_D > Telluria. The sequence goes on along the minus strand of JBJMVU010000410.1, from coordinate 294 downwards.
GCACCTGGGCGAGGACGCCCTGCGGCGCATCGTGCTGCACCCGGTGTTCATCCGCCACGGCCGCGTGCTGCCTGCCGACCACACGCAGCGCACCTGGATGTATACGCACATGCAGGCGTTGTGCCGCGACCTCGGCACGGCGGCTCGGCTCGAAGGCGACCTGCTCGTCATCGAGCCGGACGCCGCCACGCCGCACGAGTGATCAGCCGAGGCCCGCGTCTTCCGACACGTTCAGCGCGGCCGCCGTCCAATCGAGCTCGCCGCGGTCCTTCGCCATCGCGGCGAGAATGCGGT
>JBJMVU010000409.1:0-10932 GCA_045810485.1 Massilia sp. | reverse complement strand
TCACGCGGGAACCGTCCGGCAGGCGCGCATCGACCATCGGACTCGATTCGTCGACCCGGCGGCCGACGCGCGAGACGATCTTCTCGATGATCTTCATGAGGTGCGCGTTGTCGTGGAATGAAACGTCGGTCAGTTCCAGGCGGCCGCGCCGCTCAACGTACACCTTGTCGTAGGTGTTGACGAGGATGTCGGAGATGGTCGGGTCGTTCAGCAGCGGCTCGAGCGGGCCGAAACCGAGCATCTCGTGCTGGATGTCGAGCACGAGGTGATGGCGCTCCTGCTGGTTCAGCACGATGCGCTCTTCCTCGATGATGCGCTGAACCAGCAGCGCCAGCTCGTGCTTGAACTGCTCGCTCGTCAGGCGTTTCAGGCGCTCCAGGTCGATCCGGTCGAGGATCATCTGGTGCATCGTCTTCTTCAGCTCCGCATAGGCTTGTTGCGCCGCGGCCGCTACCGGCTGATGCTGGCGCTCCTCGTCCGTCACGGACAGGCGTTCGCGCAGGGACATGGGAGGCTCCTTGAAAAGATCAATCGTCTTCGCCGCGCCCGAACAGGCGGTCGAACAGGCCCTTGGCCTCGGGGATGCGGCGCGCCGTCACCACTTCGACCAGGTCGGCCAGGCTGCGCGCGGCCGCGCTGCCGCGCGACAGCTGCAGCACCGGAATGCCCTGGTTGACGGAGTCGGTGACGGCGATGTAATCGTTGGGAACGGTGTGCAGCACTTCCGCGCCCAGTGCCGCGTGCAGGTCCGCCAGGCGCAGCTTGCCGCCCTTTTCGTAGCGGTTGACGATCAGGCGGATGTGGTCGGTCACGTAGCCGAGCGAGCGGAAGATGTCGAGCAGGCGGCGGGCGTCGCGGATGTCCGGCAGGGCCAGCTGCAGCACCGGATAGATCGCGTCGGTGCTGTCGAGCGCGCGCAGCGACACCGCGTCGATCTGGCGTCCCACGTCGAGCAGGATGTAGTCGTAGTGCTGGCGCGCGACGCGCAGGATCGTGTCGATGTGTTCGGGCTTGGCCTCGCTGGTCTGGCCCGGGTCGTCGGCAGCCGCCAGCACGCCGAAGCCGGGCGCCACATGGACGAGGCACGATTCCAGGAACGGCCCGTCGATACGGGCGATCTGCTGGCAGACGTCGGACAGCGTCATGGCCGGCCTCTGGTCCGACACGTACAGCGTGGCGTCGCCGAACTGGCGATGCAGGTCGATCAGCAGCACCTTCTTGTCCGCCAGCGTGGCCAGCGCGTAGCCGAAATTGGTGGAGATGAAGGTGGCGCCGCTGCCGCCCTTGCAGGCGATGAAGGCGAGTATCTTCCCGTTGCGAATCGCCGCCACGCCGGCGCTGGTCGCGACGCGGTCGATCGCCTCGTGCAGTGCGCGATGTACCAGAGGCAGTTGCAGCACTTCGCGCACACCGGCGCGCATGGCGCGGATCAGGAGGTCGGGATGGTGATTGTCGGTCAGCAGCATGAAATGCGCTGCCGAGTAGTGGCGGGTCAGGCGCTCCAGCAGGTCGCCGTCGGCGGCATCGGCGTCGCTGATGTCGACGATGATCAGGCCCGGGCCATCAGACAGCGGGCGCTCGAGCGCATCGCGCAGGCTGGCGCGACTGGCGGCGACATTCAGCGGCGGCACGCGTGCGGCGCCCTGGGAGGCGATTTCCGCATAAAGCTGGGTGTCGCGACTGATCAGGAGGGCTTTCATCGTGGTCCTCGGGACGGCTTTCGGTCGACATCGTGTCGGTGGATATGCGTGGGCGTCACTTGCTGCCCGCGCCGTTGATGACCAGGCCTCTGATGGGCTTTTCCGGTTCCTTGTACGAATTCTGGTAGCGCTCGTGGGCGATAACGGCAGCGGCGCCCTCCATGCCGGCAGCAGGATTCGTATTGGCCGCCGCGGCCGGATCGAGCACCTGCGCCGTCACGTTGGCGCGCACGGCAGTGCCGAACTGCTGGTTGAAGCGCGGGGTCGTGCTGCATCCGTACAGCAGCACGCTCGCCAGCGCCACGCATGCCATTCGCTTGCATCTGATGGCCATCGCTCTCTCCTATTTCAATTCGAAGCCGCCGGCGCTTTGCGTCGCGCGTGTCACCGGTGCCTGGGCCGACGCGGTCGCCGTCGTCGCCTTCGGCGGCGCGCCTTCCAGACGCCCGCCCAGCAGTAATTCGCCACGCGACGGCTCGCCCACCTTGTCGGTTGGGAGCACGTAGCCGTTGCCGGACAAGGGTTTGACAAGGTGCGCGGTGATCACGAAGACGAGTTCCGTGCGGTCCTGTTGATAGTCGGCGCTGCGGAACAGTGCGCCGAGCACGGGGATCTGGCCCAGCAACGGAAGCCCTTTCATGTTGGCGACCAGGTTGCTCTTGATCAGGCCACCGATCGCGAAGCTCTGGCCGTCGTACAACTGGACCGTGGTGGTGGCGCGGCGGGTCGTCACGACCGGCAGGATGGCGGTGCCGCTGAAGCCCGTGGCCGACAGGCCGATGCCTTCGCGCGACAACTCCGACACCTCGGGTGCGACACGCAGGTTGATGCGCCCGCCGCCCAGTACCGTCGGCGTGAAGCGCAGGCCCACGCCGAATTCCTTTTCCTCGAGCGTGACCCGGTTGTTGTCCTGCGCGACCGGAATATAGAACTTGCCGCCCACGAGGAAGGTACCTTCCTGGCCGCTGATCGCCATCACGTTCGGCTCGGCCAGCACGCGCACCAGCCCGTCCTGCTGCTCGGCCGCAGCGGCCAGGCTACGGCCGACGCCCTTGGTCGCCTGGACCGACGCATTTGCCGTGCCGCTGATGAAATTCGACAGCAGCGTGGCGCCCCAGCTGCCGGAACCGAAGCGCCAGGTGACGCCGGCTTCCAGGCGATCCAGCAGGGTCTTCGACACTTCGGCAATCTTGACTTCGAGCTGCACCTGCTGGGGCGCACGCACGGACAGCATGTTGACCACCCGTGCCGCGGCCGCGCCGGCCTGGTTCTGGTTTTCCCTCTGGTTCTGGCTGGCGGCGTCCTCCTTGTCGGGCACCGTCAGCGCCCGCAACGGCCGCCGCACATAGGCCGTCGCCAGTTCCACGGCACGCGCCGCCGCGGCGGCATCGCTCACGGTGCCGGTCAACACCAGCGCGTCGGATGCGGCCAGCACCTTGATATCCTGCTCGTCCGGCATGGCGGCGGCCAGCGTTGCCTGCAGGGCCGACGGATCCATGGCGACGGTGATGTCGAGCACGCTGCACAGGCCGCTTTTGCCCTGGATGATCATGTTGGTCGTACCGACGTCGACGCCGGCGATGTACAGCGTGTCGGGCGCCACCATCAGGGCCTGCACGACGAGCGGGTTGCCGACGCTGCGATGCTGGACCGGTTCGGGCAGGCGCATCAGGCTGGACTTGCCGACCTGCAGGGCCAGTTGGACCGGCTTCGCGGCTTCGCCCTTGCAATTGGGCCCGGCCTCCGCACGCGGCGGCGCGGCGTCGGCCGGGTTATCCGCAGCCTGGGCTTTCGATTTGGCGGCCGCGCCTGCGGGTCCGACGGCCGCCAGCGCCAGGCCGGCGGCGAACAGGCAGCGAAGCAGCGGTAATGGCGTCAAGCATCCGTTCATGGCTTTACCCTGGATGAAGTTCAGAAGCACTCCTGCGACACGCGCAGGCCATTGAGTACGGTGACGCAATCGCGCCGCACCGGCGCCGCCACCTTGACCACCACCGGCGCGGGACGCACCACGGGCGCCGGCTTGGGTGAGGGCTTGCGCGGCGCCGGCGGCGGCGCTTCGGGCAGCAGGGTCAGCTTGGTCGCGCCTTCGGTACTGGCGGACTGCGGATCGACCTGGTTGCGCAGGGCCAGCGACAGCGTGCCCACGCTGCGCGCAAGGTCGAGCTTTTCGGCCTGCTCCGGCGTCACTTCCAGCGTGACCGCATTGACGACTTTCGGCTTGGTCTCGTCGCGGTTGACTTCCTGGGCGACGGCCAGCACGAGGATCCGTTCCAGCACGATCTTCGAGATGTTCTGCTGGCGCGCATCGGCGCCGGGCGGCACGTCCTTCTGGGTGCTGACGATGACGTCGACGTAGTTGCCCGGCAGCGCGAAGCCGGCCACGCCGATCACGTCGTTCACGCGCACCGTGATCGCGCGCTTGCCTTCCGTGATCAGCGCCGACAGTCCGCCAAGCGTGCCGGCGGGCGCCAGTTTGACCTCGCTGACCGGCTCGCCCATCAGCAGGTTCGTCTTGAGGACACGGCCGCCGAGTTTCTGCGGATCCGTAAAAGCGCCTTTCGGGACGCTGTCGGCGGGCCAGTCGGCCGGCTTGAACATCTCGGGCGCCAGGCGCTGGCCGAGGCTGATGTCGATGGCGGCCACGAGGATACGGCCGTTGCCGCTGCCCGGCTGCTTCAACAGCCAGCGCGATGCGAACACGACGGCCCCGAATCCGAACAGGATCGCGACGGCCATGACGAGGATGGCACGCTTGTTCTTCATTTTTGAATCTCCGTCGTGCAAGCGATGAACATGCTGCGCCAGGCTTGCTCGACCGCCGCGATCGTGAGGCGCGGTTCGGTCCCGGCGAAGCCGGCGAAATCGGCGACCCGGTCGAGCAGTTCGCCTGGATAGCAGGCCAGCAGCGCGCGCCCGGATTGCGGGTGGAGCCGCTCGATCAAGTGGTCGACCGCGGCGTCCTCGACATCGATGCGGCGCAGACGGCACTGGCGGCACAACAGGGCGCGGTAGGCAGTCGGCGACCAAGCGCCGATGTCGACCTTGTAGCCGATGCGACGCAGCGCGGCATCATCGAACACGCTGGTCGGGACCAGGTTGGTTGCGAACACCACGGCGGCATCGAACGGCACCAGTTCCGCCTGGCCGCCTTGCAGCGACAACTGGTCGGTGCCCGCATCCAGCGGACCGGTGAAACGGTTCAGCAGCTCGGCGGCCGCGATGCGCTGGCGGCCGACGTCGTCGAGCACCAGCATCCCGTTGTTCGCCTGCAGGTGCGGCGGTGCGTGGTATACACCCTGCTCCGCGTCGTAGCGCAGGTCGAGCATGTCACGCCCCAGTTCGGCGCCGGCGTGGACGAGCGGACGCTGGCACACGATCCAGCGCGCATCGCAGCTGCGCCGTTCTTCCTGCTGGCGCGCGACCGGCGGCGGCGGCGCCGCGTGCACGGCGGGATCGTACAGGCGGATCACCTGGCGCCCGGCCATCAGCGCATACGGCACTGCGATGGGACCCGGCAGCAGACGTCCGAGTTTGCGCGCCAGCGTCGTCTTGCCGCCGCCGGACGGCCCGTACAGCAGCAACGAGCGGCACGCGTACAGGGCGGCACCCAGCACGTCGCGCGCGGCCGTCGACAGGCCGTCGTCGCCAAGCGCGCCGGCCAGTTGCGCGGACGTGAGGCGCTCGGCGTCCGCATGGCGCAACGCCTGGCGTTCGACCACGGCGCGATACGACGCGAGCGTGACGGGGGCCGGACCGACATAGCGGCAGCGCGCCAGGGCGTCGACGGCGCCGCGCTGGCCGTGTGCGGTGAGCTGGTATTGCATGTCGATGTCCGACTCGCCGCACCAGGCCACTTCCACCTGCTGTTCCGCGATCAGCGGATTGAGGACCTCGCGCAGCACGCTGATCGACAGCCGCAATTTGCCGGCCAGATGGGTCAACGGGGTCTTGCCGCCGGCCTGGATCGCCTTGAGCACCAGGTCCGTCACGAAGCGCGGTTCGAGCCCGGTATCGCGCACGGTCTTTGCCTGGCGCGGCAGGACCGGCGCGATCTCCGGACTGCTCGCCGGCGCGGGCTGCGCGGCGCGCGAACCCGCCGCGGTACTGCCTGTCGATAGCGTTTCAAACATCGGAACCCCCTTGCCTTGCTTGTTTTCCGAAACAGGTCAGAATGATTCTAACGACCGGTCTTTTGGCCACCCTTGAGCTTCGCCAAGAGCGGACTCATCCATATTGAGTGACCAGAACGACGATCGTGCCGGCCGCAATGGCCAGTCCGTAAGGCATCGAACCGACACTTTGCGGCAGCGTCGTTTCGGCCAATTTCTTGCCCGGCACGAGGAATCCGGACAGCAGATAAGCGATGTTGACGAAGGCCAGCCGCAGGCGGCTGCGCAGCAGGATGAGCAGCAGCGCCATTACGCCTCCAGCGCACCACGTGAAGATGGCGATCTGGAATGCTTCGGCAGGGCCGGTGAAGAAGCCGATCACGGCCATCATCTTGACGTCGCCGGCCGCCATGCCGCGCACCAGGTAGAACGGCAGGAAGATGGCAAGGCCCAATAACAGCCCGCCGCATGCGGACAGCAATGCGGCGCCCGGTTCGGCGGACAAGGCGTGCAGCAGCAGCGCACCGGCCAGGCCGGCGAGCAGAAGAAGGTTCGGGATACGCCGCGTCGCCAGATCGTTGACGGCGGCAATGCTCACCATGAGCAGCAGCAGCGCATCGCGGTATTGTTCGATTTGCATGACGGCTCCGAAAAAAAAAGCCCTCCGGGCCCGAAGACCCGGAGGGCTGCTCCGCTACATCAGGCGGTGCCTTTGACCTTGCCAGAGATGGTCGTGAACAGGTCTGACAGGTCTCCGCCCAATGTTTTCGCCGTTGCTGCAACCGCCACGCCGATGAGGGCAGCGATCAGGCCATACTCGATGGCCGTCACACCGTTCTCGTCAGCAGCGAAGGTTTTGACTGCAGAGATGAAGTTGCTCATGACAAACTCCCATATGGTGGGTTAATAAGAACAGCTACCAGCCGGAGAACCCTGATCAAGTCATCACTTCCCTGCTGACTTGCTGCGTTTCCGTGCCAGTGAGTTCACTATAAGTTTTGATGCCGTGCGGCAAGTTGACACCCAACAACTTTGCCTTACGGAACTATTTTTTGACTGAAAGAATCTAACGCTCCCTAAGCTGGGGGAACATGTTGCAGTTTGACTCTGAGAAAATTCACTCAGGCTAAAAAAATTGCATTTGCATAATTGCCTAGAATGCAAAAACGCTATATCCTGTTTCGCTTGCTCTTTGTGAAACGCCTGACACCTGCGAACGCGACGGCGGCTGTGACCAGCCTGCAGGTCGGTTGATTACATTGCTGAGAACGACATGGATTCGCTTCTGAAACACATGGTGGACATGACCGGCCACCGCGATCACGCGATGCTCGATATGTCGGTGATCTCGGCAGTGCAGGAGATGGCAGACGCGGTGCAGACGCGCATACTGGCCATCACGACCGTGTCTGGACAGCAATACCTGCGCGCGCGCGCCAGCATCGTGAAAGGTGGCGCTGCTCGACTGGAAGAGTCGCAGGACGGCGCATTGGGTGATCCCGTTGCCGCCCTCCCCGAACTGAAACACTGCCTGGCCGAGCATGAAGCCAGCGCGGAAGCGATCGCCGCCGACGGCATGCGTGTGTTGTGGCTGCCGATCTGGTTCGGCGACAAGGCCACGACCTGCCTGGAAATCCGCGACGACAAGGGTTTTTCGAGCGACACCGTGTACGTGATCGGCGGCATCGTCGGCGTCTACCGGAATTTCCAGAATCTGCTCGACTACAGCGAACGCGATTCGCTCACCGGCCTGCTCAACCGCAAGACGTTCGACGACCAGCTGGCGCGCATGCTGCAGCATTCCCACGAACGGGATCCGCGCCTGCCGGGCATGCCCGAGCGGCGTCAGCACCATGCCGAGGAAAAGCAGTGGCTGGCCGTCGTCGATGTCGACCACTTCAAGGCCGTCAACGACAAGTTCGGCCACCTGTACGGCGACGAAGTGCTGATCCTGATCGCCAACCTGCTGCAATCGTCGTTCCGCGCCCAGGACCGCGTGTTCCGCTTCGGCGGCGAAGAATTCGTCGTGCTGCTGCGCTCGACCACGCTGGACAATGCCTGGAAAATCATCGAACGCTTCCGCACCAACGTCGAAAGCCATGACTTCCCCCAGGTGGGACAGGTGACGGTGAGCGTCGGCTTCGTCAGCATCAGCGCGTACGAATCGCCCGTGGTCACGCTGGGCCACGCCGACCAGGCGCTGTACTACGCGAAAAGCAACGGGCGCAACCGCGCCTGCCATTACGACGACCTCGTCGCGCACGGCCTGCTGCAGACCGTCGCCTCCAACGACACCGCCGAATTCTTCTGAACGTCCCGGAGGGCTCAGGCCAACTGCAGGAAACGCAGCGGGTCGACCTGCCATTTTTCGGGCGATTCGTGACGCACGATCTTGTCGGCGCCGCCGAAACCCAGGCCGCGCGCCAGGTCCACCGTCTCCGGCTTGATGTAGGTCCGGCTCTTCGTGCTGTAGAACACGTTGACCCTGGGCGTGAGCAGACTCGTCTCGTGCGGCTCGACGACCACGGCCAGCCGGCCCGATTCCAGCAGGACGAGGGTCCCGACCGGATAGATGCCGACGCAACGCATGAATTCCTGCATCAGCGCCGGATTGAAATGGAATTTGCTCCACTCGTACATCTTGCGCAGCGCTTCGGCCGCCGGCATGCCCTTGTGATAGCAGCGGTCGGCCGTGATGGCGTCGTAGACGTCCACGATTGCAGCCATCTGCGCCAGCTCGCTGATGTCCTGTTCGCCCTGGCGGTCGGGATAACCCGTGCCGTCGCGCCGCTCATGGTGGTGGAGCGTGATGTCGAGCGGGATCGCGCCGATTTCGGGCGAGCGGCGCAGGATGTCGTAACCGTCCCTGGGGTGGCGGCGGACGATCTCGAATTCCTCGTCGGTCAGGCGGCCGGGCTTGTTCAGGATGGCATCCGGCACCAGGGCCTTGCCGGTATCGTGCAGCAAGCCGCCAATGCCCGCCTGATAGGTGGTCTCCGCATCCATCTGGCGCGAACGGCAGAAGGCGACCAGCAGGGTGCAGACGCTGACCGAATGCAGGAACGTGTAGTCGTCCTTGTTCTTGATGACGGACAGGCCCAGCAACGCGGACGCATTGCGCAGGATCGATGCGGTGATGTTTTCCACCACCGGCGACACCTTGTCCATTTCCACCGCCTTGCCCAGGCGCGCATCCTGCATCACGATCTTGACGAGGCCGGCGGCCTGGCGCCGGATGACCGCGGCGCGCTCGAATTCCTCGGCCAGCGTGGTGCGCAGCGGCGTCACCGGTTGGGCGGCGATGGCAGCGACCTCGGCCTCCGTCGCGGCCTCGGATTCTGCGACCGTGGGCGCGTTGCTCACATCCAGCCCGCGCGCGCAGTCGATGGTGACGCCGCGGATGCCGGCCGTCAGGATCTTGCGGATTTCGTCCTCGGTCGTGATGACGAAGCGATTGCGGACGAACGGATGTTCCATCCAACCGCAATCGAGGTCGTGGATGAACATCCCGACGCGTAACTGGGAAGAATCGACTTTCTTGAGCATGGATGGATCCGGGGATATGTTAATCTCGCCGCACTTTGGCGTCATCCGAGTATAACAACTTGATGACAAGAAAGTTTCCAAAAATAAACTTGTGGTTACCTTTTGTAGCCACAAAGCTACAAGTATTTACAAAATGGAACTCCGCCAGCTGCGCTATTTCGTCGCCATCGTGGACCATGGGTCGCTGTCGCGCGCCGCGCTGGTCCTGCACGTGGCGCAGCCGGCGCTGACCCAGCAATTGCGCCAGCTGGAAGAGGAACTGGGCGTGCAGCTGCTGCACCGCTCGGCCCAGGGCGTGCTCAGCACCGATGCCGGCAAGGTGTTCTACGAACATGCGCAGGCCATCCTCAAGCAGGTCGCGGATGCGCAGGCGGCCGTCGTGCAATCGGCCGAACGGCCGTCGGGCAGTGTCACGCTCGGCCTGCCGCACAGTATCTCGGATGCCCTCGCGCTGCCGCTGCTGACGGCGATCCGCCAGCGCTATCCGGAAATCACGCTGCAGCTGACCGAGGAAATCACCGGCAGCCTGGCCGAACAGTTGCGTGCCGGCCGCATCAACCTGGCCGTGCTGTTCGACGACGGCCAGCTCGGCGGCTTCACCGCCATTCCGCTCGTCGAGGAAGAGCTGCGCTTCATCTGCCGCGCCGACGCGCCCGCCGCCGCCGGGCGCGACAGCCTGACCCTGCGCGCGGCGCTGGACACGACCCTGATCCTGCCGGGCCTGCAGCACGGCGTGCGGCCGCGCATCGAAAGCACGGCGCGCGCCGCGGGCCTGGCCACGCACGGCGTCATCGAAATCAACTCGATCGCGATCCTCAAATCGGCCATTCTCGCCGGCATGGGCGCCACCATCCTGCCCGTCGCGCCGGTGCTGGCCGAGGTCGAACGCGGCGCCATGCGGGCGCTGGCCATCTGCGAACCGGCCATCGCGCGCACCGTCGTCCTGTGCACCTCGCGCAATATCCCGCTCACGAATGCGGCGGCGGCCGTCAGCCGCCTCGTGGTCCAGGTGGCGCAAGGGCTGTGCGCCGAAGGCCGCTGGATCGGCGCACGAGCGTTATAGCCTGGGCCATCATTTTTTCTTATGGCTCCATCCCCATTCCGTATTTCCGTATACGTCAACTTGTCTCTACACTTGGTGTAACAGCCGCCAAAGCGGCATCGGGACCCGATCCGGCCAGCGCCTACCCGGCGCGCCTCCGGCACGGGGCCATCTGAAAACACAAAGTTTGGAGACACCATGCCTGACACCGTCCTGGGCCAGGGCGCATCCGCGTCCACGCCTGCCACGCCCGCCGTTCCCGCGCCCCTCAAAGACGTCAGCCTCGACGACAAGTACACCGCCACCTCCGGCAAGATCTTCCTGTCCGGGATCCAGGCGCTGGTACGCCTGCCGATGATGCAGAAGCTGCGCGACGAAGCCGCCGGCCTGAACACGGCCGGCTTCGTGTCGGGCTACCGCGGTTCGCCGCTGGGCGGCCTCGATGAAAACCTGTGGAAGGCCAAGGGTCACCTGGAAGCGAAGAGCATCCAGTTCGTGCCGGGCGTGAACGAAGACCTGGCCGCGACCGCCG
>JBJMVU010000408.1:0-2570 GCA_045810485.1 Massilia sp. | reverse complement strand
TGGTCCGGTGAACCTTGACGACGCGCGCCGTGTCGCGGACCGTGCGCGATTCGAGCACGCATTGCAGGTACGGCAGCCAGCATTCCTTTTTGCGCAACCGCGCGAGCGGCGTGCCGGTCAGCGCGTTGTGGCTGCGTCCGCAGCGGAGGCAGCGGAAACGCTGCAGCCCGCTTGCCTGGCCGCAGCGGTGCTTGCGTGCCCAGCCGCAGTGCGGACACGGCCGTCCCGCCGCTGCCCGCTCGATCAGGGCAATACACTCGGCCGGATGCGCGATGCCCGCAATCCATTCCCGTAGCCGGACCAGGTCGGCGGTGGACAACTCGACCGCCAACAACAGGCTGAACAATTCGTCGAACGTCGGGCTGCGCATCGTCGCTCCTCATGAGTTCACTCGACGGTACGTAAGACCTGCGCAACGAATTTCGGTTCGTCGAATTTACGCGAACACAGCCAATAAAAAACGCGGCACGAGGCCGCGTTTTTACCGGATGGGGGGAGGGGCCCCAGGGATTACTTGTAGCTGCAGGTCTTGGAGATCTTGTAGGCAGGGTCGCCAAAGACGGCATTCGTGCAGGCAACCGGACCGGTCACGGTCTTGACCGCAAAGAAGCCGTTGGCGCCGTAGCGGACCTGGTGCGTGCCCGTTACCGAGCAGGTACCGCCTTCGGCCGCGCACGTCGTCCAGCCGGTATCGTTCGCGGTCGACGTGGTCGGGGCCGGCGTCGGCGTGGTGGTCGACGCACCTGACGAGCTCGAAGTAGTGATCACGTTGCTGGAGTAGCTGCAGGTCTTCAGCTGGCCTTTCGCCGGGTCGCCGAACGCGGAGTTCGAGCAGTAGACGGAAGTGGTAAAGGTCTTGGTCGAGAACGACGTACCGGCGCCGTAGCGGACTTCACGGGTGCCGCTGAACACGCAGGTGCCGCCTTCGCCGGAGCACGGGATCCATGCCGGGCCGGTGGACCCGGTCGACGTCACGGTCGAGAGCGCGCTGGAGTAGCTGCACGTCTTGGCGACGCCGCGGATCGGATCGCCGAACACGGCGCTCGTGCACGGGGTCGAGGCGGAGATCACCTTCGACGTATAGATGCCGTTGGCGCCGTAGCGGACTTCACGGACGCCGCTGAACGAGCAGGTCGAGCCTTCGTTGCCGCAGGCCGTCCAGGTCACCGATGCGGCGTTCGCGAGGGCGCCCGTCACTTCATAGGCGCCGATGTCCAGCTGGCCGGCCACCGGACGTGCTTCGCCGGAAGCGTTGCCCTTATATTGTGCGACCGGGGTCAGCGACACGCCCTTGACCGACTTGCCCGGGTCCGTACCGGCATTGATCACGAGCGCGCTGGCGGTCGGGTGCAGGTCCCATTTGGCACGGTCGACGAAGCCCGGCGCCACCGAACGGTAGTTGTTCTTCACGATGGAGCTCGCTTGCGAGCTCAGGGTACCGATGCCGCCGAAGATATTATTCTGGATCACCGCCGGGGTCGGGACCTTGCCGCTGACGAACAGGAACGTACCGTCGCCGTAGTTGTTCAGGATCGTATTGTTGATGACGTACAGGTCGCTGCCGGCATTGACCGCACCTTCCTCGCCGTAGGCCACGATGGCCGGGTTCTGGTTGGCGGCGGGCTGCTCGATGACGTTGCCGATGATGTAGGACGTACCGGCGTTCGGGATGTCGATCTCGTACGACGGCTGGCCCGAGGCGGTGCTGCCCGTTTCACCCGGCGGCGTGCTCGAGAAGCGGCTGTATGCGATCATGTTCGTGTCCGCGCGCGACTTCAGGTTGTGGCCGACGTTCGCATCGTGCGAATAGCTGTAGCGGAACGTGAGGCTCTTCACGTGGCCGATATACAGGTTGTGCGTCTGGCCGTCGCCGCGGCCGTTGTGGCCGAATTCGGTATATTCGATCAGGATGTCGCTGTTCAGGTTGGCATTGGCCAGGATGCCGTTCTCATTGTCGTGGATGAAGGCGTTACGCAGCGTGAAACCCGCGCCCTGCAGGCGGAAGGCGGCGCCGTTGCCGTCCATGACCTTGGCGCCGTACATCTCGACGTTGTCGACGGTCAGGTTGTTGCCGTTGACGACCCAGATACCCTTGTCGGCGGCGTTCTTGCCGGCGGCGTCGATCTTCGGACGGCCGTTGACGCCGCGGATGGTCAGGTTGTGGCGGTTGATGCTGCAGGCGTCACCGCTGTACGTGGTGTTGCCGGTGATTTCGATGACGTCGCCATCCTTGGCGACAGCAATGGCGGCGCAGGGTTTTGCATAGGTCTTGCCCGGGCCGACAGACAGCGTGGCTGCGGAAGCGGAAGTCACACCTGCGAAGGCCATCAGAATGGTGGCAGCCAGGAGTGAATGGTTACGCAAAGTGTGCATGAAAGTCCTCGTAAAGTTTCTTTGTGGGAAGTAATTCCCATCGGCAAGATGCAGAATACGAGGTTTACGATTCGCACTTTGTAACGGCGTGTAACAATAATTGGTCAATTAAAAAGACCTGGAACAAAACGTTCGCCGCGCCGCTCAGCATTATGCATGCCAAAAATTCCATCTTGATGACTTATTGAACATTTTAT
>JBJMVU010000407.1:0-36778 GCA_045810485.1 Massilia sp. | reverse complement strand
TTCGACTTCGTAGTTGCAGCTCTGCAGCAGCTTCTGGATGATGTTCTCGACGTCCTCGCCGACATAGCCGGCTTCCGTCAGCGTGGTCGCGTCGGCGATCACGAACGGGACGTTCAGCATGCGCGCGAGCGTCTGGGCCAGCAGCGTCTTGCCGGAGCCGGTCGGGCCCACGAGCAGGATGTTGCTCTTGGCCAGCTCGACGTCGTCCTTCTTGCCCAGGTGCTTCAGGCGCTTGTAATGGTTGTAGACCGCCACCGACAGGATGCGCTTCGCCGTCTGCTGGCCGATGACGTACTGGTCGAGCAGTTCGGCGATCTCGTGCGGAGTCGGCAGGTCGGACTTGGCGCCCGCCACCGATTCGACGTTCGAGGTCTCGTCGCGGATGATGTCATTGCACAGGTCGATGCACTCATCGCAGATGAAGACCGAGGGTCCCGCGATGAGCTTCTTGACCTCATGCTGGCTCTTGCCGCAGAACGAGCAGTACAGGAGTTTTTCGCCGCTAGAGGATTTTTTGTCTGACATGGGGCAGGTTTCAGTTGAATTGCTATGAATATAACGCTAATACGAGGGCGCAACAAGTGCACACGACACCATGCTACCCGATTTGAAAACAAAACGCCCGAACCGCTGTCGCGTCCGGGCGTATTTGAGCAACAGTCGTCGAGTACTCCACGCGATCTCGAAAACCGCGCGGATAAACCTCAGCCGCGGTTCGTCAGAACCTTGTCGATGAGGCCATATTCCACGGCCTCTTCGCTCGACATGAAACGGTCGCGATCGGTATCCTTGTGGATCTGTTCGATCGTCTGGCCGGTGTTGTCCGCCATGATGCGGGCCAGGCGTTCGCGCAGGTACAGGATTTCCTTGGCCTGGATCTCGATGTCCGACGCCATGCCCTGGGAACCACCGGACGGCTGGTGGATCATGACACGGGAGTTCGGCAGCGAGAAACGCTTGCCCTTGGCGCCGGCGGCCAGCAGGAACGCGCCCATCGAGGCGGCCAGGCCGGTGCACAAGGTCGACACGTCGGGCTTGATGAAGTTCATCGTGTCGAAGATGGCGAGGCCGGCCGACACCGAGCCACCCGGCGAGTTGATGTACAGCGAGATGTCCTTGTCCGGATTCTCGCTCTCCAGGAACAGCAGCTGGGCCACGATGAGGTTGGCCATCTGGTCGTTGACAGGACCGACCAGGAAAATCACGCGCTCCTTCAGCAGGCGCGAGTAGATGTCGTAGGCGCGCTCGCCGCGGCCACTCTGCTCGATGACCATCGGCACGAGGCCGAGGGCTTGTGTATCCAATGCCGGATTACGATTCATACCTGTCAATTCCTTTGTAAGATTTACGAAGCCGCACTATCTCAGATTTCTTTCGAGAACGTCGTACGGCTTCATCAAGGATTTAAGCCTGAGCGACGCTTCCCATCAGTTCGTCAAAGGCGATGTCCTTGGTCGTCACCTTTGCCTTGCCGAGCACATAGTTAACGACGTTTTCTTCCAATACAAGAGCTTCGACTTCACCCAGGCGGCGACGGTCGCTGTAGTAGTACTTCAGGACTTCCTTCGGATCTTCGTAGCTCTGCGAGAAGTCTTCGATCTGGGCCTTCACCTGCTCTTGCGTGGCTTGCAGGCTGTTTTCCTGGACCAGTTGCGACAGGATCAGACCCAGGCGCACGCGGCGCTCGGCCTTGGTGGCGAACAGGTCGGCCGGGAACGGCAGGCTCTGCACGTCCATGCCGCGCTGGGCCATGTCCTGGCGGGTCTGCTCGGCCAGGCGCTGCGAATCCTGCTCGATCATGACCTTCGGCACGTCCATTTCGGTGTGCTTGACCAGGGCGTCCATCACGGCTTCCTTGTTGCGGGCCTTGATGCGGGCGTTGACTTCACGCTCCAGGTTGACCTTGATGTCTTCGCGCATCTTTTCGATGCTGCCGTCTTCGATGCCCAGCGTCTTGGCGAACTCGGCGTCGACTTCCGGCAGGTGCGCCCATTCCAGCTTCTTCAGCGTGATGGTGAACTCGGCGGTTTTACCGGCCACGTCCTTGCCATGGTAGTCTTCCGGGAAAGCCAGCGGGAAGGTCTTGCTCTCGCCCACTTTCAGGCCGACGGTCGCGGCTTCGAACTCGGGCAGCATGCGGCCTTCGCCCAGCACGAAGGCGTAGTCTTCAGCCTTGCCGCCCGGGAATTCAACGCCGTCGATGACGCCGACGAAGTCGACGGTCACGCGGTCGCCGCTGGCTGCGACCGGCTCGCCGCCATCGCCGTGCTCACCGGCTTCGCCCTTGGTGTGGTAGTGCACGCGCTGCTTGCGCAGGATGTCGATGGTCTTGTCGATCTCGGCATCGGTCACGTCGGTCTTGACGGTCTCGATCTCGACGTCGGCCAGCGCCGGCAGCGAGACTTCCGGATAGACTTCGAAGGTCGCGTCGAAGGCCAGCATGCCTTCCGGTGCGTCCTGCTTCGGCTCGATTTTCGGCATGCCGGCAACGCGCAGCTGCGCTTCGTCCGCGGCGCTGCTGAAGGCCTGGCCGACTTTGTCGTTCAGCACGTCGGATTCGATCTGGTAGCCGTACTGCGCAGCCACCATCTTCAGCGGCACCTTGCCCGGACGGAAGCCCGGAGCACGAGCGGTCTTGGCCTGCTTCTTGAGGCGCTTTTCAACTTCCGTACGTACGTCGCTCAGCGGAAAAGAGAGAGTCAAGCGACGCTCGAGTTTACCCAGGTTTTCGACTGCAGTTGCCATTGTAAAAATCGTCCAAAAAAATAATTGTTCGTGGTGCGAGGAAGGGGACTCGAACCCCTACACCATTGCTGGCGTCAGGACCTAAACCTGGTGCGTCTACCAATTTCGCCATCCTCGCGCAGGATTGCGGATCTTGCCACAAAAACAAAGGGCGCCCGACACAGAAACCGGCCGCCCTGAATCCAATGTCTAGGGGCTACAACTTCAACCCGATATTTTACTGGATTTTCTGACACGATTGGGCACAATTTAATTCGCGTGCCCCCTTATGGAATTCATTAGACATTTCAAGCATTTACGTAGGGTGGGCTCCCCCGAGCCCACGCGGAAGTCAGCGCAATGCGGGCGTCACGCGTGGGCACGGGGTGCCCACCCTACGGCAAACCTCATCAGACGTTTGCAGGCGTGGCCGCCTTCGCCACCGGACGCTTTACACGGAACCATGCCGCATACAGCGCCGGCAGGAACAGCAGGGTGAGCGCGGTGGCGACCACCAATCCACCCATGATCGCGACGGCCATCGGCCCCCAGAATACGGAACGCGACAGCGGAATCATCGCCAGCGCCGCCGCGGCCGCCGTCAGCAGGATCGGCCGGCAGCGCCGCACGGCGCTTTCGACGATCGCCTCCCACGCAGGATGCCCGGCCGCGATGTCCTTCTCGATCTGGTCGACGAGGATCACGGAATTGCGCACCACCATGCCGAACAGCGCAATCACGCCCAGGTTGGCGACGAAGCCGAACGGTTCATGGAACAGCAGCAGCGCCATTGCGGCGCCCGCCACGCCCAGCGGTCCGGTCAGGAACACCATCAGCGAACGCGAGAAACTGTGCAACTGCAGCATCAGCAGGGTGAACACGATGAACAGGACCAGCGGCACGTTGGCCGAGATCGACTCTTCCGCCGTCGAGCTGTTTGCGGCCGCGCCTTCCAGCTTGATGCGGTAGCCGGCCGGCAGCTTCGCCCGCACGGCGTCCAGCTTCGCGTTGACCTGGTCGGACACGGTCGGCCCCTGCACGCCGTCGACGACGTCCGACTGGACCATGATCGCCCACTCGCGGCCGTAGCGCTGCACGACGCCGGGCTCCCACACGAATTCGATGCGCGCCAGCTGCGACAGCGGCACGGCCTTGCCGGACGGCGTGGGCACGTTCGTGTTGGCGAGGACGGACATGTTCGAGCGCTCGTCCAGCGGCTGGCGCACGACGATGTCGATCAGGCGGTTACTCTCGCGGAACTGGCCGACCGTCGTCCCCGACAGCACGGTGGCGATCGTGCGGCGCACCGCCTGCGACGTGACGCCCAGCGCACGCAGCTTGTCCTGGTCGAGATCGAGGCGCAGCACTTTCACGGACTCGTTCCAGTTGTCGTTCACACCCACCGTGTTCGGGTTGGCGATCATGATCTCCTTGACCTGGTCGGCGACCTTGCGCACGACGCCGATGTCCGGCCCCATCACCTGGAACTGCACGGGGTAAGGCACGGGCGGCCCGTTCGGCAGCAGTTTCACCCTGCCGCGCACCTCCGGGAAATCGTTCTTGAACAGCGTCTCGATCTTGCGCTTCAGCGCGTCGCGCTGGTGCGCGTTCTTCGGCAGCACGACGAATTGCGCCACGTTCGACGCCGGGAAGATCTGGTCCAGCGGCAGGTAGAAGCGCGGACTGCCCGTCCCGATGTACGACGTCACGCTGTCGGTCTCCGGCTGCGCGCGGGCGAACGCTTCGAACTTCCTCGCCAGCCCTTCGTTGACGGAGAAGCTCGTCCCTTCCGGCGTCCACATCTCGACCATCAGTTCGGGGCGGCTGGAATCGGGGAAGAACTGCTTCTCGATGAACTTGAAGCCGAACACGCCGAGGAAGAACACGGCGAGCGACAGCGCGATGGTCGTCATGCGCCATTCCACGCACCAGTCGACGAGGCGGCGGAAACGCTGGTACATGGGCGTGTCGAACACGTCGTGGTGCCCCGCGCCATGCGGCTTTACCTGCAGCAGGATAAAGCCGATGTAGGGCGTGAACGTGACGGCGACGACCCACGACACGAGCAGCGCGATCGCGTTCACGGAAAACATCGCGAACGTGTATTCGCCGGCCGCCGATTTCGCGAGGCCGATCGGCAGGAAGCCCGCCGCCGTGATCAGCGTCCCGGTCAACATGGGGAACGCCGTCGACGTGTAGGCGAACGTCGCCGCCTCGAAGCGCGACATGCCCTCTTCCATCTTCCGCACCATCATTTCGACGGCGATGATGGCGTCGTCCACGAGGAGGCCCAGCGCGATGATCAGCGCGCCCAGCGAGATCTTGTGCAGCGAGATGTCGAACACGCGCATGAACAGGAACGTGATCGCCAGCACCAGCGGAATCGTCAGCGCGACGACCAGGCCGGGGCGCACGTCCAGGCGCAGTTTCGGCTTGGTGTGCAGGCCCAGCGCGACGAACGACACGACCAGCACGACAAAGACGGCCTCGATCAGGCTGTGCATGAACTCACTGACGGACGCCGTGACGGCCGCCGGCTGGTTCGACACCCGCTCCAGCTCGATGCCGACCGGGAGCTGGCTCTTGATGTGTTCGACCGTCTTTTCCAGGCCTTCGCCCAGCTGGATGATATTGCCGCCCTTCTCCATCGACACGCCCAGGCCGATGACGTCCTTGCCGTTGAAGCGCATCTTGTCGTGCGGCGGGTCCTCGTACGCGCGCTGCACGGTGGCGAAGTCGCCGAGCCGGAACGTCGTGCTCCCCGCGCGCAGGCTCAGGTCCTCGAGCTGCTTGACCGTCCTGAGGCCGCCGGTCACGCGCACCTGCAGGTTTTCCATCGGCGTGACGAGCACGCCCGCCGATTCGATGCCGTTCTGCGTGGCGATCTGGTTCACGATCTGCTCGAACGGCACGCCCAGCTGCGCGAACTTCTGCTGCGAGAACAGGATGTTGACCTTTTCCTGCTGCACGCCGAACTGCTCGACCTTCGCGACGAGCGGCACGGCGAGCAGCTGCTGGCGCACGAAGTCGGCGTAGTCGCGCATTTCGGCGTACGTGAAACCGTCGCCGGACAGGGCGAAGATCGAGCCGTACGTGTCGCCGAATTCGTCGTTGAAGAACGGCCCGATCACGCCCGGCGGCAGGGTTCCCGTCATGTCGCCGACCTTCTTGCGGACCTGGTACCACACGCCCGCCACGTCCTTCGGCGGCGACGATTCCTTCAGCTCGAGGATGATCGTGGTCTCGCCCGGCTTGGAAAAGCTGCGCAATTTGTCGACGTACGGTGTTTCCTGCAGCTTCTGTTCGAGTTTGTCGGCCACCTGCTGCGCCATCTGCACGGACGTGGCGCCGGGCCAGTACGCGGTGATGACCATCGCGCGGAAGGTGAACGGCGGGTCCTCGTCCTGGCCCAGCTTGCCGTAGCCGATGATGCCGCCGATGAGCAGCGCGGCAATCAGGTAGCGGGTCAGCGGGATGTTTTCCAGCGCCCAGCGCGAAAGATTGAAGCCCTTCATTTAGGGACTCCATTCGCTTCCGCTTCCGCGTCGCCCCTGCGCGCCACGTCCGCCGCCAGCACTTTCACTTTCTGGCCCGGCTTGAGCAGGTTGACGCCCGCCGTGACGATGCTCTGGCCCGGCTTCACGCCGCCCGTCAGCAGCACGTCGTTGCCCGCCACGCCGCCCACCAGCACGGGCACGAGGCGCACGGCGCCGTTCTCGATCACCCACACCGACGTCATGCCCTTGTTCTGGTACAGCGCCGACAGCGGCGCCTTGATGGCGGCGCCGCGGTCCGCATGCGCCAGCTGCACGACCGCCGTCATGCCGAGGCGGACATCCTCCTGCGCCGGGATCGACACTTTGACCGTGTACGTGCGGGTGGCCGGATCGGCCACCGGCGCCACTTCGCGGATCTTGCCGGTGATGGCGCGGTTCGGGTCCGCCCACAGCCTGACTTTCACCTGGCTCACCTTGCGCAGCGCGTCGACCTGGTCTTCCGGCACGCCGATCACGACTTCGGTCTCGTCCGTCCGCGCCACGCGCACGACGGGGGCGCCGGCCTGCACGACCTGGCCGACTTCCGCATCGATGCCCGTCACGACGCCGTCCGTGTCCGATTCGAGGCTCGCGTAACCGGTCTGGTTGGCCTGCTCGCGGGACGCCGCGCGGGCCGCCTCCATGCTCGCCTGCGCCGAGTGCGCGGCCGCCACTTTCTGGTCGAGGACGGCCTGGCTGACGAAGTTCTGGCTGCGCAGGTCCTGGTAGCGCTTCATGTCGGCGCGCGCCAGCTCGTACGTCGTCTGCGCCGCGCGCAGATTCGCCTGGGCCTGGGCCTGGCCGAGGCGCAGGTCCTGCGGATCGAGCTGCATGAGCACCTGGCCGCGCTTGACCAACGTGCCCACGTCCACCTTGCGGGCGCTGATCTTGCCGCCGACGCGAAAGCCCAGCCGGGATTCGTAGCGGGGCCGCACGTCGCCGGAGAACTCGGCGGACGACCCGACGGCGCCCGCCGCCAGCGTGAGGGCGCGCACGGGACGCACGTCTTCGGCGGGGGCCTCGTCACGGGAGCAACCCGCCAGCGTGGCCGCGGCCAGGACCAGGGTCAAAGGAAGGGCGAACGGAAAAGCACGCATTGGTTCCCTCATGGTGGCCAGGCCGGGACGGCGAGGCACTGTCGTGGATTTAACCTAGCAATTATAATCATGCAGTTATCGCCAGTAAATGACTTTAGAGTCAGCAATCTACCGCGTCGCATGGCTGTCGACCATTACGAAAACTTTCCTGTCGCTTCGATCCTGCTCCCCCGCCGCCTCGTGCCCGCGGTGGAGGCGATCTATGCGTTCGCGCGCAGCGCCGACGACCTCGCCGACGAGGGCGACGCCGCCCCGGCCGAACGCCTCGCGGCGCTGCAGGCCTACGAAGCGGCGCTGGACGGCATCGCCGCCGGCACGCCGCCTGATGACCCCATGTTCCGGCGGCTCGCGGCCGTGCTCGAGGAATTCCTCCTTCCCCTGCAACCGCTGCGCGACCTGCTGTCCGCCTTCAGGCAGGACGTCGTGACGACGCGCTACCCGGATTTCCCGCGCCTGCGGGATTATTGCCGACGTTCCGCCGACCCCGTCGGACGGCTGATGCTCGGGCTGTACGGCGTCGACGACGCGGCGAGCCTGCGCGAGTCGGACGCCATCTGCACGGCGCTCCAGCTGATCAACTTCTGGCAGGACGTCGCCATCGACATTACCAAGGGCCGCATCTATCTGCCGCTGGACGACCTGGCCCGCTTCGGCGTGACACAGGACGCCATCGAACAGGGCCGCGCGGACCCCGCCTGGCGCGCGCTGATGCGCTTCGAGGTGGACCGCGCGCGGGCGCTGATGCTGGAAGGCGCGCCGCTCGCCACGCGCCTGCCGGGCCGCATCGGCTGGGAGCTGCGCATGGTCGTCCAGGGCGGACTGCGCATCCTGGAGGCGATCGAACGCGTGGATTACGACGTGTTCCGGCGCCGCCCGCGCCTGAAACGCCTGGACTGGCTCACGGTAGGCTGGCGTGCCATACGTATGTAATGCGGTATATAACTGAAGCCATCGGCTAAGATAGCGGACTTGCTCCGCGCAATAACAACCTAAATATGTCCCCCGACGAATACTGCCAACAAAAGACCGCGCAAAGCGGCTCCAGCTTCTACTACAGCTTCCTGTTCCTGCCACCCGAACGACGCAGGGCGATCACGGCGCTGTATGCGTTCTGCCGGGAAGTCGACGACACGGTCGATGACGCGAGCGACCAGTCGGTCGCCCGCATCAAGCTCGCATGGTGGCGCAACGAGGTCGCGCAGATGTATGCGGGCACGCCCACGCACCCCGTGATGTTCGCGTTGAAGCCGCACCTCCAGCCGTACGACCTGAAACAGGAACACCTGCAGGCCATCATCGACGGCATGGAGATGGACCTCGACCAGTCGCGCTACCTCGACTACCCGAACCTGAAGAAATACTGCTGGCATGTGGCGGGTGTCGTCGGCATCCTGTCGGCCAGCATCTTCGGCGTGACGAATCCGCAAACGTTGAAATACGCGGAAACGCTGGGCCTCGCGTTCCAGCTCACGAACATCATCCGCGACGTGGGCGAGGATGCGCGCAAGGGCCGCATCTACCTGCCGGTCAGCGAACTGCAGCAGTTCAACGTGACCGCGGCCGACCTGCTGAACGCGCGCCACAGCGAGAAGTTCGAGGCGCTGATGAAGTTCCAGGCCGACCGCGCGCAGACACTGTACGACGAGGCGTTCGCGCTGCTGCCGAAGGAAGACCGGCGCGCCCAGCGCCCGGGCCTCATGATGGCCGCCATCTACCGCACGCTGCTCGACGAAATCGAGCACGACGGCTTCCACGTCCTCGGCCAGAAGATCTCCCTGACGCCGCTGCGCAAGCTTTGGCTGGCGTGGAAGACGTATGTCCGCGGCTAAGAGCCAGCGGGTCGCGGTCGTCGGCGGGGGCTGGGCCGGCTGCGCGGCGGCCGTCGCGCTGCTGGACGCCGGCTGCGACGTCACCCTGTTCGAAGCCGCCCGCACGCTGGGCGGCCGCGCCCGCGCGATCGAGACGAACGGGCGCCTGCTCGACAACGGCCAGCACATCATGCTGGGCGCCTATGCCGACACGCTGCGCCTGATGCGCCGCGTGGGCGTCGATCCGAAACAGACTTTGCTGCGGCTGCCGCTGCAGATGCGCTACCCGGCGGCGGACAAAGGCATGGACTTCGTCGCCCCGCGCCTGCCCGCGCCGCTGCACATGCTCGTCGCGCTGCTGCGCGCCCGCGGCCTGGACCGCGCCGACAAGCTGGCACTCGCCCGCTTCACGACGACTGCCCGCTGGATGGGCTGGCAGCTGCACAACGACTGCAGCGTGGCGGAACTCCTCGTCCGCTACGACCAGACCGAACGCCTCAATCGCCTGATGTGGCGCCCCCTGTGCCTCGCGGCGCTGAACACGCCGCCGGAACGCGCGTCCGCGCAAGTCTTTCTCGCCGTGCTGCGCGACAGCCTGGGCGCGAAACGGGCCGCGTCCGACATGCTGATCCCGCGCGTACTGCTCGACGCGCTGTTCCCGGAAGCGGCGCGCCGCCACCTGGAACGCCGCGGCGCCGCCGTGCATACGGGCCGCCGCATCGACGCGCTGGGCCCGGACGGCGGCGCCTGGATCGTGCGCGCGGGCGCCGATGTGCTGCCGTTCGACGCGGTCGTGCTCGCGGCCCCGCCATGGCAGGCGGCCGCACTGCTGCGGCCCCTGGACGGCGCCGCCGGCGTCGTCGCCACACTGGATGCGCTGGACTACGAACCGATCGCCACCGTCTACCTGCAATACGCGGCCGGGGTCCGCCTGCCGCTGCCGTTCTGCGCGCTGGCCGATGCGCCGCTTGACCACCGCTGGGGCCAGTTCGCGTTCGACCGCGGCCAGCTCGACCCCGGCCAGGACGGCCTGCTGGCCGTCGTGATCAGCGGCGCGGATCCGGCCGGAGACCTGGGCCAGGACGCGCTGGCGGCAGCCGTCGCCGGCCAGCTGGCCGCTGCGTTCGCGCTGCCGGCGCTGGCGGCGCCGCAGTGGAGCCGCGTGATCACGGAAAAGCGCGCCACGTTCGCCTGCACGCCCGCCCTGGCCCGCCCCGCCAACGAGACCGCCCTGCCCGGCCTCGCGCTGGCCGGCGACTACACGGCCTGCGCCTATCCCGCCACGCTGGAGGCGGCCGTGCGCAGCGGGGTGGCCGCGGCGGCTGTCATTACGGGGGCGAAGCGATGAGCATGCTGTCACCGTCGGCCCCAACACCGCCGTTCCCGCGCAGGCGGGAAGCCAAGTTTTCCGGCCATGGCCAGCGCCATTGGATTCCTGCCTCCGCAGGAATGACGCGCGGGGGCCGCTGGTTATCCCGTGCGATCGCACCCTGCCCCGCGATTTCCGCAGCCTGTCGCACACCGGTGGCGCATGCCGGCCGGGATCCGTACAGTGGCAACATCGAAACGAGTGTTGGCGGAAATGCAAATGAACATCCATCTCGGCGTGCGTACCCTTGTCCTGCTGGCCGTCGTGGCGGCCGCGACGCTCATCCTGGTCCACCCGGGCGGCACGGCCGATCCGGCGCTCAGCGCCATGCTGTTGCTCGGTCGAAACTAATACCGCCCCGCCAGGAGTAACGATGGGCAAACTGGAATACCTCGAGGCGCTCAAGCGGGCCATGCTCGGCCTGCCGCCGGACGTCCAGGCCAAGACACTGGCCTATTACGAGCAGCGCTTCGTCGACGGCGTGGCCGCCGGACGGGGCGAGCCGGACGTGGCGCGCGAGCTCGACGAGCCGACGAAGATCGCCATGACCCTGCGCGCCAGCGCCCACCTGAGCGCGCTCACCGAAAAGAAAAACCCGGCGAACGAGTTCGCCGAAAAAAAGAATTCGGCCAACGCGCTGCGCCTCGCGGTGTCCGCCGTCGGCCTGGCCATCTTCAACGTGTTCATGATCGTGCCGGCCATCGTCTACTCGGCGCTGTTGTTCGCGCTGTATGTGTGCGCACTGACGTTCTACCTGGCCGGCATCGCGACGACGGCCAGCGGCCTGGCCGGCGCCAACGAACTCGTACTGGACTGGCCGAGCCGCTTCGTCACCATCGACGACGACGGGCGCGGGCGCCAGATGCGCATCGAGATCGGCAGCCACGGCATCAACGTCACGCAGGAGCGCCCGCAGATCGCGGACCCGCTGCCGCCCGCGGACCCGGACGGCGACGCCGACCGGAGCAGCCGTCTCGAACGCTCGCGCGCCATGCGCGGCGCCGAGGCGCTCGCGGACAGCACGGTGCGCATCAGCACGGAGATGGACGCGGACTCGCGCACGACGCAAACCCTGTTCGGCTTCGGCCTCGTGCTGGGCGGGATCGCGCTGTTCCTGCTGTCGCTCGTGATCTCGCGCTATACCCTCGTCGGCCTGAAACGCTACCTCCAGATGAACCGTTCCCTGCTCAAGGGCAGCTGAGGCCACCATGCGCGCATTACTCAAAGTCGGGTTCACCCTGCTCGTCATCGCCTTCCTGCTGATCGGCGTCTCGTACAGCATGTTGCGCGCCCACGGCACGAACGGCCCGTCCAGCGCGGGCAACCGCCTCGTCACCACCGAGCGCCGCACGCTCGACCAGGCCGTCGCCAAGGTCGACCTGTCCGGCCCCGTGAACCTCACCCTGCGCCAGGGCCCGACGCCGTCGCTCGAAGTGCGCGGCGAGCAGCGGCTGCTGGCCAACATCGACACGGCCGTCGACGGCGACATGCTGCACATCGGCCCGCGCGGCATCCTGCTGCGCCACCGCACGCCGATCGAGGTGACGGTCACGCTGCCGTCGCTGGAATCGCTCAGCATCAACGGCAGCGGCGACCACACCGTCAGCGGCTTCGCCGGCGACCATCTCGACGTCGCACTGGACGGATCCGGCAGCATGCGCTTCAACGGCCGCTACCGCGAGATCATGGCCGCCATCCACGGCAGCGGCGACATGGAACTGACGGGCGGCACGAGCGACACGGTGGACGCCGCCGTCATCGGGACCGGCCGCCTCACGCTGGTGGGCTCGACCCGCGCGCTGCACGCGGAGCTGCGCGGTTCCGGCGACCTCGATGCGCGCCACCTGCGCGCCGACGAGGTCAACCTGGCGCAGCAGGGCTCCGGCGACAGCGCCGTCTATGCCCGCAAGCGCCTGCACGCGGAGCTGTCCGGCAGCGGCGAGGCGCGTGTCTTCGGCAATCCGCACGAGCGCTCCGTCAGCCGCAACGGCACCGCGACGGTCAGCTTCGACGACAAGCAGGATTGAGCAGCCACTCCAGCGCCGCGCGCCCCGCGGCGCGCCCGCTGCCGAAGCAGGCCGTCAGCAGGTAGCCGCCGGTCGGCGCTTCCCAGTCGACCATCTCCCCCGCCACGAACACACCGGGCAGGCCGCGCAGCATGGCGCCATCGAGCGCCTCGAAGCGCACGCCGCCCGCGCTGCTGATCGCTTCATCGATCGGGCGCGGACGTTTCAGCACGAGCGGCAAGGCCTTCAATGCCCGCGCCAGCTTCACCGGGTCCGCGTAATCGGCCTTGCCCAGGCACTCGTGCAGCAGCCCCGATTTCACGCCCTTGATGCCCAGGCGGCTCTGCAGATGGCTAGCCATCGACCGCGTGCCGCGCGGGTGCGTCACCTCGTCGAGAACGCGCTGCGGGTCGTGGTCCGGGAGCAGGTCGAGCAGCACGGTGGCCTGGCCGTCCTGCGCGATGCGGTCGCGGATCGGCGCCGACAGGGCGTACACGAGGCTGCCCTCGATGCCCGTCCGCGTTACGACGAACTGGCCCTTGCGGAACGCGCCGCCTGCCAGCGCCAGCGCGACGGTCGTCAGCGGCGCGCCGGCGTGACGCTCCGCGAAGTGCGGCGACCAGTCGGCGTCGAAGCCGCAGTTGGCCGGCGCCAGCGGCGCCACGTCCACGCCGCGCGCGGCCAGCAGCGGCGCCCACGCGCCGTCGGACCCGAGCCGCGCCCAGCTCGCGCCGCCCAGCGCCAGCACGGTCGCGGCGTCCGTCGCATCCACCCTGGCCTCGCCCTCCGGCGTATCGAACACCAGCGCGCCGGCGCGCCAACCGGTCCAGCGGTGGCGCATGTGGAACACGACGCCCGCCTCGCGCAGCCGGTGCAGCCATGCGCGCAGCAGCGGCGCGGCCTTCATTTCGGTCGGGAACACGCGGCCGGAGGTGCCGACGAACGTGTCCACGCCGAGTCCATGGATCCATGCCCGCAACTGGTCCGGCGGGAACGCATCCAGCCAGGGCTTCACCGCGCCGGTGCGGGCGCCGTAGCGGCCGACGAAGGCGTCGTACGGCTCCGCATGCGTGATGTTCATGCCGCCCTTGCCGGCCAGGAGAAATTTGCGGCCGACGGACGGCATCGCATCGTACAAGTCCACGCGCGCGCCGTCCGCGGACAGCACTTCGGCCGCCATCAGGCCGGCGGGGCCGCCGCCGATGACGATGGCCTGGGGACGAGTTTCGATGGGCTGGGACATGGCGATAGCGGGAGAAAACGGAGGCGAGCATTGTAGTCGAACGCGCGCTAAAAAAGGATGTAAAGGAAGCTTGACATCGCCGGGAAGCCGATCTACGATGTAAAGCATACTTTACATGAGGAGGTGTGCAATGCATGAGAAACGTGTCGGGCGGGCTTACCGTATCGAATTGTTTGCGGCCATCGCCGTCTATATCGTGCTGCTGCTGGCGTCGATCCGCTTCGGCCGTCCCATGCACGACGGGCCGCTGCGCACCGTCGTCCTGCTGTCGCCGATGATCGGCTTCGGCCTGATGATCCGGTCCATCGCGCGCCACGTCGCCCGCGTCGACGAGTACCAGCGGATGCGCCTGCTGGAAACCCTGGCGCTCGCGTTCGGGATCACGGGCGCCGTCACGTTCAGCTACGGCTTCCTCGAAACGGCGGGTTACCCGAAGCTCTCGATGTTCAGCGTGTGGATGGTCATGGGCGTCAGCTGGGGTGTCGCGAGCTTCCTGCGCAGCCTGGCCGCGCGCCGCGCCGTCGAATCATGAAGAACACCATCCGCGACCTGCGCGCGGCGCGCGGCTGGAGCCAGGCGCACCTGGCCGAGCTGCTCGACGTCTCGCGCCAGACCGTCATCGCCATCGAGACGGGGCGCTACGACCCGAGCCTGCCGCTGGCCTTCGCGCTGGCCAGGCTGTTCGAACAACCGATCGAAACCATCTTCTTCCCGAACCAGGAGAACGCATGAACGTCTTACGCAACAAAGCCGTATTCGCAGCCCTCGCCGTCACGCTGTTCATGGGCGGCGCGCACCCCGGCCTCGCGGCCGACACCGCGCCCACACCGAACCGCTTCGCCGCCACCATCGCGCCGGCCGAACGCTTCGACATGGGCGGCGTGCTGGTCGAACGCCACGGGAGCAAGGGTCGCCCGCTGATCCTGATCCCTGGCCTCGCGAGCGGCAGCTGGGTGTGGCAGGACACGATCCGCGCCTTCGCCCCCGACCACGCCGTCTACGTGCTGACGCTGCCCGGCTTCGACGGCCGCCCGCCGGCCGGCCCGGCCCCGTTCGCGGCGGCGCGCGCCGCCGTCGAAGCGCTGATCGCGAGCCGCCACCTCGACAAGCCCGTCATCGTGGGCCACAGCCTGGGCGGCATCCTCGCGCTCGCGGTCGCCGAAGACAAACCGTCCGCGGTCGGGGGCGTCGTCAGCATCGACGGCCTGCCCGTGATGCCCGGCGCGGAAGACATGCCGCCGCCACAGCGCGCACAGTTCGCCGAGCGGATGCGCGCCCAGGTCGGCACGCAGGCCCCGGACCGCTTCGCGCAACAGCAGCAGAGCTATATGCGCACGATCGGCGTGATGGACATGGCCAGAGCCGATGCGCTGGCCCAGCTGACGGCGCGCAGCGATCCCGCCTCCGTCGGCGCCTGGGCGGCCGACGTGGTCACCGTGGACCTGCGCCCCGGCCTGAAATCGATCCAGGCCCCGGTGCTCGCCATCGTGCCGTACCTGGACCTGGACAGCAGCCAGCAAGGCCTCACGCCCGCCGCCAAGGCCGACTACTACCGCGCCCTGATGGAAGGCACGCCGAAGCTGCAGGTGGTGACGGTCGCCCCGTCGCGCCACTTCGCGATGTTCGACCAGCCGCAGGCCGTCACCGCGGCGATCCGCACGTTCCTCGGCACCCTGTAACCTCGTGCGCCGCCCGGCAGCCCGGGCTGGCATCATGGCCGTCTCGGGTTCGGGGAGGCGGCATGACGTGGGATGAAGTATGGGGCACGGTGCGCGAAGAGTTCACCGACATCGGCGACGGCGCCGGCATCGTGCGCATCGTCGTGCGCCTGCTGGTGGCGGTGGTGCTCGGCGGGGTGCTGGGCTGGGAGCGCGAATCCGTGGGCGCGCCGGCGGGCCTGCGCACGCACATGCTCGTGTCGCTGGGTTCCGCGCTGTTCGTGCTGATTCCGCTGCAGGCGGGCATGCGGATGGACGACCTGTCGCGCGTGCTGCAGGGCGTCACGGCCGGCATCGGCTTCCTCGGCGCCGGCGCGATCCTGAAACAGCGGGACCGCAACGACGTGCGCGGCCTCACGACGGCGGCCAGCATCTGGCTCACGGCCGCACTCGGCGTCGCGGCCGGCATGGGGCGCGAAGCGACGGCGCTGCTGTCCACCCTGTTCGCCCTCGTCATCCTCGCCATGCTGCGGCGCTGGTCCAAGACCTGACGTTGTAAAGATTTCCCGGTTTGCCGCCGTCGGGTACAGTGCATGGCGGCGACGTCCGCGCATCCGCACGTCGCCCATCATACAAAAGCCCAACCGGCCAAGGAGTCCCATGCATCCCGTTCACAAGACCACCCTCCCCATCCTGCTGCTGCTCGGCGCAGGCGCCCAGGCCGCGCCGCTCGCGGACGCCACGCTGCCCACGCGCCAGGCCGATGTCGACGCCATCGTGCGCGAAATCTCGCCGCAGCGCATCCACGCCTACGTCGAAAAACTCGTGAGCTTCGGCACGCGCCACACGATGTCCGAGACGGAATCGGGCACGCGCGGCATCGGCGCGGCGCGGCGCTGGATCAAGGCCGAACTGGAACGCTGCGGCGCCGGGAAGCTGGACGTGCAGTTCCAGAGCCACGTGCACCCGGTCGCCAACCGCATCTCGCGCCCGACGGAGATCGTCAACGTGGTGGCCACCTTGCCCGGCACGCAGCCGGCCTCGAAAGACCGCTTTTACGTCGTCAGCGGCCATTACGATTCGCGCGTGACGGACGTGATGAATTACACGTCCGACGCGCCGGGCGCGAACGACGACGCCTCCGGCACGGCCGCCGTCATCGAGATGGCCTGCGTGATGTCGCGCCACAAGTTCGACGCGTCGCTCGTCTTCATGACGGTCGCGGCGGAGGAGCAAGGCCTGTACGGCTCCGGCGATTACGCGGCGAAGGCGAAAGCGGCCGGCATGAACATCGCGGGCATGCTGAACAACGACATCATCGGCAGTTCGCACGACGAGAACGGCAAGCTGGACAACGCACAAGTGCGCCTGTTCGCGGAAGGCGTCCCACCCGTGAAGGAAACGACGCCGGCGCTGCGCACGCTGCTCCAGACGGGCGGCGAGAACGACTCGATCACGCGCCAGCTCGCGCGCCACGTCAAGGAGACGGGCGAGCGCTACGTCCCGAACTTCAAGGTGAACATCATCTACCGGCGCGACCGCTACCTGCGCGGCGGCGACCACAGCCCGTTCCTGGACGCCGGCTACGCGGCCGTGCGCTTCACCGAACCGCACGAGGACTTCAACCACCAGCACCAGGACTTGCGCACCGAAAACGGCAGGAAGATCGGCGACCTCGCCGACTACGTCGATCCGGACTATGTGGCGCAGGTCGCGCGCGTGAACGCGGCCTCGCTCGCGGCGCTGGCGCTGGCGCCGGCCGGGCCGCAGGACGTCAGGGTGAAGACGGCGAACCTCGACAACGGCACGGACCTCGTGTGGAAGGCGAACACCGAGCCCGACCTGGCCGGCTACCGCATCGTGTGGCGCGACACGACGGCGCCGCAGTGGCAGGGATCGACATTCGTCGGCAACGTGACGACGTACCGCGTCGACCAGTCGAAGGACAACCTGCTGTTCGGCGTGCAGGCCGTCGACAGGGACGGCAACGTGAGCCCGGCCACGTATCCGTTCCCGGCGCGCTGATCATCGCCGCTTCATGCAGGATGCATTCCCCATCCTGCATGATCTGTCAAAAAACGCCGCTCACCGTCCGGCGACTTCCGTAACATTCGCGGCGCCGCAGCACGCCGCACTTCAGATCCAGAGCAAACCCGCTCGACTCTATGGCGCGATACTGCGCCCTTGATGGCGCTGGCTTTCCGCCCGTCTTTATGCTGCGCCGCATGGTTTTTTACCGCAATATTTTCTTGACAAGGCCATGGCTGAGCCTATGCTTATACGCTACAAAATGTAAAAAGATCGAACGATGTACGCCCATGGCGGTCGTCAAGAGGCGTCCACGATTCGCACGGTAGTCCGCAATATCATCTTGGAGGATGTGTATGTCGGTTATCACCCGTAGGACAATGCTGGTTGGAATTGCGGCCAGTCCGCTCTTGTTGCACGCTGCATGGGCCCAGCCCACGAACCTCAAGATTTCCCATCAATTCCCCGGCGGCAGTGTCGCCGAAGGTGATTTCCGCGACCGCCTCTGCCGCATGTTCGCGGCCGAAACAGAGCGTCGGACCAAAGGAAGAGTCAAATTCTCGATCTACCCGCGCTCGACCCTGATGAAGAGCGACGCGCAGATTCCCGCGCTGGCCAAGGGCGCTTTGGACATCTCGCTGGTGCCGCTCTCCTACGCCGGCGCCGACCTGCCGGAAGTGAATATCGGCCTCATGCCGGGCCTCGTCACCTCGTACGAGCAGGGCTATGCGTGGAAGAACGAAGAAATCGGCAAGGAATTCAATCGCATGCTGGCCGAGAAGGGCCTCGTCATGCTGAGCTGGATCTGGCAGGCGGGCGGCATGGCGTCGCGCGGCAAGCCGATCATCGATCCGGAAGACGCGGCCGGCCTCAAGGTGCGCGGCGGCTCGCCGGAAATGGACATGATCCTGAAGGAAGCCGGCGCGAACGTCGTCACCATGCCGTCGAACGACATCAGGAGCGCGATGGAAAAGGGCCAGCTCGACGCGGCCATGACGTCGTCGTCGTCGCTGATCTCGTTCCGCCTCGATGAAGTGAGCAAGTCCGTCACGACGGCGCGCGGCGGCACCTACTGGTTCATGCTGGAACCGCTGCTGATGTCGCGCGCCGCCTTCGAGCGCCTGCCGAAAGACCAGCAGGCGGTGCTGCTGTCGGTGGGCGCCGACCTGGAAGCGTTCGCGCGCAAGTCGGCCCAGCAGGACGATGCGGCCGTGGCCGCGCTGTTCCAGGGCGCCGGCAACCGCACGGTGGACCTGAACCAGGACACGCTGCGCAAATGGCAGGAGCTCGCGCGCGCCACCGCGTGGCGCGACTATGGGGAGCGCAATGCGAATTGCGCGAAGTTGCTTGCGCTGGCGGAGAAGACGATCGTTTGAACGGTCCCGCAACAAGAACCGTCGTTCCCGCGAAGGCGGGAACCTAATGCCGTTGCGTGACCGTTTCGTGCGCAGTACTGCAGCCTTACCTTGGGTCGCCGCCTTCGCGGGGACGACGCTGTTTGGCAGCAGGGTAACGCACACCTGCGCGACTTAGCCGCCGGTCACCGGCGGGAAGAACGCCACTTCCCCGCCTTCCCGCACCGGCGTCCCCGGTTCGCACATCACGTGGTTGAACGCCATGCGCAGCGCGCGCTCGTGCGCGAGGGCTTCGGCCCATGCGCCGCCGCGGGCGATCAGGAGGTCGCGCACGGCGCCCACGGTCGCCACGCCTGCGGGCAGGTCGACCGACTCGCCCGAGCTGCCGACGGCTTCACGCACGCTGGCAAAGAATCGCAGATTGATCTTCATAACTTTTCTCAGTACTGCAGCGCCGCGAACGGAATGAAGTGCACGATGTCGCCCTTCGCGATCGCCTGGCCCGGCGGATTGTCGATCAGGCCATCGGCCCACACGGTCGACGTGAGCACGCCGGAGCCCTGGTTCGGGAACAGGTCGAGCCCGCCGGCGTCGTTGATGCGGGCACGGAGGAATTCGTTGCGGCGGTCCGGCTTCGGCCAGTCGAAGTCCGCGCGCAACGGGATCGCCTTCGGCGCCACCGCACCCGTCACGCCCTGCAGGCGCAGCAGGAACGGCCGCACGAACAGCAGGAACGTGATGAAGCTCGACACCGGATTCCCCGGCAGGCCGAGGAAGAACGCCGAACCACTTTCACGACGAACCTCGCCGAACGCCAGCGGCTTGCCCGGCTTGACGGCGATCTGCCACATGTTCAGGCGCCCTTCCGCTTCCACGGCCGGCTTGATGTGGTCTTCCTCGCCGACGGAGACGCCGCCCGACGTGATGATCAGGTCGTGCTGCGCCGCCGCGGCACGCAGGGTGTCGCGCGTGGTCTGCAGCGAATCCGGCACGATGCCGTAGTCGCTGATCTCGCAGCCGAGATTTTCCAGCAGGCCGCGCAGGGTAAAACGGTTCGAGTTGTAGATGGCGCCCGGCGCCAGCGGCTCGCCCGGCATCGCCAGTTCGTCGCCCGTGAAGAATACGGCCACGCGCACGCGCCGGCGCACGGGCAGGCGCGCGAGGCCGACGGACGCCGCCAGTCCCAGCTCCTGGCCGCGCAGCCGGGTGCCGGCCGGCAGGATCACGTTGCCCGCGACGATGTCTTCGCCGGCGCGGCGGATCCACTCGCCTGATTGCGGCATGTGCCGGATCGTCACCTGGTCGCCGTTCGCTTCGCACTGCTCCTGCATCACGACGGCGTCCGCGCCTTCCGGAATCAGCGCGCCCGTGAAGATGCGCGCGGCGGTGCCCGGTTCCAGCTTCGCGCCGACCGTGCCGGCCGGGATGCGCTGGGCAATGCGCAGTGTGGCCGAGCCGCTCGCGCAATCGGCCGCGCGCACGGCATAGCCATCCATCTGCGTATTGTCCGCGGACGGCACGTTCAAGCCCGACACCTGGTCCACGGCAAGCACGCGGCCGTTGGCGGCGAGCGTGTCGAGGTCCTCGACGCCGTCGACGGCGCGCGCCGCCGCCAGCAGGAAGTCCAGGGCCTCCCGCACCGGCATCAGGGGCTTGCGTGCCGGCTGGTTCACTTGTCCAGACCCGTATGGGCCGCGATGAACTGCTTCATCTCGGCGACGTTCGGCTGCATGACGACGAAGCGCTGCGGCAGCGACTCGATGTCCTCGAAGCCGGCCGGACGCGCGGCGTCGGTGCCCAGCGCTTCCAGGATCGTCTCGTTGAACTTGGCCGCGAGCGCCGTCTCCAGCACGATCATCGGCACGCCCGGCTCCACGTGTTCGCGCGCGACCTTGATGCCGTCGGCCGTGTGCGTGTCGATGGTGATGCCGTAATCGTCGAACACGTCGCGGATCGTCGCGAGGCGGTCTTCGTGCGTCGAGCAGCCCGACTGGAAGCCGTAATGCGACACGAGCTTGAATTCGTCGCCGTCGCTGCCCGGCGCGCCCGACAGGTCGAAGCCGCCGTGCGTGTCGACCTTGCGGAACAGCGCATGCGTGCGGTCGGCGTCGCGGCCGACGAGGTCGTACACGAAGCGTTCGAAGTTCGACGCCTTCGAGATGTCCATCGACGGGCTCGACGTGTGATAGGTCTCGGACGATTTGCGCACGCGGTACACGCCCGTGCGGAAGAATTCGTCCAGCACATTGTTCTCGTTCGTCGCGACGACCAGCTTCGCGATCGGCAGGCCCATCATGCGCGCGATGTGGCCGGCGCAGATATTGCCGAAGTTGCCCGACGGGACCGTGAACGACACCTTCTGGTCGTTCGACGTCGTCGCGCTCAGGTAACCGCGGAAGTAGTACACGACCTGCGCGACGACGCGCGCCCAGTTGATCGAGTTGACGGTGCCGATCTTCTGGCGGACCTTGAACTCGAGGTCGTTCGACACGGCCTTGACCATGTCCTGGCAATCGTCGAACACGCCCTCGACGGCGATGTTGAAGATGTTCGGGTCTTGCAGGCTGAACATCTGCGCGGTCTGGAACGCGCTCATCTTCTTGTGCGGCGACAGCATGAACACGCGGATGCCGCGCTTGCCGCGCATCGCGTATTCGGCCGCGCTGCCGGTGTCGCCGGACGTGGCGCCGAAGATGTTCAGCTCGTCGCCGTTCTTCGCCAGCGCGTATTCGAACAGGTTGCCCAGCAACTGCATCGCCATGTCCTTGAAGGCCAGCGTCGGGCCGTTCGACAGGCCTTGCAGGATCAGCGTGCGTGCGGGCGACTGCTCCAGCACGCGCAGCGGCGTGATCGCGTTGGCCGACTCGTCGGCGCGAGCATTCCGGTACACCTCGGGAGTGTACGTCTTCGCGGTCAGCGCCTTCAGGTCGGCGTCCGGGATGTCGGTCGCGAACTTGCGCAGGATCTCGTAGGCGAGTTCCGCGTAAGACAGCTTGCGCCAGGCGTCGAGCTCGGCGCCGGTTACCTGCGGATACTGTTCGGGAAGATACAGCCCGCCGTCCGGCGCCAGGCCGCCCAGCAGGATGTCGGAAAAATGTTGGGGATTACGTGCTGCGGACGCGCTCGTTGCGCGGGTGGACACATATTGCATACGGTAGGAAAGATCGGGGTTGGCAGGCGTTGGACATTTATTATAGTCCGACCGAGCAATATTGTCTTTTTACCGAATATTGTTTTGTTATTCCGGCAGATGATGGTGCAGTGCGGTGTGGTGGGCACGGGGTGCCCACCCTACGACGGGCGAATAACCCGGGCGTCGAACAATCAGCAGGCGGCGTGATTCACCGTGACCACATGGATGGCCAGCCCGCCCAGCGACGTTTCCTTGTACTTGGCCTGCATGTCGAACCCGGTCTGGCGCATCGTCTCGATGACGTCGTCCAGGCTGACGAAGTGCGTGCCGTCGCCTTTCAGCGCCAGCGACGCCGCCGTGATCGCCTTGATCGAGCCCATGCCGTTGCGCTCGATGCACGGGATCTGCACGAGGCCGCCGATCGGGTCGCACGTCATGCCCAGATGGTGTTCGATGCCGATCTCGGCCGCGTTTTCGATCTGCCCATTGGAGCCGCCCAGCGCCGCCACGAGGCCCGCCGCCGCCATCGCGCATGCGACGCCCACCTCGCCCTGGCAACCGATCTCGGCGCCGGAGATGGACGCGTTCTTCTTGCACAGCATGCCGATCGCGGCCGCCGTCAGCAGGAAATCGTGGATGCCGCGCCGGGCGTCGCTCGGGCGGCAATCCTCGGCGTAGTAGCGCACTACGGCCGGGATGATGCCGGCCGCGCCGTTCGTCGGCGCGGTCACGACGCGGCCGCCGGCCGCGTTCTCTTCGTTGACGGCCATCGCGTACAGGCTGACCTGGTTGACGGCGTCGTGCGGCAGGTGGTTCGTCGCATTGCGCGCCGCCTGCTCCTGGCGCCACAGCTTCGCCGCGCGGCGCTTGACGTTCAGCCCGCCCGGCAGCTCGCCTTCCATGACGAGGCCGTGCTCGATGCAGCCGCGCATCACTGCCCAGATGCGGTCCAGCCCGGCATCGAGTTCGTCGTTCGTCATGCGCGCGCACTCGTTGGCACGCAGCATGGCGGGGATCGTCAGGCCGTCGCGGTCGCCCTGCTCCAGCAGTTCGCGCATGGTGCTGAACGGGAACGGCACCGCGACCGTCTCGCGCGCCGCCTGGGTTTCGCCCGGCGCCGTGATGAAGCCGCCGCCGACGGAATAATAAATGCGTTCGATGACGCTGCCATCCGCCAGTTTCAGGACGAAGCGCATGCCGTTCGGGTGTTCCGGCAGCGTCGACTGCTTGTGCCACACGAGGCCGGTTTTGCTGGAGAACGGCACCGGTGTCGTGCCGAGCAGGTTCAGGACGCCGTCCAGTTCCGCTTCCGCGAGCTTGTCCTCGACCGTGTCCGGGTCGACGTCCTCCGGCGTTTCTCCCATCAGGCCGAGGATCACGGCCTTGTCGGTGGCGTGGCCGACGCCGGTCAGCGCCAGCGAGCCGTACAAATGGGCTTCGACGCCGACCACGTCATCCAGGGGACCGCATTCGATCAGGAAGCGGCGCGCCGCCACCATCGGGCCGACGGTGTGCGAACTCGAAGGGCCGATGCCGATCTTGAATAAGTCAAATACGCTCATGTCCATGAGCTGTCTCCTTGTTATAGTTCGAGAGCTGTTCTCGCGTCTCGTGGACGCCGCCCTCAATACGTCGTTCCCGCGGAGGCGGGAACGACGGTGGTTTTACGCTTTACACTTGTGGTGATCGCGCGGATTCAGAAATTCACGCCGCCTTGCTCATCCCGACGTCGACATTGGCCAGCATGTCCTCGACCATCTCGTCCACCCCGATGCGCGCCTTCCAGCCCCAGTCCGCGGTGGCGCGGCTGTCGTCGAGGCTCTTCGGCCAGGAATCGGCGATCTGCTGGCGGCTGTCCGGCGCATAGGCGATGCGGAAGGCCGGCAGCTTCTTCTGGATGGCGGCGGCCAGTTCGCGCGGGTTGAACGACACGCCCGCCACGTTGTACGAGGAGCGGATCACGACCTGCTCCGCCGGCGCGTCCATCAGCGCGATGGTCGCGCGGATCGCGTCCGGCATGTAGATCATCGGCAGCGTCGTTTCCGGGCCGAGGAAGCATTCGTAGGTGTCGCCGCGCAGCGCCGCGTGGAAGATCGCGATCGCGTAATCGGTCGTGCCGCCGCCCGGGGGCGATTTATAACTGATGATGCCCGGGTAGCGGATGCTGCGCACGTCCACGCCGTATTTCGCGTGGTAGTACTCGCACAGGCGCTCGCCGGCCAGCTTGCTGATGCCGTAGATCGACGTCGGGTCCATGACCGTGGTCTGCGGCGTGCCTTCCGCCGGCGTGTTCGGGCCGAACGCGGCGATCGACGACGGCCAGAAGACCTTCAGCGGCTTGCCGAATTCTCCCCGCTCGCGCGCGATCTCGAGGATGTTCAGCAGGCCGTCCATGTTCAGCGTCCATGCCTTCAACGGCGCCTTCTCACCCGTGGCCGACAGCAACGCCGCCAGCTGGTAGACCTGGGTGATGTCGTCGTCGGCGATCAGGCGGGCCACCGCGTCCTTGTCGAGCACGTCGACGCGGACGTAGCGCGCGGCGCCGTAGACGTTGTCCGTGCCGATGTCCGCGGCGATCACGTTGGCCGTGCCGTGCCGCTGCGCGAGGGCGGCCACGAGTTCACTGCCGATCTGGCCGTTGGCGCCGATGATGAGGATGCGTTCCATGCTTGTTTTTCCTTACTCTTTCCGGCTTCGTGAGCCTGTCGAGCGTCGAAAAACCTGCTGCGCGTTGCACTGGCGTTCCGCGATGCTCGCTGTACTCCCGTACAGCTGCGCTTCTCGAATACCACTGCCGCCGCTCGCGACGGTTTTTCGAAGCTCCTCCTTGTTCCCGGCGCGCCGCTTCGTGGGCGGCGCCATCCGGCGGGTCGGTGATCGCTGCGCCGCGTTCAGGCGGCCTTGATGATGCCCTGTTCGCGGCCGGCCTGATCGAAGGCGGCGAGCACCTTGTCCAGCTGTTCGCGGGTATGGGCGGCCGACAGCTGCACGCGCACGCGCGCCTGGCCCATCGGCACCACCGGATAGAAGAAGCCGGACAGCAGCACGCCCAGTTCGAACATGCGGGCGGCGAATTTCTGTGCGACGGGCGCGTCGAACAGCATCACCGGCACCACCGGGTGCGTGCCCGGCTTGATGGTGAAGCCGATGCGCTCGATCTCGCGGCGGAAGTAGGCGGTGTTGTCGTGCAGGCGGTCGCGCAGCTCGGTCGACTTGCCGATGCGGTCCAGCACGGCCAGCGACGCGCCAGCGATCATCGGCGCCAGCGTGTTCGAGAACAGGTAGGGACGCGACTTCTGGCGCAGCGTCTCGATGACTTCCTTGCGGCCGGAGGTAAAGCCGCCCATCGCGCCGCCCAGCGCCTTGCCGAGCGTGCCCGTGATGATGTCGATCTTGCCGATCACGCCGCAATGCTCGTGCGTGCCGCGGCCCGTCTTGCCCATGAAGCCGGAGGCGTGCGACTCGTCGATCATCGTCAGCGCACCGTATTTCTCGGCCAGCGCGACGATCTTGTCCAGCTGCGCGATCGTGCCGTCCATCGAGAACACGCCGTCCGTGACGATGATCTTGTGGCGCTTGCCCGCATTCGTCGCGGCCTGCAGCTGCTGTTCCAGGTCCGCCATGTCGTTGTTGGCATAGCGGTAGCGCGCGGCCTTGCACAGACGGACGCCGTCGATGATCGACGCGTGGTTCAGGGCGTCGGAGATGATGGCGTCGTTGTCGTCGAACAGCGGTTCGAACACGCCGCCGTTGGCGTCGAAGGCGGCGGCATACAGGATCGTGTCTTCGGTGCCGAGGAAGGCCGACAGTTTCTGTTCGAGTTCCTTGTGCACCGTCTGCGTGCCGCAGATGAAGCGCACGGACGACAGGCCGTAGCCGTATTTCTGCAGCGCGGCTTCGGCCGCCTTCTGCGTCTCCAGGTCGCCCGACAGGCCGAGGTAGTTGTTGGCGCACATGTTGATCAGGGTGCGGCCGTCCGCGGCGACCACTTCGGCGCCCTGGCGCGAGGCAAGCACGCGTTCCGGCTTGAACAGGCCTTCGGTCTTGAGCGTGTCGAGTTTCTCCCGCAGGCCGCTATAGAATGCTTGGTCGCTCATGTTTCCTCGTCCTTGTCGGTTGGCGAATGGTATAGTGTGGATTCGTTCGATGTATGGAACTTGTTCTATATTTCGAACAGAATTTCAATATATTGAATCTTACTCCCAGCCATTGAACTTGGCAAGCAAGCTCCATGAACAACCATACCAGCGCCCCGCCGGAAGTCGGCGCCACCCTGCAGCGGCTGCGCCTCGCACGCGGCCTGACCCTCGAAGACCTGTCGCGCATCGCCGGCGTGTCCAAGTCGATGCTGTCGCAGATCGAACGCGAAAAAGCCAACCCCACCATCGCCATCACGTGGCGCCTGGCCAATGCGCTCGGCGTGCAGATCAGCGAACTGCTGTCGTCCGAAGTGCGCGCTGTCGACCTGATCCGCGTCGTCGACGCCCACGAAATCCCCACCTTGCCCGGCAGCCACGCGGGCTACTCGCTGCGCATCCTCGGACCGATGGACCTTGCCGGCAAGTATGAATGGTATGAACTGACCTTGCAGCCGGGCGGCGAACTGGCGTCGCAGGCCCACGATCCCGGTACCAACGAGCATTTGACTGTAATCACTGGGACGGTGGAACTAGAGGTCGGGGCCGAGAAGCGAAAAATCAAGCACGGCGCGACGGCGCGTTATGCGGCCGACCAGAATCATGCCATCCGGAATGTCGGAAAGACGGAAGCGAAGGCGTTGCTGGTGGTGGTGCACAGGTAAACAACAAAACCCCGCACGGGGCGGGGTTTGTTCGTGGCGCCTGGGCGCCGGTGGAGTCTGAAACGTCCCCGGATTACATCGGGGGCAGACCGTTCTGGTAGGACGCGCCGACGAGCTCGATGGCACGACGCGCTTCCTGGCAGAATGCGCGGAACCAGCGGCCGAACTTGCTGTCGGCAGTATTGCGGGACGAGATCGTGGTCGTGGTCGTGGCGTTCATGGCAACTCCGTTTTTCAATTTGTTCAGTGGATGAACGAAGTCTACGCCCACGTCAGATATCAATCCAATTTCCATTTCCGATTTCCGCGATAAGCACTGATGATGTCTCCCCGCTGTCATATTTCAGACGATGACAGCGGAGATCACGCCGGCTTATATCACTGGGCCCTGCCCGCGCCGCCTGGGCGGTCGCGGCGAACTGAGCATGCCAGCGCGGATCACGTGCCATTACGACAACGGCGTCGCCGGACTCACGCGGCGCGCCGCTCCGGCCCCGCGTACGACCGCGCGTTCTGCCACTGGCGCCGCATCTCGTCGGCGCTCGCAATCTGTTCCTGCGACAGGCGGCGCGCGACGATCGCCTTGTTGGCGCTGGCGGCCGGATCGCCGGCGTCCGCGGCCAGCAGCATCCACATGTAAGACCGGACGGTGTCGCGCGCCACGCCGCGGCCGCTGTTGTACATGCCGCCCAGGTTGTACTGGCCCAGCGCGTGGCCCTGCTCGGCGGCCAGGCGATACCAGTACACGGCCTGCGCGTCGTCCTGCGGCACGCCCTGGCCGTTCGCGAACATGACGCCCAGGTTGTTCTGGGCGCTCGCATCGCCCTGCTCCGCGGCGCGCCGGTACCATTCCACGGCCAGCGCCTCGTCGCGGCGGACGCCCTGGCCGTTCGCATACATCACGCCAAGCGTGAACTGGGCCTTGGCCGCGCCCTGCTCGGCCGCACGGCGGTACCAGTACAGCGCCCGCTCCGGATCGCGCGCGACGCCGCGTCCGAACGCGTACCGGTTGCCCAGGTTGACCTGGGCCAGCACGTGGCCCTGTTCCGCGGCGGCCAGCGTCCAGGCCAATGCGGGACCGCTCCAGCGCTGCCCGTCGCCGGTCCCGTCGCGCGCGCCCGCGCGCGCCTCCGCGTCGGCGGCGCCCAGCAGCAGGGCCAGGCTGAACTGCGCTTCCGCATCGCCCTGCTCGGCCGCGCACTCGAGCCAGGCGCGCGCGCCCTGCGCATCCGCCGGCGCACCCCGCCCGGCCAGGTAGGCCAGTCCCAGCAGCCGCTGCGCCGGCGCATGGCCGCGCGCGGCCGCGCGCCGGAACCAGTACAGCGCCTCGGGCTCGCTCGGCGCGACGCCCTCGCCGCGGCGGTACATCAGCCCCAGTAACACGGCGGCCTCGGCATCGTCCAGCAGCGCGGCCTTGCGGAACCACGCCATCGCGAGCGGCAGGCTGGGCGCCACGCCGTCGCCGGCCAGGTAGCAGCCGCCGAGCAGCCGTTGGGCGCTGGGCAGCTCCTGCTCGGCCGCCTTGTAGTACCACGCGACGGCCTGGGCCGGATCGCGCGCGACGCCCCGGCCCACCCGGTACAGGTCGCCCAGGTTCTGCTGCGCCGACGCGTCGCCCTGGGCGGCGGCGAGGCCGAACCAGTACGCCGCCTCGTAGTCCGACCGGGGCACGCCCCGGCCGAGGAAATACATGCTGCCCAGGTGATTCTGGGCGAATACGAGACGCTGGCGCGCGGCCCGCTGCAGCCACCGGCACGCGGCGACGTCGTCCTGCGGGGCACCGTCGCCATCCTTGTACATCATGCCCAGGTTGAACTGCGCATAGGCATCGCCGCGCGCGGCGGCGCGGGCGAACCAGGCGAGCGCGCCGGCGCGGGGTAGGGACTCGTGACTGTGCATGCGGTTGCTCCTGACGGACACGCGTTGAGGCCAAGAATTGCCAAAAGTGTAATGACGAGATGCATTACGGATTTGACTTGCGCCAACGTGGAGGGGATGGACGCCGCCGAAAGCGACGTGGTCGCGACGGGTCGGCCGACGCGGACACTGTCACGCGACGAACCCCTACTGCATGCAGGAAATATTGGCGCCGCTCAGGCCGGCGTGCGCCGTCCGGCCGCGTACACGCCCATGAACGCATCGACTTTGGCGGCGGCCACGCGGTTCAGCGACACGAGCAGGTCCGGGTCGACGCCCGCCAGTCCGTAGGCGTCGTCGAGGTGGCGACCAATGTGCAGCAGCAGCTGCGCGGCCACTTCGGCGTCGGCTTCGGCCCGGTGGGCGCTGCCCTTGAACACGATGCCGAGCGCGCGCGACAGCTGGCCCAGCTTGTAGCTCGCCATGCCCGGGAACACGCGGCGCGACAGCTTCAGCGAGCACACCAGTCCGGCGTGCCGGCAGGCATGGCCCTGCCGCACGCCCTCGGCCTTGAGGAATTTTTCGTCGAAGCTGGCGTTGTGCGCGGCCAGCACGTCGGCGCCGATGAACTCGATGAGGGCCGGCACGACCTCCGCCGCCGGCGGCGCGCTGTCGACCATCGCCTGCGTTATACCCGTCAGCTGGGTGATGAACGACGGCACGCGCACGCCGCAGTTCACCAGCGAGACGTAGCGCTCGACGATGCGGCCGTCGACGATGCGCAGGGCCGCGACCTCGGTGATGCGGTCGCCGGAATCGGGCGACAGGCCGGTGGTCTCGAAGTCGAGCATGACGATGGGACGTTGGAACACGGTAATCCTTTCTTCAACCAAACTTGCGGGCGGCGTCGATCGCCAGCCCGGCGCCGATGCTGCCGAACAGATCGCCTTCGACGCGGCGCGCGTCCGGGACGATGGCGGCGATGCGTTCGCGCAGGCTCGCCACGCCGCTGGAACCGCCCGTGAAGAACACGGTGTCGACGCGCTCGGGCGCGATACCGGCTTCATCCAGCAGGCGCTGCACGGTCGCGCCGACGCTGTCGATCATGCCGGCAATCGATTCCGTGAACACGTCGCGGTGCACGCGCACCAGTTCGCGCGGGTCGAGCCGGTCGAGGTCGAGCGCCACTTCCGGTGCATCGGACAGGCCGATCTTGGCTTCTTCGACGCGCATCGCGAGCCAGTGGCCGGCGCGGTCGTCGATCAGCCGCTGCAGGCGCCTGAGCTTGTCCGGCTCGGCCGCGTCGCGCACGAGGTCGGCCAGTTGCGCGATGCTCTTGCGCGTGTAAGCCTGGTTGATCGTATGCCACGTCGCCAGGTTGAAGTAATAGCTCGACGGTACGGCCGCGCCGGACAGCAGCGCGCTGCCGTGGCCCAGCAGCGGCATGACGGCGGCGAGGCTCAGGTATTTGTCGA
Organism: Massilia sp.; assembly: GCA_045810485.1. Classification (GTDB taxonomy): domain Bacteria; phylum Pseudomonadota; class Gammaproteobacteria; order Burkholderiales; family Burkholderiaceae_D; genus Telluria. The sequence goes on along the minus strand of JBJMVU010000407.1, from coordinate 6,688 downwards.
AGTCGGTGCCGCCGATGTGCACGCCGCCGGTGGCGAGGATGTCGTCGCGGCGGTCCGTGCGGGCGGCGCGGTCCGGCCCGAGCCGCACGAGCGAGAAGTCGGACGTGCCGCCGCCGATGTCGGCGATCAGCACGAGCTCCTCGCGTTCGATGCGGGATTCGTAGTCGAACGCGGCGGCGATCGGTTCGTACTGGAAGCCGATTTCCGTAAAGCCCACGGAACGGGCGATGCCGGCGAGCGTGTCCTCGGCGAGCCGGTCCGCGTCCGGGTCGTCGTCGACGAAGTACACGGGGCGGCCGAACACGGCGCGCTCGAACGGGCGGCCCGCCTCGCGCTCGGCGCGGCGCTTGACCTCGCCGATGAAGTGGCCCAGCAGTTGACGGAACGGCAACGCGCGTCCCGCGACTTCCGTCTGGCCGTCCATCAGGCTCGTGCCCAGCAGGCTCTTCAGCGACCGCATCAGGCGGCCGTCATAGCCTTCCAGGTAGTCGGCCAGCGCGGCGCGGCCATAGCGCACCTGCTCGTCGTCCGCGTTGAAGAACACCACGGACGGCAGGGTCGCCTTGCCGTCCTCGAGGGGCAGCAGCGTGGGTTGGCCGGGCCGCACCCAGCCGACGGTGGAGTTGGACGTGCCGAAATCGACGCCGCAAGCGTTGGCCATGGAAGTCTTTCAATTCAGAGGGGCGAGATGTTACCAGATTCCGGCCGCGGAACCAATGCCGGCCCGGCTTGTCTCATGCATACGACGCCATCACGACCGGCGGCTTGACCGGGCTTATCCTCTCCGTGGCGCCCTTCGACGTCCAGGTGCGGGATACTGACGCCGTGGTCGCGCACTTCCTCATTTTCTTCTTGTGCTGGAGACGGGGCAGCTATCGTCCTGTTCTCTAGCGCTGACTTCCGGCCGCTTGAATGGACGGGACACATGATCGACGAGCGACGGGGACGTTCCCACGCCTGGAATCCGGGAGGACCGGCATGACACGCGAATGGACATTGCGGCGCAACTGCTCCCTGTCCCCGCGCCAGGTCGGGCGCGCCTACGCCGTCCTGTGCCTCGGCTCGCTCGCTGTCGCCGTCGGCTTCCTCGTCCACGGCATCTGGCTCGTCCTCGCGTTTTCCCTGCTCGAACTGGCGCTCGTGGGGCTCGCCCTCCTCGTCCATGCGCGCCACGCGACGGACCACGAACGCATCGCGCTGTCCGAATCCGGCCTGCTGGTCACCTGCGTACAGGCCGAAAAGCGCGAACTGACGCGCCTCGATCCGCTGTGGACCCGCGTCGTCGCACCCGACGCGCGCCGGCGCACCCTCATCCAGCTGGAGTCGCGCGGCGTGAAGGTCGAGATCGGCCGCTTCGTGGACGAATCGCGGCGCCGCCAGGTAGCGCGCGAACTGCGCCAGGCGCTGCGCAGCGTGTCCGCGATGCGCTAGGCGCCAGATCGTGGTTCCCTCGTCCAGGGACATCGCCCCTCCCTGCATTCCGGCATCCAATGACTGACTGATCCGTGTAAGCCGCGTCCGACAACCACACGGCGACGCGACCGATGTTTCTATTTTTTTATGTTTTGCATAATGCGGTATCTGCATTGCGCCGCCGCATTGGTGCGCGCATTGCCCAGGATGAGCAAGGAGAAAACAAGAACATGAGTGTGACGCAAGAATATGCAATCGTCGTGCACGGCGGGGCCGGCAGCCCGCGCGCGTACGACGACGGTTGCGAGCGCGCGGCGCAGCGGGCGGTCGAGGAACTCGCCATCAGCGCCGACGCGCTCGAGGCCGCCATCGCGGCCATCGCATCGATGGAAGACGATGGCCGCTTCAACGCCGGCAGCGGCTCGGTATTGTGCCTGGACGGCGCGACCGTCGAAATGGACGCCTCCATCATGGACACGCGCGGCCGCCTCGGCGCCGTCGCCTGCGTGCAGGGCGTCAGGAATCCCGTGCTGCTGGCGCGGGCGGTCGCCGAGACGCCGCACTGGCTGCTGGCCGGCGACGGCGCCGCCCGCTTCGCCGCCGCGATCGGCCACCCGACCCACACGGTCATCTCGGACCACCAGCGCACGTCCCACGAAAGAGTCGTGCGCGAACTGGCGGGCCGCGTGCCCGCGATGCCGGGGATCCCGGAGGAAGCGAAAGCCTTCCTGCGCTTCTGGAATTACCAGACGCCGCTCGACCTGCCGGCGCATGCCGCGTGCGATACGGTCGGCGCCGTCGTGCGCGGGCCGGACGGCCACTTCGCGGTGGCGCTCTCCACCGGCGGTTCGGCGCCGTCGCTGCTGGGCCGCGTGGGCGACACGCCGATCATTGGCAGCGGCTTCTATGCCGGCCCCGAAGGCGCCGTCGCGGCCACGGGCATCGGCGAACAGATCGTGCGCCACCTGCTGGCGCGCACCGTGTACGGGTGGATCGAGGACGGCATGCCGCTCGAACAGGCCCTCGAGCGGGGCGTCGCCCTGTTCGACCCGAAGGTGCCCGTCGGCCTGATCGCGGTCAGCCGCACGGAAGCCGCGTCGCACAGCAACCAGGACATGCCCCACGCGAGGATCGTCAAGCCATGACCGCGCAGGAACAAAGCGCCTTCGCACACGCCGAACAGGCGGACCAGGTGGCCAGGAGCCACGGCCACCTGGTCATCATCGGCGGCGGCGAGGACAAGCGGAACGACATGGCGATCCTGAAGCGCTTCGTCGAGCTGTGCGGCGGTCCGTCCGCCAAGATCGTCGTGATCACGGCGGCCAGCAGCGTCGCGCAGGACATGTGGGAGACCTACGACCGCGCGTTCGCCGACCTGGGCGTGTCGCGCCACGTGCACCTGCACCTGGAAAGCCGCCACGACGCCAACGACGAACAACACATCCGCGACGTCGTCGACGCCGACGGCATCTTCATGACGGGCGGCGACCAGAAACGGCTGCTCGCGATCATCGGCGGCACCGCGCTGGACGCCGAGATGCACGCGGCGCTCAAGCTGCGCGGCGCCTGCATCGGCGGCACGAGCGCCGGCGCGTCCGCCATGTCCGGCCACATGCTCGCGCAGGGCCGCGCCGAGCTGCATCCCGAAAAGGGCTCCGTGAGCCTCGGCGCGGGCCTCGGCTTCCTGCACAAGGTCGTCATCGACCAGCATTTCTCCGAACGCCAGCGCCTGTCGCGGCTGTTGTCGATCGTCGCCCAGAACCCGTACCTGCAGGGCATCGGCATCGACGAGGACACGGCCCTCGTCGTCGAGCGCGGCGTCGGCATCGAAGTGGTGGGGGAAGGCGCGGTCACCATCGTCGACGGCCGGACGATGTCGACGAACGTGGCGGAGATCGCGGATCACGCGACGCCGGAACTGATCGACGTCCGCCTGCACCTCCTGCCCGCCGGCAGCAAATACGTACTACCCGGCGGTCGCGGCGATGACGCTCACCCTGGCGACGGACCGCGCATCCCGCCTCCGCTGCTCGAGTTTTTGGAAAACATCACGAAACGGAACCCGATCTCATGAACATCGCAGAACAACGCTTCCTGCGCGGCCCGAGCCTGTATGCCGCGACGCCCTGCCTGCTGGCGGTCCTCGACCTCGCCGGCCGGCGGAACGCGGCCGGCCTGGGCGCGCGCCTGCTGGCGCTGCTGCCCGCGATGCCGGCCGAAGCGGCCGCGCGCCTGTCGGACTGCCAGGCCGCGCACGAAGCGCTCGAACCGGTCGTGATGGAATTGCAGCGCCTCGCCGGCGCGCCCGGCGCCTTCGGCATGACGAAGATCGATCCCGCCAGGCCGGGCCAGGCCCGCGTCATAGTCGGCTACACGATGGAACAGGTGGCCGGCCAGGCGCTGCGCACCGCCGCCGCGCTGATCGCGGCCTGCGCGCGGCATGAAGCGTTCGACCTGGACGCGGCGCTCGACGACCTGCGCGACACCGCGCACCGCCACGCCATCGGTACCAGCACCGCGGCCGTGCTGGCGGCGGCGCAACGACGCGGCATCCCGAGCCTGCGGCTGGCCGACGAAGCGAACCTGTTCCAGCTGGGCTGGGGCAGCCGCCAGAAACGCCTGCAGGCGACGATCACGGGCGCGACGAACCACGTGGCCGTCGGCATCGCCAGCGACAAGCAGCTGACGAAGACGCTGCTCGACCAGGCTGGCGTCCCCGTGCCGGCAGGTGCCACCGTCACCACGCTCGACCAGGCGCTGCGCGAGGCGCGCCGCATCAAGGGCCCGGTGACCGTCAAGCCGCTGGACGCGAACCAGGGCAAGGGCGTGACGGTCAACTGCACGACGGCCGAGGAGATCGGGCGCGCGTTCGAATTCGCCCGCCAGTACGGCCGCCACGTCATCGTCGAGGAATACCTGCAGGGCCGCGACTACCGCGTGCTCGTCACGGGCCGCAAGGTGGCCGCGGCGTCGTGGCGCCGCCCGCCGCACGTGACCGGGGACGGCGTGTCGACGGTGCGCGAACTGGTCGACGTCGAGAACCGCAACCCGGCGCGCGGCGACGGCCACACGAACATCCTCACGAAGATCCCTCTGGACGACCTCGCGCTGCAGGTGTTGGCCGACCAGGGCCATGACCTGGATTCGGTGCCGCCGGAAGGATGCGTGGTCGACCTGCGCGGCAGCGCCAACCTGTCGACGGGCGGCACCGCCGAGGACGTGACGGACCTGCTGCCGGAAGAAACACGCGACATCTGCATCCGCGCCGCACGCACGATCGGCCTGGACGTCGCCGGCATCGACATCGTCTGCGAGGACATCGCGCGTCCGCTGCGCGCGCAGAATGGCGGCGTCATCGAAGTCAACGCGGCGCCCGGCATCCGCATGCACCAGTACCCGAGCCGGGGCACGCCGCGCGACGCGGGCGCCGCCATCGTCGACGCGCTGTTCGGCGAGGACGACGGCCGCATCCCCGTCGTCGCCGTGACGGGCACGAACGGCAAGACGACGACGAGCCTCCTGATCGCGCACGCGACGCGCCTGGCGGGCCTGCGCACGGGCGTGACGACGACGGAAGGCGTGTACATCGACGGCGAACGGATCGTCAAGGGCGACTGCACGGGCTACCGCTCGGCGCGCACCGTCCTCGCGTCGCCGGACGTCGATTTCGCCGTGCTGGAGACGGCGCGCGGCGGCATCCTCAAACGCGGCCTCGCGTTCGACCGCTGCGAGGTCGCGGTCGTGCTGAACGTGTCGGCCGACCACCTGGGCCTGGACGGCATCGACACGGTCGAGGAGCTGGCGCGCGTGAAATTCGTGATCGCCGAGCGGGCGCGCCGCGCCGTCGTGCTGAACGCCGAGGACGACCATTGCGTCGCGATGTCGTCCGAACTGGCCCAAGGCGTGGAAGTGCTGTATTTTTCGCTCGACGCCGACAATCCGGTCCTGCTGCGCCACCTGGAAAACGGCGGCCGCGGCGTCTACCTGGAGGGCAACGTCATCGTGCTGGCGAACGGCGCGCGCCACGAGGCGCTGCTGGACGTGCGCACGATGCCCTGCACCCTGAAGGGGGCCGCGCGCTACAACATCGCCAACGCGCTGGCCGCCGCCGCGGTGCTGAACGCGACGGGTTTCGGCAACATCGAGATCGCCGCCGGGCTGCGCACGTTCGTCTCGGACTGGAAGCACAACCCGCTGCGCTCGAACGTGTTCGACGTCGACGGCGTGACCGTCATCTTCGACTACGCCCACAACACGGCCGCCTACGCCGCACTGGCCGAGACGGCGCGCGCCATGACGCCGGGCCGCCTGGTCGGCGTCGTCGCGGCCCCGGGGGACCGCCGCGACGAAGACCTCGTCGCCATCGGCGAGACGTGCGCTGCGGGCTTCGACGAACTGGTCGTGTACGAAACGGAGAACCGTGGCCGCGCGGCCGGCGAAGTCGCCGCGCTGCTCGTGCAGGGTGCGCGCCTCGGCAAATACGAGGCGGATCACCTGCAGGTCGAGTTGAACGTGCACGAGGCCATCCGCGCGGGTCTCGCCCGCTGCGAGCCGGGCGACGTGCTGGTGTTCGGCTGCGGCTCGTCGCTCACGGAGCTGACGGAGGCGATCCGGCCGACGTCGCCCGCGACGGCAAGCCGGATCGAAGCGGAAGCGGTATAAAAAAAGGGCCCGCAGGCCCTATGTCGTTCGGCTAACCGAAAAACCGTCGCCCCGGCGAAGGCCGGGGCCCAGGTTCAGCGCCGCGACAGGTCACGCAAAACTTGGGTTCCGGCCTGCGCCGGAACGACGTTCGTACGCTGACCGAACAAGATCAGATGGCGCGGCGCACCAGCAATTCCTTGATCTTGCCGATGGCCTTGTTCGGGTTCAAACCCTTCGGGCACACGTCCGTGCAATTCATGATCGAGTGGCAGCGGAACAGGCGGTACGGATCTTCCAGGTTGTCCAGGCGCTCGTTGGTCGCCTCGTCGCGCGAGTCGGCGATGAAGCGGTACGCCTGCAACAGGCCGGCCGGGCCGACGAACTTGTCCGGGTTCCACCAGAACGACGGGCACGACGTCGAGCAGCACGCGCACAGGATGCACTCGTACACGCCGTCGAGCTCTTCGCGCTCTTCCGGCGACTGCAGGCGCTCCTTCTCCGGCGGGATCGAGTCGTTGATCAGATACGGCTTGATCGAGTGGTACTGCTTGATGAAGTTGGTCATGTCCACGATCAGGTCGCGGATGACCGGCAGGCCCGGCAGCGGACGCAGCACGATCGGCTGCGTCAG
>JBJMVU010000406.1:0-23968 GCA_045810485.1 Massilia sp. | reverse complement strand
GACCCGATCACGGCGACGGCGACCGCGGTGCCCAGCTTTTGCGAGAACGTGGCGGCGGCGAACGTCATGGCGGTGGCGCGCCGGCCGGTGCGCCATTCGTTGTAATCGGCCGTGTCGGCGTACATCGAGAACGCAAGCGGCGATTTCGGACCCAGCACGAGACCGAGCCCGCCCTGCAGCACGAACATCAGCCACACCTGGTCGGGCGGCACGACGTAGAACGCGGCCGACAGCACGGCGGTCGCGCTCATCAGCACGATCATCAGCGTCCGCTTGTCGATCCAGCGCGTGAGCAGCGGCGTGAGCGCGGCGCCGACCGCGGCCGCCACCATGTACGTCGGCACGAACGTGCGCATCAGGTCCGGGCGGCCGACGACGTATTTGAAGTAGTACGCGGCGCTGGCGGTGCGCAGCGTGATCGTCACCATGATGATCAGGGCGAGGAAGAACAGCACCATCCATGGCCGGTTGCCCGCGAGGTCGCGCACGTCGCGCCACACGGCGTTCTTCTGGCCCGGCGGCGGCGCGATGCGCTCGCGCGTATTGAAGAACGTGAACACGAACAGGAGCGACGCCGCGACGCCCCACAGCAGCATCGTCAGCTGCCAGCCGCGCTGGTCGTTGCCGGCGCCGAGCCAGCGCACGAGGTCGGGCGTCGCGGCCGTGACGAGCGTGCTGCCGGCGAAGGCGAAGATGAAGCGCAGGCCGTTGATGGTCGAGCGTTCCTGCGGATCGGCCGACATCACGCCGGACAGCGCGTTGTACGGGATGTTCACGCAGGTGTAGCACACCATCATGAAGAGGTACGTGCCGTAGGCCCAGGCGAGCTTCGCGTCGCCCGTCAGGCCCGGCGTCGTGTACGTGAGGACGGCGGCGCCGGCCAGCGGCACGCACATCCACACGAGCCACGGGCGGAACTTGCCGAAGCGGGTGTCCGTGCGGTCGGCGGCGGCGCCGATCAGCGGGTCGGTGAACGCGTTGACGATCTTAATCGCCGACATCATCGTCGCGGCCGCGGCGGCCGAGATCCCGAAGGTGTCGGTGTAGAAGATCAGCAGGAAGGTGGCGACGTTGGTCCAATAAAAATTGAACCCCATGTCGGCCACGCCGTACGCGAGCCTTTCGCGCCACGGCAAGGGCGTCGCGGCCGCCGTGGCGGCGGCGGCCTGGGGCAGGGCGGCCGTCATCGGACTGCTCCGGCGGGATCTGAAAATGCGGCCATCTGCGTCTCCGGTCATATTGTGTGATAGCGCTAACACCGGCGAGTATGCCGCCGCCTCACGATCATGTCAACCGCCTGTTGCGCGCCCCGTCCACCGGTCAGTCGCCCGGATACTTCACACCGGTCTGGGCGCGGATCTCGTCCAGCACGCCCATCAGGTGCAGGGTCTGTTCGTGCGTGATGGCCGGGCTTTCGATCAGGCCCGCGGTCCAGCAGCGCTGCGCCTCCATCGCCTCGTGCACGTAACCGTTCCCCAGATAGGGCGTCGGGATGACGCGCGCCGGTTCGTCCCCCAGCATCAGGGTGATGGTCGGCGGGCGGTGGAACGGCGCGTCCAGGCGCAGCTGGCCGTGGCGGCCGGATAACGTCAGCAGGCCCGGCGTGCGCGCCTTCAGCGAGCAGGCGCACGTGGACAGCGCGCCGCCCGCGTGGCGCAAGGTGAACACGGTCTGCAGGTCGACGCCGGTCGGCCCGAGCTCGGCCTGGGCGCGCACGGTGTCCACGGCGCCGAGCAGGTACGTGGTGATCGACAGCGGATAGATGCCCACGTCGAGCAGCGCGCCGCCGCCGAGGGCCGGATTGAACAGGCGCGCTTCCGGACCGCCCGCCGCGACGAAGCCGAAATCGGCGCTGGCCTGCGACACCTCGCCCAGCACGCCGGACGCGAGGATGCGTTTGACTTCATCCAGCGCGGGCATGAAGCGCGTCCACATGGCTTCCATCAGGAACACGCGGCGGCTGCGCGCGAGGGCGACGACCTGCGCGGCCTGGGCGCGGTTCAGCGCGAACGGCTTTTCGCACAGCACGCCCTTGCCGCCGGCGAGCATCGACAGGGCGTTCTCCGCGTGCATGGCGTGCGGCGTGCCGATGTACACGAGGTCGACGTCGTCGCAGGCGGCGAGGGCGTCGTAGCCGCCCAGGCGCAGGGGAATGTCGAATTCGTCGGCGAATTCCACGGCCGTCGCGCGTTCGCGCGAGGCAACGGCGGCGATCCTGGCGCCGGGGGTGTCGCGCAGGGCCGTCGCGAAATCGCGGGCGATCCTGCCGGTGCCGAGGATTCCCCAGCGTACGGTGTCGGTCATGTGTGCTCCTTCGAAAATGGGTGGGCGTAGCGGGGCGGCAATTCTGGAGGATGGCCGAAAAGTGGGCTACCTGTCTATCTTGACAGGTCTTTGATAACATTTTGTTATCGATGATTGCGCTATACTATATTGTGGTCCCCCATCGATCGAAAGGAAAGCCATGGCTGCACAGTCCCCGCGCGCGGATGCGAGCGCATGGTGCCGGCCCCTGTTCGAAGGGACACAACTCTCGATGCTGGTGTGCGACCCCGTGTCGCAGGAAATCCTCGACGTCAACGACGCGACGCTGGCCCTGCTGGGCTATCCACGCGACCAGTTGCTGGGCATGCGCCTGCCCGAGCTGTACGGGCTCGATCCCGAAGAGGGCGACCTGCGCCCGGAAACGTGCAGCCTCCATTCCCAGGTACGGCACATCGCCGGCGCCGGCGGCGACATCCACCATGCGATCCTGCAACGCTGCGCCATCGAATACGGCGGTCGCGACGCCGTGCTCGTCGTTCTGCAGGACGTGACGCGCCACGTGGCGGCCGAAGTCCAGCTGCGCGACACCCAGAACGAACTGCTGCGCGCCCAGGCGCTCGCGATGATCGGCAACTGGATCTGGGACGTGGCCAGCGATTCGGTCGTGACGTCGTCGCCGGAGGGTTACCGCATCATGGGCTTCCGGCCCGACGAGATGCCCGTGTCGACGGCCGAGATCTATGCCCGGATCCACCCGGACGACCGGGCCGGGGCCGAGCTGGCGCGCGAACGGGCGCTGCTTGAGCCCGATTACAGGTACGACATCGAGTTCCGCCTGGTCCGTCCGGACGGCGACGTGCGCTGGCTGCATTCCGTGGCCGAGGTGCGGCGCGATTCTTCCGGGCGGGCCGTCAAGATGCTGGGCCTCGTGCAGGACGTCACGGAACGCCGCCGCGCCGAGGACAACGTGCGGCGCCTCGCGTATTACGACACGATCACGGGCCTGCCGAACATGAACCTGTTCGAAAACGAGGTCGGCGACCGGCTGGGCCAGCTGCGCCGCGGCGCGGGACGGGGGCGCGGCCCGGCGCGGCTGGCCTGCCTGATCGTCGACCTCGTGCGGTTCCGCGACGTGAATTACGCGCTCACGCACCTGTACGGCGACGTGCTGCTCGCGCTCGTGGCCGACCGCCTCGCGGCCGTCGTGGGCCAGGCCGGCGTCGTGGCGCGCTGCGATGCGCGCTTTCCGATCGTGCTCGACGGCGCCGACGAGGAGGAGGCGCGGCGCTGGGCCCTGCACATCCACCGCGCGCTGGAGGCGCCGTTCGCCGTCGCCGGCATTTCGTACGAGATCGGCGCGCGCGTCGGCATCGCGCTCGCGCCGCTGCAGGGCCTCGACTACCACGCGCTGCTGCGCAAGGCCGACATCGCGCTGTACCAGGCCGCGCACCTCGGGCGCAACCTGGCCGTCTACGCGGCGGAGGACGACCCGCACACGCCCGACCGGCTGTCGCTGATCGGCGACTTCCGCGCGGCCATCGACGCGGGCCAGATCCAGCTGTTCTGCCAGCCGAAGGTGACGATGGACAGTCGGGAAATCGTCGGCGCCGAAGCCCTCGTGCGCTGGGTCCATCCGGACAAGGGCTGCATCGGACCCGAGACGTTCATGCCGCTGATCGAGTCCACGGACCTGATCCACGTCCTCACCCAGCACATGCTGGCCAGCGCCGTCGCCCAGTGCGAGGCCTGGCGCGCGCAGGGCGTGCGCCTGCCGATCGCCGTGAACCTGTCCGCGCGCGACATCGCCACGCTGTCGCTGTCCGAACACCTGCGCGAGCTGCTGGAACGCCACGGGTCGTGCGCGGGCCTGATCGGGCTGGAGATGACGGAGAGCAGCCTGATGCAGAACCCGGCCGAGAGCATCGCCGAGCTGGAGCGGCTTTCCGCGATGGGCTTCCGGCTGTACATCGACGACTTCGGCACGGGCTACTCGTCGCTGAGCTACCTGAGCCGCCTGCCCGTGGACGTGATCAAGATCGACCACGGTTTCACGATGCAGATGATCGACGACGGGCGCGCCGCGTCCATCGTCAAGTCCACCGTGCACCTGGCGCACGATCTCGGCATGAGCGTCGTCGCGGAAGGCGTCAGCAATGCGCGCATCTGGGACGCGCTGGAGGCACTGGGCTGCGACGAGGCCCAGGGTTATTTCGTGGCCGCGCCGATGCCGGCCGCCATGCTGCTGGACTGGGCGCGCGCGTCGCCCTATCGCCTGCAGGACGAACCCGTGTGCGCGTGAGCGCCGTCAGGCGGCGCTGGCCGCGGCGTCCGGTTCCGGATCGGGCGCGCGCGCGGGTGCGTCCACCAGCGGCAGGCGCAAGGTGAACGTGCTGCCCTGGCCGTGGCCGGCGCTTGCGGCCGTCACGCTGCCGCCGTGCAGCGCCGCGAGTTCGCGCACGAGGGCCAGGCCCAGGCCGAGGCCGCCCTGGGCGCGGTCGATGCTGACCGGGCCCTGCACGAGCGCCTCGAAGATGTGCGGCAAGGTGGCCGGCTCGATGCCGACGCCGGTGTCGCTCACCTCGAACACCGCGCCGCCGTCCCCGGCGCGCCCGCGCACGGCGATCGCGCCGCCGGCCGGCGTGTACTTGATGGCGTTGTGCAGCAGGTTGTCGAACACCTGTTCGAGCCGGGTCGCGTCACCGTCGACCCACAACGGCGGCACGGCGACCGTCCACGCGTGCACGCCCGCATCCACGACCTGCCGGGTCTCGCAGCAGCGCAGCAGCAGCGCGCCCGCGTCGAGGCGGGCCGTCCTGAGTTCCACCTTGCCGGACACGATGCGGCGCACGTCCAGCAGGTCGTCGACGATGCGGGTCAGGTGGCGCGTCTGGCGCCGGCCGATCTCGCGCGCGTGGGCGGCCATCTGCGCGTTCGCCGCCGGCATGTCGAGCACCTTCAGCGCCCCCGCGATGGCGGCGAGGGGGTTGCGCAGCTCGTGGCCCAGCATCGCGAGGAAGTTGTCCTTGGCGGCGCTCTGCGCTTCGGCCAGCCGGCGCGCCTCGCGTTCGCTCTGGAGCAGGGCTTCGCGTTCCTCCTGCAACGCTTCCCGCGCGGCGCGCTCGCGCGCGAGGTTCCCGCTCGTGCGGTACAGGACGTCCTGGAGGACGTCCACTTCGTGCACCCGGGTGGGAGCGGGCCGCTGGGGCGCCCCCTCGGGCAGGGCTTCGGCCGTGCGGCGCGCGCGGTCGAGCGCCACCGACAGGCGCCGGGCCAGGAACGACACGATGCCGAACGCGAGGCCCATCAGGGCGAGCAGCGCGAGGGCCGCGTACAGCGCCGCGGCGCGCGCCGCCCCCTCGATCTCGGCGACGGGCACGCCGATCGCGATGGTCCAGCCGGTAAGATCGCTGTGCGTGAAGATGTCGTAGACCTGGATGCCTTCGCGCGTCGGGTGGCGCACGATGCCGCTGCGCGCGGCGCGGGCCGCCTCGATCAGTTCGGGGCGCGCCTTGCCGCCGACGAGCGCGTTGTTGCGGTTGCGCGCGATCGAGACGCCGTCGCGGTCGACGATCCCGACGACCCAGTCCGGCCCGATGCCCTTGTCCGCGAACACGGTGGAAAAATGGCTGGCGTCGAAGATCTGGCTCAGGACCCAGCGGCCGCCGGCCGAACGCGGCACCGGCACGTCGACGGACACGGTCGGCTTGCGCGACAGGGCGCCGACGAAGTAGCCGGACACGCGCATCCGCTGGTTGTCCCACGCCTCGGCGGCCCACGGGCCGGCGCGGCCGGGCAGGTGCGTGCCGTACGGGGCAAGGGTATTCAGCAGCGGGCTGCCGTCGTAGTCGATCAGGACGGTCCAGGTCCATGGCGTGGACGCATTCATCGCGCTCGCCTCGCGGTGGACTTCGGCGAAATCGCCGCGGCGCATGGCGTCGGAATGCCCGAGCGCGCGGAGCAGCGCCTGGGCGGACGCCACCTCGCGGTCGACGAGGAGCGCGATGGCGCGCGCATTGGACTCGACGCTGCGGATGCGCGATTCGCGCTCCCAGTCGAGGAGCATGGACAGGCCCGCGCCGGCGATGACGGTGACCGGCACCAGGATCGCGACGGCCATGAGGATCAGATAATGACGGGCTTTCATCGGACTGCCATTGTACTTGCATTAATGCAGACGCCGGAAGTCCGGACGATGCGGTAGCATGGCCGGATCGTTGCCGGATGGGCAAGCGAAGGCGGGGCGCCAGCCGGTGGCGCCGGGATGACGGGAAAGGAACGGCCATGGCGAAGGTTTTGGTGTTGTATTACTCGACGTACGGGCACATCGAACAGATGGCGAACGCGCTGGCGGAAGGCGCACGCGCGGCGGGAGCGACGGTGGACGTCAAGCGCGTGCCGGAGACGGCGCCGGACGACGTCGCCCGCAACGGCCATTTCAAGCTGGACCAGCCGGCCCCGATCGCGACCGTGAACGAGCTGCCCGATTACGACGCCATCGTGATCGGGGCGCCCACGCGCTACGGCCGCATGCCGTCGCAGATGGCCGCGTTCCTCGACCAGACGGGCGGCCTGTGGGCCCGCGGCGCGTTGCACGGGAAGGTCGGCGCCGCGTTCACATCGACGGCCACCCAGCATGGCGGCCAGGAAACGACGCTGTTCTCGATCATCACGAACCTGCTGCACTTCGGGATGGTCGTCGTCGGGCTGCCATACAGCTTCGTGGGCCAGATGACGCTGGACGAGATCACCGGTTGCAGCCCGTATGGCGCCAGCACGATCGCGGGGGGCCAGGGCCAGCGCCAGCCGAGCGGCAACGAGCTCGACGGCGCGCGCCACCAGGGCGACCTCGTCGCGAAGACGGCGATCAAGCTGTTCGGCTGACGACCCGCCGGGCGAGGGGGCGGGCGACGATTTTATGCCGCGAATTTATGCCACGTTTACGGGCGATCGCTTACCATCCTCGCATGCAGAGTTTCGAATCGAAGACAGGCACGGTACTGGCCGTGCTGCGCGCCGACGCCGGCGACGAGTGCGCGGTCGCGGCCGCGGCGCGGCTCGCGGCGCTGTGCGACGCCCCGTGGCACGCGGTCCTCGTCGAGAACGCGCACACGCGCCGGCGCGGCGAAGCGGCCCGCCTGCGCACGCTCGAACTGCTGCGCCAGGCCCATGCCCGGGGCGCCGTCACGGCCGTGCTGGAAGGCCGCGACGCGCCCGCCGTCGTCGCCGGCTATGCGCGCCGCCACGGCTGCACCACGGCGGTGCTGGCGCGCGAGCACGTGGCGGCATGGCGGCGGGCGCCGTTTGCGCGCCGCCTGGGCCGGGCCGCGCCGGAACTCGACCTCGTCGACGTCGCGGCGCCATCGCCCCCCGGCGCCGCCGTGCCGCGGACGGGCGCGAAGCCGGCCCCGCGCCCGTACCTCGCCGCCGCCGGCGCGAGCCTCGCCACCGCCATCGTCGCGCTGCCGCTGCTGCCGTTGCTGGACGTGGCCAACGTCGCCATGCTGTTCCTGCTGACGGTGGTGCTGGTCGCGATCCGGTTCGGGCGCGGCCCCGCGATCCTCGCCACCCTGGTCGGCTTTTGCGCGCTCGTCGTCGCCGCGCCGCGGCGCCAGTACGACGTCAGCGAATTCAAGTACGCGGTCGCGCTGGTCGTGATGCTGGCCGTCGGCTGGATCACGGCGCGGCTGACGTCGGACCTGCGCGAGCAGGCGGAAAGCGCGACCGGCCGCGAAGCCCGCACCCGGGCGCTGTACGAATTCGCGCGGGCGCTGTCGGTCGCGCTGCAGACGGAGCAGGTGTTCGAGATCACCCGCCGCTTCCTCGCGCGCACGTTCGACGCCCGCGCCGCGATCCTGCTGCCGGACGACGCGGGCCGCCTGCGCTGGCCGGTGGCGGACCCGGGCAGCGAAGTGCGCGCGCCCGTGCTGAGCGTGCTCGACATGGCGGCCGCCCAGTGGGCGTTCGACCACGGCGCCCCCGGCGGCGCGGGAACCGCTACGCTGCCCAGCAATCCGTATCTGTACCTGCCGCTGCTGGCGCCGATGCGGTCGCGCGGCGTGCTCGCGGTCCGCGTGCCCGACGTCGCGGCGCTGCTCGTGCCGGAGCGGCGCGAGCTGCTCGACGCCTTCGCCGCGCTGGCCGCCATCGCGCTGGAACGGGTGCATTACGTGGACGTGGCCCAGGACGCCGTCGTGCGCATGGAGGGCGAGCGCCTGCGCAATTCGCTGCTGGCCGCGCTGTCGCACGACCTGCGCACGCCGCTCACCAGCCTCGTCGGACTGTCCGAGTCGCTGGCGTTGTCCCGCCCGCCGCTGGCCGCCGCGCAGATGGAACTGGCGAACGCGCTGCGCGACGAGGCCCGCCGCATGAGCACCCTCGTCGCCAACCTGCTCGACATGGCGCGCATCCAGAGCGGCGGCGTGAAACTGAACCTGCAGTGGCAGATGGTCGAGGAGACGATCGGCAGCGCGCTGCGCGCCTGCCGCTGGCAACTGGGCGCGCGCACGGTCGACACGCGCATCCCGCGCGGCCTGCCCCTCGTGCGCTTCGACGCGACCCTGCTCGAGCGCGTGCTGTGCAACCTGCTGGAAAACGCGGGCAAGTACACGCCGGCGGACGCGCGCGTGACGATCGCGGCGCGCGCGGAAGACGACCTGCTGGTGGTCTCCGTGTGCGACGACGGCCCCGGCCTGCCGGCCGGCCGCGAGGACGCGCTGTTCGAGAAATTCGTGCGCGGCCGGCAGGAGTCGCCCATCGCCGGCGTGGGCCTGGGACTGGCGATCTGCCGCGCCATCGTCGACGCCCACGGCGGCCGCATGCGCGCCTTCAACCGGCCGGACGCGGGCGCCTGCTTCGAAATGCGCCTGCCCCTGGACGAGCCGCCGCCGTTGCCGGACCCCGAACCCCACGATCACCCCATCGACCAGCATGAGCAATGAAACCGCCGCACCCGTCGCCCTCATCGTCGAGGACGAGCCGCAGATTCGCAGATTCGTCCGCATGGCCCTGGAGGGCGAGGGCTGGCATGTGCACCAGTCCGAGACGCTCAAGCGCGGCCTGATCGACGCCGGCACCCGCACGCCCGACCTGATCATCCTCGACCTGGGCCTGCCCGACGGCGACGGCCTTCGGCTCATTCGCGACGTACGGACCTGGAGCCCCGTGCCGATCATCGTGCTGTCCGCGCGCATCGACGAGGCGGACAAGATCACGGCGCTCGACGCCGGCGCGGACGACTACCTGACGAAGCCGTTCGGCATCGGCGAACTGCTCGCGCGCGTGCGCGCCGCGCTGCGCCGCCAGCACAAGGCGGGCGGCGACACGTCGGCGCGCATCGTGTTCGGCAAGGTGGAGGTGGACCTGCACAAGCGCACGGTACAGCGCGACGGCCAGCCGGTGCACCTGACGCCGACCGAATACAAGCTGCTGTCGGTTCTGGTCGCGAACCTGGGCCGCGTCGTCACCGCGCCGCAGTTATTGCGCGAAGTATGGGGGCCGTCGAACGCGGACAATGGCCATTACGTGCGCATCTATATGGGACATCTGCGCCAGAAGCTGGAAGACGATCCGGCGCAGCCCCGGCACCTGCTCACGGAGACGGCGGTGGGCTACCGGCTGCAGCCCTGAGCGCCGGATCGTTCTTCAACGCGAGCGGCATCGCCCTGGCCCAGCGGTTGACGGACAGCGCGAACGTCAACGCCCGCACCTGGTGATACCAGCCGGCGGGCACGTACAACATGTCGCCGGGTTCGACGATGCATTCGACCGGCGCGGCCCGGCGCGCGAGCGGGTACGCGTCGAAATCGGGCCGCTCCGGATCGAACGGGGACCCGAACAGCACCGGATTCGCTTCGCGCACGTACAGGAACTCGTCGTGGTGGGGCGGGACGAGGAAGATGCGTTTCGCGCCCCACACCTGCGCGAAGATATTATCGTCGTAGTCGCAATGCAGCGGCGTCACCGTGCCGGCGGGGCCGAGCCAGAAGCGGGGCGGGCCCATCTTGCCGAAGTACCCGGGCCAGTGGCACATCCGGTTCAACTCGTTGATTTCCAGGTTGCCGACGTAGGGCGGCAGGCCGTCCTTCCAGTCCGCAATGAGATCGAGGTAGGCGCGCATCGTCATGTCCCGCATCGCGCGGTCCGGCGCGAACGCCGTGCCGATGTAGTCACCCACGCGGGCCCGTACGGGCACGTCGCCGCAGCGTTCGCGCAGCTGGTCCGGGGTGAAGTCGCACAGCGGCCAGCGGCCGACGAGGCCCGTGATCATGAAGGGCCGGCCGCGTTCCGCCTGCGCGAGGAAGGCGGCGCGGTCGAGCGTCCGGAAACGGGGGACGGCGGTCAGCGGCGGGAGTTTACGTGACGCGTCACGGATGGCGTCGCGCATGGCGGCGATCGACGTGACGCCGCGCACGCGGGCGTTCTTGTCTGGTTCTGGAATCAACGGCTCGTTCTCTTCAGGTGGCGTACCATGGAAGTATACAGCCCGTGTTCAGACCAAGGAGAAGAGATGGAAACCAAGATGGACGATGGCGGCAAGCTGGTCCTGCGTGTCCTGCTGGCCGTGCTGATCCTGTTTCATGGGGTGTCGAAGCTGATCGGGGGCGTCGGCTTCATCAGCGGAATGCTCGCGAAGGCCGGCCTGCCGGGCGCCCTGGGCTACCTGGTGTACATCGGCGAAGTGATCGCGCCGCTGCTGCTCCTGTTCGGCGTGCTCACCCGGGCCGCGGCGCTCGTCGTGGTCGTGAACATGATCGTGGCGCTGCTGCTGGTTCACACGCGCCAGTTCTTCACCCTCAACGACGCCGGCGGCTGGGCGCTCGAACTGCAGGCGATGTACCTCGGCGCCGCCGTCGCCGTGGCCCTGCTGGGTGCGGGGCGCTACAGCGTCGGCGGGGTGGCCGGCCGCTTCAATTGACGGCCACGCGCTCCTTCACGATGCCGCGGTAGACGAGGAACACCGCGACCAGGCTGATCGCGCCGGCGCCCGCCATCCAGTAGCCGGGCGCCGCCTTGTCGCCCGTGGCTTCGATCAGCCAGGTGGACAGCAGCGGTGTCATGCCGCCGAACAGCGCGGTCGCGAGGCTGTACGCCAGCGAAAAGCCGGTCGTGCGCACCTGCATCGGGATGATTTCCGTGAGCGCGACGATCGTGGCGCCGTTGTAGCTGCCGTACAGGAACGACAGCCACAGCTCGATCATCACCATGTTGCCGAAGCTTGGATGCGCGATCAGCCACGACAGCGCGGGATACGCCGTCACCGCCGCCAGCGCCGAGCAGACGGCCATCACGGGCCACCGGCCGATGCGGTCCGACAGGGCGCCCATCACGGGCAGCCAGATGAAGTTCGACACGCCGACGCACAACGTCACGAGCAGGCTCTCCTCGGTGGAGAGCTTGAGGACGCTCTTGCCGAACGTGGGCGTGTACACGGTGATCAGGTAGAACGCGACGGTCGTCATCACGACCAGCATGGCGCCGGCCGTGACGATGGGCCAGTTCAGGGTCAGCGTGCGCATCACCTGGCGGAAGGTCGGATGCGACTTCTGCGCCAGGTAGACCTGCGTTTCCTGCAGCGAGCGGCGGATGTAGAACACGACGGGGATGATCGAGCACCCGATGAAGAAAGGGATGCGCCAACCCCAGTCGGCGATGACGTCCTTCGGCATCAGGTGGTTCAGGCCATAGCCCAGCGCGGCGGAAAACACGACGGCCACCTGCTGGCTGGCCGACTGCCAGCTCACGTAATACCCCTTGTTGCCCGGCGTGGCCATCTCGGACAGGTAGACCGACACGCCGCCCAGTTCCACGCCCGCGGAAAAGCCCTGCAGCAGGCGGCCGAGCAGCACGAGCAGCGGCGCCATGAGGCCGATCGTCGCATAGCCCGGCACGAACGCGATCAACGCGGTGCCCGACGCCATGATCCCGAGCGTCAGCACGAGGCCCTTGCGGCGGCCGATACGGTCGACGTAGCTGCCCAGGAAGATGGCGCCCAGCGGCCGCATGAAGAAGCCGGCGCCGAACGTGGCGAACGTCATCATCAGCGCGGCGTATTCGCTGGTCGACGGGAAGAACGCGCCCGCGATCTGCTTCGCGTAGAAGCCGAACAGGAAGAAATCATACATCTCGATGAAATTTCCGCTCGTGACGCGGATGACGGCGCCGAGTTTCGACTGCGCGCGCGCGGGCGCGGCGGCAACGGCGGCAGGCGCCGCGACGGTGGTGTGGCTGGTCATGATGGTGTCTCCGGATAGGTTCAGTGCGGGGCCGCGACCGGTTCCAGTCCGGTGGCCTCGATGGCGGGCGCATTCGTGGGCGCCGCGAGGAAGCGGAGCAGGGCGCGGGCTTCCTGCGGGTGGGCGGCGCCGCGCACGACGGCGCCGGAGAACTGGGTCTTGAGCTGGACTTCGGCCGGGAGCAGGCCGACGATGTCGATGCCCTGCACCGGTTTCAATTCGCTCCTTTGCTGGCAGCCGAAATCGGCGTCGCCGTGCGCGATGATCTCGCCCACCGGCGTGGCCGGGATCTGCGCCGCCTTGCCCTGCATTTGCCGCTGGATGCCGAGCTTGTCGAGCAGCTCGCGTTTGATGTATTCACCGCTCGCGCTGTCCGAATAGGCGACGCGCGACGCATGCAGGAATGCCTGGCGCAGGCCGTCGACGGTGTGGATGTCCGGCTGCGCGGCGCCATGGCGCACGGCGCACGCGATCGGCGAATTGGCGAGGACGACCTTGCTGCCCGGTTCGAGCCTGCCTTCGGCCATCAGCTTGTCGAGCGCATCGCCCACCATGATGACGACGTCGATCGGTTCGCCGCGGGCGAGGCGCGCGGGGATCGCGTTCTTCGTCGCGCCCATCGACGGGCCCCATGCCGACACGAGCTTGTCGCCGCTCGCGCGTTCGTATTGGCCGGACAAGTCCTTGTAGGCCTGGGCGAAGCCACCCGAGCTGACGACGTGCACGTCGGTGGCATGGGCGGCGCCGGCGACGGCGAATGCGAGCGCGGCCAGGGTGGTCTTGAGGTGCATGAGGCTCTCCTTGTCGATTTGTCAGAATTTCTGCATCAGGCCGAGCGTGAGGCCCGTGCCGTGGCGGTCGTTGGGGCGGGACGCCGTCGATCCGGCGGCGTCGCCGCGCCAGAGGGTGGTGTCGGCTTCCACATAGGCGGTGGTGCGCGGTGCGAGCGTCTTTTCGACGAACAGGAAGCCGCGGTCGAAACCGTCGTCGGCGAACCCGGTCGCCTCGCGGCGCACGCTGTACCAGGCGGTCGTGACCAGCAGGCCTTCGCTGACCGGGCGGCTCACGCCGGCCGACAGCACGCGCTGGTGCACGCGCTTGTCCGGCCCCGTGTCGGCCCGGTTGCGCGCGGCGTTGGCCTTGAACTGCCAGGCGCCCAGCCGGACCGCCGTGCCGAGCGACCAGGCATCCAGCGGCAGGCCGTCGCGGCTGCGGAATTGCATCGTCGCACCGGAGACGACCCAGTCCGGACGCTGGTATGCGAGGGCGACGCCGTGGCTGCCCGATGCGGAAGAATCACCCGCGACTTCGCCCGCGGAATACGCGGCGCGCGCCTGCCAGGGGCCGACGTTGGCCGTGTACTTGACCGTGTTGTCCAGGCGGTAGAAGTTGTCCGCGTAGCCGCTCGGACCATACTGGCGGTCGAACGCGTGCGTGCCGAACGCGGTATTCGAAAGGCCGGCCACGTTGATGTTCGGGTTGAACGACGCGTCGCGCTTGCCGATCGGGTCGACGGGGAGGAGGGCGTCCGAGATGAGGTTGGCCTGGCGACCGACGGCGAGCTGGCCGTACGGCGTTTCCAGCCCGGCCCACGCCTGGCGGTCGAACAGGCGGTCGCTCTTGGCCTGTGCGCCGGTGTCCGCGTTGATGCCGCCTTCGAGCCGGAACACGGCTTTCAGGCCGCCGCCCAGGTCTTCCCGGCCGCGGAGGCCCCAGCGGCTGGTCTGGTTGACGCCACTTGCGATGGCGGTCGTGCCGCCGGGGAGGCCGTCGACGGCGCGCAGGCCGACGTCGACGATGCCATACAGGTTCACGCCCGTCTGGGCGAGGCAGCCGCCGCTGGCGGCGAGCAATACGGTGAGGGCGCAGGAATGGCGCACGGTGTCTCCTTATGAAGCCTTCTTGGCGAGGCTGAGGTGGGAATGGATGCATCATCCAACAAAAGGAATAATTTGATAATTGCAAATTTCCAGCGTATTCTTGCGTCATGCGCATCAATTACGATCTTCACGACTTGCAGGCGTTCGTCGCCGTCGCGGAGCGGGCCAGCTTCCGGCAGGCCGCGGCCGACCTGTTCCTGTCGCAATCGGCGCTGAGCCGGCGCATCGACAAGCTCGAGGAAAGCCTGGGCGTGAAGCTGTTCGAGCGCACGACGCGGCGCGTGCAGCTGACCAATGTCGGCCAGACCTTCCTCGTCAACGTGCGCACGGCGCTCGACGGCCTCGAAGACGCGGTGCTCGGCGTCGCCGACCTCGCGGCGCACCGCACCGGCTCGGTCACGTTCGCGTGCGTGCCGTCCGCCGTGTGGCATTTCCTGCCCGATGTCCTCAAAAGCTACAGCGAGCGGTTTCCGCGCATCCGCGTGCGCGTGCACGACGAGAGCGCGCAGGACGTGCTGAATCTCGTGCTGGCCGGCGAGGCGGATTTCGGGATCAACTTCACCGGCGCGGAAAACCCGGAAATCGTGTTCGAACCGATCTACGTCGAGAGCTATGTGCTGGCGATGCGCAGCGACCACCCGCTGGCGAAGCGCAAGGAATTGAGCTGGAAGGAGACGGTCGAGGAGCGCTACATCTCGGTCGCGAAGTCGAGCGGCAACCGCACGGTCATCGACGCCGCGCTGGCCGGCGTCGAAAAGCACCCCGTGATCCTGTGCGAGGTGAACCACGTGTCCGGCGTGCTGGCCCTCGTCGAGGCGGGGCTGGGCGTGGCCGCGGTGCCCGGCCTGTCCGTGCTGCCGGGGCGGCCGGACACGATCGTCGGCGTGCCGCTGGTCAATCCGGCGATCCACCGGACCCTTGGTTTGATCACAAAGCGCGACCACAGCATGGCGCCGGCCGCGCGCACCCTGTTCGACATGCTGAGAGAGGCGCTAGTGCGGCCTTGAGCCGCGCTGGCTCCACAGCAGCCCGGCCAGCACGAGGGCGCCGCCGGCCGCGTGGTAAGCGCGCAGCCGTTCGCCCAGCAGCCCCCAGGCGCCCAGCGCGACGAGCAGCGGCAGCAGGTTCATGAACACCGACGCGCGCGCGGGACCGATGCGCTTGATGCCGTTCATCCAGCAGAACGGCGCGCCGATCGAGGCCGCGATGCCGGCGTACAGGATCAGCGGCAGGTTGTGGGCAGTGAGCGGCGCGGCCGGCGCGAGCCACCAGAACGGCGCGAGGAACAGCACGCCGAACCCGATCTGCACATACAGCTGTTCCCACGTCGACAGCGGCAGCGCCCAGCGCTTGAGCAGGATGCCGTAGACGGCGTTCGACGCGACGGCGACCAGCATCAGCGCATCGCCCGGATGCAGTCCGCCATGGAGCAGGCGGCCCGGCGCGCCGTGCGCCGCGAGGATGGCGACGCCCGCCAGCGACAGCAGGGCGCCGCCGACCTTGGCGCGCGTCAGCCGGTCGACACCTGCCGCCACCGCCAGCAACGCGGACATCAGCGGCATGGTGGCGACGATCACGCCCATGTTGACCGCGGTCGTCGTCCGCGCCGCCTGGTACGCGAGGCCCTGGTACAGCGCCATGCCGAGGGCGCCCAGCAGCGCCAGTTTCGGCCAGTGCATCGCCACGACGGCGCGCTTGCGCCAGACGGCGCGGGCGACGAACGGCGTCAGGATCGCCCCGGCGAGCAGCCAGCGGTAAAAGGCGATGGCGGCCGGTTCGATGGCGGTGGCGGCGAACTTGGTCACCAGGGTGTTGCCGGTCCAGATGCACACGGCCAGCAAGGGAAAGAGGGTGTTCATGCCGCCATCATCGCCGGGCCGCGGGCCGTGCGTAAAGTGATATCCTTGCAGCTGATCCGTGCACGGCATGCAGCATTCCGATGACTCTCCAGACCCTCGACCTCAATCTCCTCGTCGACCTCGACGCCCTGCTGCAGGCGGGCAGCGTCGCGGGCGCGGCGCAACGCCTGCACGTGAGCGCGCCGGCGATGAGCCGCCGCCTGGCGCGGCTGCGCGACGCCTTCGGCGATCCGTTGTTCGTGCCGGCCGGGCGCGGCCTCGTCCCCACGTCGCGCGCGCTGGCGCTGCGCGAGGCGGTGACCGTGGCCATCGACCAGGTGCGCGGCGTGCTGCAACCGCCGCGCGTGGATTTCGGGACGCTGGAACGGACGTTCACCGTGCGCGCCAACGACGGTTTCGCCGGCGCGTGGGCGGCGCGCCTGGCCGCCGCGATGCGGGCGGAGGCGCCGGGGGCCGCGCTGCAGTTCGTGCCGCGCGCGAGCCGTGACCCGGACGCGCTGCGCAGCGGCGAAGTGGACCTCGACATTCTCGTCGTGAAGGGGCCGGAGCCCGGCATCCTCACGGAGCGGCTCTTTTCCGCGTCGTTCGTCGGCGTCGTCCGGCGCGGCCACCCCTTGTGCGCCGGCCGCCGCCGCGCCGGCATCGACGCGGAGGAATTCGTCGCATGGCAGCACATCGCCACCTCGCCCGGCCGGCGTTCGTGCGCGGCCGTCGACGCGGCGCTGGCGCAGCGGGGGCTCGCGCGCAGCGTCGCGCTGGTCGCGCCGGGATTCCAGGCGGCGCTGTCGATGGCGCTCGCGTCCGACTTCGTCGCCGTGATGCCGGCGCCGTTCGTGCAATGGGCGATGGCGACCATGCCGCTGCAGACGTTTGCGCTGCCGTTCGATTTTCCGGCCGTGGACGTGGAACAGTGCTGGCACCAGCGACAGCATGCCGACCCCGTCCACGTGTGGCTGCGCGGCCACGTGAAGGCCGCGTGCGCGCAGGCGGCGGTTTGAGGCATGGTTTTGTTTGACACTGATTTTTTTGGGATGGTATAGTCGGAGCATGCCCATGGGAACGTTTCCATGGCATGCCGCGAACGTATAAAAAAGGCGCCGGCCCCGCCAGGACGCCATAACGGAGACAGCATGTACGGAACCCGCAGGGCCTTGCTGTGCGCCTCGCTGTGTGCTTGGCTTTGCGCGACTGCGAGCGCAGAGCACGCCGGTCCACGGGCCGAGGTGATCCACTGGTGGACGTCCGGCGGCGAATCGGCCGCCGTGAAGCAGGTCGAGCAGGCCTACCGCGCCGCCGGCGGCACCTGGGTCGACACCGCGATCGCCGGCGGCGACCAGTCGCGCGCCGTCACCATCAACCGCATCATCGGCGGCAATCCGCCCACGGCCGCCCAGTTCAACACGTCGAAGCAGTTCCTCGACATCATCGAGGAAGACCTGCTCAACCCCGTCGACGACCTCGCGCGGCGCGACCGCTGGGACGAGGTGCTGCCGGCGCCGATCGTCGACGTGATCAAGGTGCGCGGCCACTGGTATGCCGTCCCGATGAACATCCACATGCAGACGTGGATCTGGTATTCGAAGGCGGCGTTCGCGAAGGCGGGCATCGCACGCGAACCCGCCACGATGGACGAGCTGTTCGCCGACCTCGACAAGCTGAAGGCCGCGGGCATCATCCCGCTCGCGCACGGCGGCCAGGCGTGGCAGGACATCCTGCTGTTCTCGATGGTCCTGTCGAACATGGGGGGCCGCGACCTGTACCTGAAAGTGATCCGCGACCGCGACCAGGCCGCGATCCGTTCGGCCGCATTCCGCAAGGTGCTCGTCGCGTACAAGCGGCTGCAGGCCTATGTCGATCCGGCGTCGCCGGGCCGCAACTGGAACGACGCGACGGCGCTCGTCATCGGCGGCAAGGCCGGCATGCAGATCATGGGCGACTGGGCCAAGGGCGAGTTCATCGCGGCGGGCCAGGCGCCGGGCCGCCAGTTCGGCTGCCTGCCGGGCCTGGGCGGCGACAGCCCGTACCTGATCCAGGGCGACGTGTTCGTGTTCCCGAAAACCGACGACGCGGGCGCGCTGCGTGCGCAAAAGCTGCTCGCGAGCGTCGTCGAGCAGCCGGGCGTGCAGCTGGCGTTCAACAAACTGAAAGGCTCGGTTCCGGTGCGGCTCGATGCGGACGCCAGCCAGTTCGACGTGTGCGCGCGCAAGGGCATGGCGATCCTGCGCGACCCGAAGCGGCCCGTCGGCGTCGCCGAGGTCTACCTCACACCCGACCAGAACGGCGCGCTGCAGGACGTGCTGACCGCCTACTGGAATACCAGCATGCCCGTCGAACGGGCGCAGAACAGCATCGCTTCGGCGCTGCGCTACTGACATGGCGACCCTGAGGCTTACACGCGTCACGCCCTGGACCGCGCTGCTGCCGATGGCCGTCGTGGCCGTACTCGGCTATCTCGGCGCCGGGCTGTGGACGTTCTATATTTCTCTGACCGGCTCGCGCACGTTCCCGTCCGGGCATTTCATCGGGCTCGCGCAATACCACCGGCTGTTCGACAACGAGCGCTGGATGCTCTCGTTGCACAACCTGGCCGCGTACGGCGTGCTGTTCGTGCTGGCGAGCCTCGTGATCGGCTTTTTGCTGGCCGTGTTCATCGACCAGCATGTGAAAGGCGAGGGCGTGTTCCGCACCATCTTCCTGTATCCGTACGCGATGTCGTTCGTGGCCACGGGCCTCGTGTGGCAATGGCTGCTCACGCCGGGCGACGGCATCGACGGCGCGATCCGCGCGCTGGGCGTGTCCGGCTTCACGCTCGACTGGATCGTGTCGCAGGACTGCGCCATCTACACCGTCGTCATCGCCACGGTGTGGCAGGCGTCCGGCCTCGTGATGGCGCTGATGCTGGCGGGCCTGCGCGGCGTCGACCCCGAAATCTGGAAGGCCGCAAGGCTGGACGGCATCCCCGCCTGGCGTGTATATGCCCAAATCATCCTGCCGATGCTGTGGCCGACCATCGCGACCGTCCTGCTGCTGCTGGCGACGGCGGTGGCGAAGCTGTACGACGCCGTCGTCGCGATGACGCAGGGCGGCCCCGGCATCGCCAGCGAGGTGCCGGCCAAGTTCATCATGGACCACCTGTTCCTGCGCTCGAACGTGGGACTCGCTTCGGCCGGCGCCATCGTGCTGCTGGTGCCGGTCCTCGCGCTCCTCGCACCCTATGCCTATGCCCGCAGCCGCAAGGAGGCCGCATGAAAATGGAGTCGATCGTTCCGCCGTTGACGGCTGTCGCCGCGCAGGCGACACCGGCACGGCGCGCGCGCCGCCGCTGGACGCCGGCCCGGATCGGCCTGTACGCATTCCTGTTCGGCGCCGCCGCGTTCTTCCTGCTGCCGTTGTACGTGATGATCGTGACGTCGCTGAAGTCGATGGACGAGATCCGCCAGGGCGGCATCTTCGCGTTGCCGCTCGCGCCCACGCTGGAACCGTGGCGCCTCGCGTGGAGCGGCGTGTGCACGGGCGCCGCATGCGACGGCGTGCGCACCGGATTCTGGAATTCCGTCGCCATCGCCGTGCCGTCGACGATCGTGCCGATCCTGCTGGGCGCCGTGAACGGTTATGCGCTGTCGTTCTGGCGGCCGCGCGGCGCCAACATCCTGTTCGGGATTTTGATGGCGGGCGCGTTCGTCCCGGTGCAGGTGATGATCTACCCGCTCGTGCGCGTGATGGCGCTGGCTGGTATTTTCGGGAGTCTCCCCGCGATCGTGCTCGTGCACCTGGTGTTCGGCATGCCCGTCATGACGCTGCTGTTCCGGAATTACTACTGCAACGTGCCGCACGAGCTGTTCCAGGCCGCGCGCATCGACGGCGGCGGGTTCTGGCACATCTTCTTGCAGGTGATGCTGCCGATGTCGCTGCCGGTCGTCGTCGTGGCGGCCATCATGCAGGTGACCGGCGTGTGGAACGACTACATCCTCGGCCTCGTGTTCGCGGGACGCGACAACATGCCGATGATGGTCCAGCTGAACAACGTGATCAACACGACGACCGGGGTCCGGCAGTACAACGTGAACATGGCGGCGACGATCCTCACGGCGCTCGTGCCGCTCGCGCTGTACTTCTTCTCGGGCCGCTGGTTCGTGCGCGGCATCGCCGCCGGCGCGGTGAAAGGATAACAATGGCGAACGTCTCGCTGCGCAAACTGAACATCGTCCTGGGCGGCAAGCCCATCATTCGCGACCTCGACCTGTGCGTGGAGCCCGGCGAATTCCTCGTGCTGCTCGGGCCCTCGGGGTGCGGCAAGTCCACGCTGCTGCACAGCATCGCGGGCCTCGTCGACAGCGCCTCCGGCGCCATCGAGATCGGCGGCCGCGACATGACGGACGCCGATCCGAGCGAGCGCGGCATCGGCATGGTGTTCCAGTCGTACGCACTGTACCCGACCATGACCGTCGAGGACAATATGTCGTTCGGGCTGCGCATCGCCGGCACGCCGAAGGCCGAGATCCGCCGCCGCGTGGACCGCGCCGCCGCCATGCTGCAGCTGGATTCCCTGCTGCGCCGCAAGCCCGCGCAACTGTCGGGCGGCCAACGCCAGCGCGTCGCGATCGGGCGGGCGCTCGTGCGCGAGGCGCAGGTGTTCCTGTTCGACGAACCGCTGTCGAACCTGGACGCCAAGCTGCGCGCGGAACTGCGGCGCGAACTCAAGCTGCTGCACCAGACGCTCGGCTCGACGATGATCTACGTGACGCACGACCAGGTGGAGGCGATGACGCTCGCGAGCCGCATCGTCGTCATGCAGGGCGGCGCGATTCAGCAGGTCGGCACGCCGCTGGACGTGTACGAGCGGCCCGCGAACCGTTTCGTCGCTGGCTTCCTCGGCGCGCCGGCGATGGCGTTCATCGACGGCGCGCTGGATGCTCAAGGCCGTTTCTCGGCCGACGGATTCAGCCTCGTGCCGGTGGTTGAATCGCGGCCCGCCGCGCAGCCCGCCGTGCTGGGCGTGCGGCCCGAACACGTCGAGATCCGCGCCGGCGGCGAACTGGCGGGCGAAGTGACGCTCGTGGAACCGATGGGCAATCACCAGGTCGTGTGGATGACGTGCGGGCAGGCGACGCTGGCGTCGCTCGTGCACGATGCGCGCCGCTTCGCGCCGGGCGAACGGGTGGCCTTTTCGATCGATGTGGCGCGGGTGTCGCTGTTCCATCCCGGGACCGGAAATCGCCTCTGAACAAGGCAAATGCAGTATCCTTCGGACGAATCGACAGCATTGAGGAAGAGTTTGTGGCAACTATCAAGGACGTAGCGAAGCTGGCCGGGGTCGGCCTGGGCACCGCGTCGCGCGTGGTGAGCGGGAAGGGATCGGTGTCGCCGGCCACGCTGGCGCGCGTGAAGAAGGCGATCGACGAGCTGGGTTTCCGGCCCTCGCACGCGGCGCGCGCGCTGCTGTCCGGCACGAGCCGCATGGTCGGCGTGTACATTCCCGTGCTGAGCGGGACGTTCTATACCCCGATCCTGCAGATCATCGACACGGAACTGCGCGCGGCCGGCGTGCACATGGTGCTCGCGTTCGGCGTGGGCCTCGGCGACGAGCGGCGCCAGGCCATCGAAGGCGTCGACTTCCTCGTCGAGCGCGGCTGCGACGGGCTCGTCGTGATGACGAGCGCGCTGCAGGAAGACGACCTCGCGGCGCTGGGCGCGAAAGCGGGCCAGCTCGTCGCGCTGAACCACCACTTCGAATCGATGCCGGACCAGTGCTTCACCGTCGATCACGCGCTGGGCGGCCGCCTGGCGGCGCGCGCGCTGCTCGACCACAAGCACCGCAAGATCGCGGTGGTCGAAGGCCCGCGCCAGCTCGAGGACAACCGCGCCCGCATCGACGGCTTCATGAGCGAGCTGCGCGACAACGGCATCGACCCCGCGAAGATCTGGCGCCTCGAGAGCGATTTTTCGCCGGCCGGCGGCTGGGCCGCGGCCAAGCAGCTGCTCGACTCCGGCCACCCGTGCACGGCGCTGTTCTGCGCGAACGACGAGATGGCCGTGGGCGCGCTGTCGTACTTCCAGGAAGCCGGCATCCGCGTGCCGCACGACCTGTCGGTGCTGGGCTACGACGACACGCCCAGCGCCGCGTTTTCCGCGCCGCGCCTCACGTCCGTGCACATGCCGTGGCGCGAGATGACGCAGAACGGCATCAACGCCTTGCTGAACCTGTGCTACGACATGCGCCGTCCGGTCACGCGCGAATTTCCCGTCAGCGTGACCTTGCGCGCGTCGCTGGCGAAGGCCCCGGGCGTGAAACGCAAGGCCGAATGACACTACCCCATTGATCCGGCGCGCCGCCGCATGCGCGCCTTTTTTTGCGGCGAATCTGGAAAGCTTTCCAATCATAACGACATAGACTACGATGACCACCTACGACAACTTCCCGGGCGCCGACGGCCCCGAACCGCAGGCGCCGCGGCGCGCCGACTTCGGTCCCGACTTCCTGTGGGGCTGCGCCACGTCGTCGTACCAGATCGAGGGCGCCGGCGCCGTCGACGGCCGCGTCGAATCGATCTGGGACCGCTTCGCCGCGACGCCGGGCAAGATCCGCGACGGCTCGTCCGGGGCGAACGCCTGCGACCACTACCACCGCTGGCCGCACGACCTCGACATCGGCCGCGACCTGGGCCTGAACGCCTACCGTTTCTCGATCGCCTGGCCGCGCATCTGCGACGGGGTGAACGAAAAACCGAACGAGAAGGGCCTCGACTTCTACGACCGCCTCGTCGACGGCATGCTGGAACGCGGCCTGCAGCCATGGGCCACGCTGTACCACTGGGACCTCCCGCAATGGCTGCAGGACCGCGGCGGCTGGGCGTCGCGCGACACGGTCGACGCGTTCGTCGACCTGGTCGACGCGGTGACGCGCCGGCTCGGCGACCGCGTCGGCCACTGGATCACGCACAACGAACCGTGGTGCACGGCCATCATCGGCAATTACGAGGGCTGGCATGCGCCGGGCCTGAAGGACCTCGGCACGGCGCTGCAGGTGGCGCACCACGTGCTGCTGTCGCACGGCAGGGCGGTGCCGGTGATCCGCGCCAACGTGCCCGGCGCGCAGGTCGGCATCTCGCTCAGCCTGCACCCGCTGCGGCCCGCCAGTCCGGCGCCGCAGGACATCGCCGCGATGGAACGCCACGACGGCCTGCGCTACCGCTGGTTCCTCGATCCGCTGTACGGCCGCGGCTATCCGGAGGCGACCCTCGCGCAGGTTGGGGACGCGGCCCCGGTCGTGCTGCCGGGCGACCTGGACGACATCGCCGTGCCGACCGATTTCCTCGGCGTGAATTACTACTTCCCGGAGACGGTCGCGCACGACCCGGACCACGGC
Organism: Massilia sp.; assembly: GCA_045810485.1. Taxonomy (GTDB): domain Bacteria; phylum Pseudomonadota; class Gammaproteobacteria; order Burkholderiales; family Burkholderiaceae_D; genus Telluria. The sequence goes on along the minus strand of JBJMVU010000406.1, from coordinate 366 downwards.
CCGCTGGGCGCCCGCATCCTGCCGGCGGAAGGGGAAATCACGGCGATGGGCTGGCCCGTCGCGCCGCAGGGATTGTCGGAACTGCTGGCGCGGGTCGACCGCGACTACCATCCCGGCCCGCTGTACGTGACGGAGAACGGCTCGTGCTACGACGACGTCGTGACGGGCGACGGCGCCGTGCGCGACGTCGAGCGGCGCCGCTACCTGATGCGCCACCTCGGCGCGCTGCGCGACGCGGTGAAGGACGGGGTGCCGGTCAAGGGCTACTTCGCCTGGAGCCTGATGGACAACTTCGAGTGGGCCTACGGGTACCGCCCGCGCTTCGGGCTGGTGTCCGTCGACCGCACCACGTTCGTCCGCACGCCG
>JBJMVU010000405.1:0-3741 GCA_045810485.1 Massilia sp. | reverse complement strand
GTGAACTCGGGCTGGCGGTCGGCGCGCAGGTCCTCGTCGCGGAAGCACTTGGTGATCTGGTAGTAGCGGTCGAAGCCCGACACCATGAGCAGCTGCTTGAACAGCTGCGGCGACTGCGGCAGCGCGAAGAACGTGCCCGGGTTCACGCGCGACGGCACCAGGTAGTCGCGTGCGCCTTCCGGCGTCGATTTGCCCAGCATCGGGGTCTCGATGTCGATGAAGCCCAGGTTGTCCAGGTATTTGCGGACTTCCATCGACACCTTGTAGCGCAGGCGCAGGTTGTGCTGCATCTGGTCGCGGCGCAGGTCGAGCACGCGGTGCGTCAGGCGGGTGGTTTCCGACAGGTTGTCGTCGTCCAGCTGGAACGGCACCGGCACCGATGCGTTCAGCACTTCGAGCTGCGTCGTGTTGATCTCGATCTTGCCCGACTTCAGGTTGGCGTTGGCGGTGCCCTCCAGGCGGTTCACGACGGTGCCCGTCACGCGCAGGCAGTACTCGTTGCGTACGTGCTCGGCGGCCTTGAAGACGTCCGCGTTGTCGGGGTGGCAGACGACCTGCACGAGACCTTCGCGGTCGCGCAGGTCGATGAAGATCACGCCGCCGTGGTCGCGACGACGGTGCACCCAGCCGCACAGGCTGACGGTTTGGCCCAGCAGCTCTTCGGTCACGAGGCCGCAGTAGTGAGTACGCATGGAGGACATAGTTTTTCGATCCTGGTTGGTTGATTCGGTGGCCCGCTCATGGCTGGCCTGGATTCTTTGCTGCCTTGCTTGTTCTATCCCGCGGCGGTGACGGCGCGCGCCCCGGCGCCGGCATCGAGCGGCGCCGGCGGCGCCACGACGCCCATCGAGACGATGTACTTGAGGGCCGCGTCGACCGTCATGTCCAGCTCGACGACGCGGCTCTTTTCCATCATCAGGAAGAAGCCCGAGGTCGGATTGGGCGTGGTCGGCACGTACACGCTCACGTACTCGCCCACCAGGTGGTTCTTGACGTCGCCGCCCGGCACACCGGTGAGAAAGGCGATCGTGTACGAATTCTCGTGCGGGTACGGGATCAGCACGGCCTTGCGGAACGCGTTGCCCGACGACGAGAACAGCGTGTCCGACACCTGCTTCACGCTGCCGTAGATCGAGTTCACGACGGGGATACGCTGCAGCAGCCGCTCCCAGATGCGCACGAACCATTTGCCGACCAGGTTATTGGTCAGCACGCCGGTCAGGAACACGATGGCCAGCGTGATGATGGCGCCGAGGCCCGGGATGTACGTGCGCGGCTGCCACTCGTTCGGCACGAGCACGAGCGATTGGTCCAGCGCGCTGATCACGAAGTTCAGCACCCAGGCCGTGATCGCCAGGGGCACCAGCACCAGCGCGCCTGTGATGAAATATTTACGCATCGATTGTCGTGACGGATCTCGTCCGGTGATTTGTCGGGTGCTCATTATGCGCCGGCCGCGCGGGGCCGGCGCAGCGGTCAGGTATTGCTGCTGTCCTTCGCCGGCGCGGCGCTTGGCGCCGGCGCGGGGGACGCGTCGGTGCCGCCCGTGCCGCTGCTCGCGCCACTCGTGCCGCCGTCGGACGACGCCGCTGGCGCCGTACCGGTCGCGGGCGCAGAGCCACCACGGAAGTCGGTCACGTACCAGCCGGTACCTTTCAACTGGAAACCGGCGGCAGTGACTTGCTTCTTGAACGATGACTTGCCGCACGACGGGCAGACGGTCAGAACCGGATCGGCAATCTTTTGCAGCACATCCTTGGCAAAACCGCATTCATCGCAGCGGTAGGCGTAAATCGGCATCTGAATACTCCGCAAAAATCATCAAAACCCTGAATTATAAAGCTTTTGCGGGGTGGATGGACGGCTGGCCGACTTGCTGCACTATGGAAACAGTGTTGTTTTTCGTCAGCGCACGATTAGGTTCTGTTTGCCGAACATCAACTTAACTGATTAAATAGCATTCTTAGCAGCAATGCTGCGCAAGGATTAAGAAACAGAAGTTTGCGCGACCGGCTTCCGGCCCGCCGCAATACCGAAGAAAAGCACTTAAAATCGGGGCCCGCTTGCGGGCCTTTTCTTTTAGCGGCGCCGCCAGATCATCCAGCGTTCCTTGCCCGCGAACACCGGTATCGAATCCTCGACGGCCTCGTCCCTGATGCACTCGAAGGCGAGGCTTAACAGCGCATCGAGTTCAGTACGCGTGACGCCGAACGGCGGCCCTTTCGGCGCATCGTCGAAGAAAAAATAACCGGCCAGCAGGCCACCCTGCCCCAGCAGTTCCGCCCAGCGCCGCGCCACATCCGGCCGGCGCGCGCGCGGCAGCGCGCACAGGAACGCCTGCTCGTAGACGAGGTCCAGCGGCTTCTCCGGTGCATACGCGAAGAAATCGGCTTGCAGGATGTGGTCCGCCCACGGCCCGGCCAGCGCGCGGGCGCGCGCGACGGCTTCGGGCGAGAAATCGATGGCGGTGGCGTCCCAGCCGGCGTCGCACATCAGCGTCAGCTCGTGCGCCGAGCCGCAGCCGGGCGTCAGCGCCACGAGCGGCCGGGAGGACGCCACGAACCGCCGCAACGCCAGCGATACCCCACCCCGCTCCCACGGCGTAAAGGCGCGCTCGAAGCGCTCGTCCCAGAATTGCGGCGACAGCGGATCGCGGCTGGAAAACGCCGGTGGCCCGGCCGGCGCCGATGCCATTACAAGGCCCAGTTCCAGTGGTCCGCGAGATGCATGCCGACGACGAGCACGGCCAGCACGCCCGTCACGCACGCGACGAACATCAGCAGGCGGTTGGTGCGGCGTTGCTCGACCAGCAGCATGGCCATGACGGCGTCCTGGTCGACGTCGCGGTGCGCCTGCTTTTCCAGCATCTGGTGCGCCAGGCGCGGCAGTTGCGGAAAGATCGCCGCGTAGCGTGGCGCCTCGTCGCGCAAATGGTCGACGAACGCACGCCAGCCGACCTGCTCGGCCATCCAGCGCTCCAGGTACGGTTTCGCCGTCTTCCACAGGTCGAGGTCCGGATCGAGCTGGCGGCCCAGGCCTTCGATGTTCAGCATGGTCTTCTGCAGCAGCACGAGCTGCGGCTGCACTTCGACATTGAAACGGCGCGACGTCTGGAACAGGCGCAGCAGCACCTGGCCGAAAGAAATGTCTTTCAGGGGACGGTCGAAGATCGGCTCGCACGTGGCGCGCACGGCGGCTTCCAGTTCGTCCACGCGGGTCTCGCGCGGTGCCCAGCCCGATTCGATGTGCGCCTCGGCCACGCGCTTGTAGTCGCGTCGAAAGAAGGCCAGGAAGTTCTGCGACAGGTAATCCTTGTCGAAATCGTTCAGCGTGCCGACGATGCCGAAGTCCAGCGCGATATAGCGCCCGAACGTGTCCGGGTCGATCGACACGAGGATGTTACCCGGGTGCATATCCGCGTGAAAAAAGCCGTCGCGGAAGACCTGCGTGAAGAAGATTTCGACACCATCGCTGGACAATTTCTTGAGGTCGACGCCGGCCGCGAGGAGGCGGTCCGTTTGCGAGATCGGAATGCCGTTCATGCGCTCCATCACGATCACGCTGCTGGAACAATAGTCCCAATACATCTCCGGCACCATCAGCAAGTCGGAATTCGCGAAATTGCGGCGCAGCTGGCTCGCGTTGGCGGCCTCGCGCATCAGGTCGAGCTCGTCGTGCAGGTATTTGTCGAACTCGGCCACGACTTCGCGCGGCTTCAGGCGGCGGCTGTCGGCCCACACC
>JBJMVU010000404.1:0-19782 GCA_045810485.1 Massilia sp. | reverse complement strand
GGCGATGCGCCCATCGAGGATCGCGGCCTTGAGGTGGACGTACAGCTGGCGGAACAGGGGTGTCGAGGAATCGCGCTCGAGCGTGGCGGCGGCGAGGATGTCGTGGACGTGCATGGGGGCGCGGTCAGGATTGGTACGCCCATCTTCCAGATAATTGGTCATTTGAGCAAGCCATCCTTGAACTTAAGATGACAGCTCGTTCGCACACGGAGAAATCATGAAACGATTCGACGCCACCCTGGCCTGGCAGCGCGGCGACCAGGCCTTCACCGACCAGCGCTACAGCCGCGCGCACCGCTGGCGCTTCGACGGCGGGCTGGACGTGCCGGCCTCGTCGTCGCCGCTGTCGGTGCCCGTGCCGCTGTCCGATGCGGCCGCCGTCGACCCGGAAGAAGCGCTCGTCGCGGCCGCCGCCAGCTGCCACATGCTGTTCTTCCTGTCGCTGGCGGCCGCGCGCGGCTACGTCGTCGACCGCTACGACGACCACGCCGTCGGCCTGCTCGATACCGGTGCGGACGGCCGCCCGGCCATCACGCGCATCGTGTTGAACCCCGCTATCGCGTTCGGCGGCGAGCGCCAGCCCGACCGCGCCGCGCTGGCCGAGCTGCATCACGAGGCGCACGCGCGCTGCTACATCGCCAATTCCCTGAAGGGAGACGTCGTCGTGGAGGGCTACGAATAATGTATGTGCCGACATCATTTGCCGTGGCCGAACGGGCCGACATGCTGGACCTGGTCGCCGCCAACCCGCTGGGCGCGCTCGTGCGCGTCGGGGCCGCCGGCCTGGAAGCGGATCATATCCCGTTCGAGCTGGCGGCGCCCACCGACGCCGCGCCGCACGGCCTGCTGCGTGCCCACGTGGCGCGCGCGAACCCGGTCTGGCAGGCGGATGGCGCGGCCGTGCTCGTGGTGTTCCAGGGCGCGTCCAGTTATGTGTCGCCGCTGCTGTATGACGTGGAGGCGGCCGGGGGACGCGTGGTGCCGACGTGGAATTACCAGGTCGTGCATGCGCACGGGCGGCTGCGCGCGATCGACGATCCGGCGTGGATCCTCGGCCAGATGACCAGGATGACGGGGCGCCACGAAGATGCGCACGCCGGCTGGAAGGTGGAGGATGCGCCGCGCGAATTCGTCGACAAAATCGTGCGGACGACCGTCGGCATCGAGATTGCGATCGGGCGGCTGGAAGCGAAATTCAAGATGAGCCAGAACCGCACGCCCGAGGACCGGGCGCGCGTGCTGGCTGCGATGGGCTAGCTTATTTGCCGGCTTATTTGCCGGCTTATTTGCCGGCTTATTTGCCCGCCGAGGTGCCCGACTTCGCCATCGGCATCTGCTCGGCCGACTTCAGGTGTTGCGCGACGACGGGCTCGGTCTTGTCGACGAGGGCCTTCACTTCCGGATCCTTGGCCTTCTTCGACGCCGCCATCAGCTTGGCGTGGACGGTCTTGTGATCCTGCACGCCGGCCTGCTTCATATAGGCCTTGTCGAAGGCGTCGCCGCTCATCTTTTCCAGCTTGGCGGCCATGGCCTTGTGCTTGGCGTCCGGCTCGGCCGGCAGGGTCACGCCGCGCGCCTGGGCCAGCGCCTTGACTTCGTTCAGGTTCGCGGTATGGTCGTCGATCATCTGCTGGGCGAAGGCTTTCACTTCGCTGCTCTGGCTCTTGCTCTGGGCCAGCTTGCCGCCCTCGACTTCGGCCATATTGGCCATCGCCATATCCTTGAGAATCTTTTCGTCGCCTGCGGTCAGCTTGGCGCCGGTGGCCGCACCCGCCGCCGACTGGCCGGCGCCGCTGGCGCCCATGCTCGAGCTGGCGTTCTTGTCGGTCATGCCGCTGGCGTTGTGGCCGGCCATGCCTGCGGCGCCCGTCGCACCCATCTGCTTGGCGTGGTTTTCCATGCCCGTGCTGTTGGTGTTGTCGATCGTGCCCTCGCGGGTGGTCTTGCCGGACGTGTTCTGTTTGCCGGGGGTGCTGCTGGTGCCGGTCTGGCTCGGGGTCTGGCTGACGGCCGCCGTCTGGGCGTGCACGCCGACGGCGGTGAACATGGTTGCCACTGCCGAGACGGCCAGCAGTGCTTTCAAGGTGTTCTTGGTCTGCATGTTTCGCTCTCCTGAACTTGTTATGAAGTTGGCGCCTGGCGGGGGCCGCAGTGCGCAAGCTCGTGTTTGAATGACAACGGCCGTGGCAAAGTGTATCGCCGTGTTTTCTTGAACAGCGCGCGTTAGCCAACAGGAAAGTTTTATCGATATGCGAAAAATAAACGGCCTTGCATTCGGGGTCAGGGCACATTTCTTGGATTCGGGGTCAGAGCACATTTCTGATCAATGTCCCGACGTGCACGAGTCTCACAGGGCAAGCCCCTGCGTCGCCATGAAGACGAGTCGATCGGCGCTACTATCCCAAGCAAGTTGCTGCCAAGATCGTGCACAAAAAAGTGCTCTGACCCCGGATTTGCCGTCAGCGGAAGCTCAGCGCCCCCGTCAGGTCGCCCGGCGGACGCGCCCCGCGCGCCGCGAACGCCGCGTTGCGCGCGGCCAGGCTTTCCAGCAGCGGCAGGCCGTGCAGGCGGGTGATGAAGCGCAGGATCGATGTCGTGTCGTAGAAATTGTGGTCGACGGCGCCCTTCTTCGCATACGGCGAGATGACGATGGCCGGGATGCGCGAGCCAGGGCCCCAGCGGTCGCCCTGCGGCGGCGCGACGTGGTCCCACCAGCCGCCGTTCTCGTCGAAGGTGACGACGACGACCATGTCCTTCCACTGCGGCGACTTCCTGAGGTGCTCGATCACGTTGGCCACGTGGGCGTCGCCCGATTCGACGTCCGAATAGCCCGCATGCAGGTTCAAATTCCCCTGCGGCTTGTAGAAGCAAACGGGGGGCAGCTTGCCGGCGATGGCGTCGGCGATGAATTTGTTGGAGATCGGGCTGTCGCCCATGCCGCCGTCGCGCAGGTGCGCGGCGCGCGCCGCGGTGCCCGGACCGAACTGCTTGAAATAGTTGAACGGCTGGTGGTGGAACTGGAAGTTCGGGCGCTCGCCTTCGCCGCGGCCGTCCAGCGCCGCCTGCCAGGCGCCCGCATACCACGCCCAGCTGACGCCCTTCTCGGACAGCAGGTCGCCGATGGTCTGGTACGTCTGCGGCGGCAGCACGGCCGGGTCCTGCGGATCGGCCACCTGCGCATCGCCGCCCGGCGCCGGCCGCACCCAGCTCGGCTGGAACGGCGGCGCCATCGTGTTGACCGCGTAGCCGTCCGGCGTGATGGCGCCGTTGTTGACGAACTTCGGCTTGCCGTCTAGCGCCGACTTCGGCGAATCCGGCGCGAGCGCGAGGCGGACCCCGGTCGGGCCGTCTTCCAGCACGGCGATCTTCTTCGCCGCCGGCGTGGACGCCGCATCGAAGAATTCCGGCACGCGGCCGCTGATCAGGAACTGGTGGTTCAGGTAGGAGCCGCCGAACGCACCCATGAAGAAGTTGTCGCACAGCGTGAATTCGCGCGCGATCTGCCACAGGCCCAGGTTCTTCGACGTCTCGCCGTAATGCCCCATCGTCAGCGCACCGTTGTCGCCCCACGCCACGAAGCCGTCGTTCTTGCCGCCGTTGATCTGCATCTGGTTCTGGTAGAACAGATGCCACAGATCGCGCGTGATGATCGCTTCCGGCAGCGGCTTGCCGGCGGCGTCCGTCAACTTGAACGGCGCGTTCGGCAGGTGCTGGATGTCGTCTTCCCTGATCAGGTAATCCTTGCCGCCCAGGTTCTGGCGCGCCGGCACCATGCCGCCCCAGATCTTCGGCAGTTCCGGCAGGACGCCGCCGTCGCGGTCCTTTTGCGGGACGGCGTTCGCCGGCAGCGGTTGCGCGAGGCCAGGAAAATCCGCGAACAGGTTGTTGAAGCTGCGGTTCTCCAGGTAGATCACGACGACGTTCCTGACGTGCGCCTTCAGCTTGGCGTCCAGCGAGCCGGCGACCGGTTTTACCGGCCCGGCGGGCTTCGCCTCGGCGGCCGGCGGCGCGATCGACGCCGACAGGCCCACGGCCGCCGCGGCCTGGAAGATGCGGCGGCGCGCGGGGCTGGCCGGGTCGTGGTCGTCGTGATCCTTCATGGCGTTCTCCTGAAACGGCAAAGCACCGATTATCTGTTCTTTTTGCCATCAGGAAAAGAAAAAAGCCCGTCAATACGGGCAAAAACGACAGGGTTCTCTTACAACTCCTTAACGCCGATTTACTACCGTTTAACCGCGCTTAACATCCCGGCAAGCCAGAATCCGGGGAACGAATCGACGAAAGGATCACCATGACACGCACCGCGCTCGCCGCCATCGGCGCCCTCTTCCTGGCCTGCGCGCCCCTGGCCCATGCCGACGACACGGCCGCGCCCTCCCTCAAGCTGCCGCAGGCGCAGGTGGAACGGCTGCTGGAGGCCTACGCCATGATCAAGCAGAACTACGTCGGCGACGCCGACGACAAGACGTTGTTCGACGGCGCCCTGTCCGGGATGCTGGCCGCGCTGGACGCGCACTCGCGCTACCTGGACAAGGACGCCATGCGCGACGTCGGGCGCGAGAACAGCGGCGAATACGTGGGCATCGGCATCGAGGTCGAAGGCGACCGCAACCAGCTGCGCGTCGTCTCCGCCACCGAGGGCTCGCCGGCCGAACGCGCGGGCATCCGGTCGGGCGACACGATCGTCGCCGTGGATGGCGCGCCCGTCGCCGGCATGGCCAACGACGACGTGGCGCGGCGCATGCACGGCGCGCCCGGGACCGTGGTCGCCATCGGCATCGCGCGCCGCAACAAGGTCGAGACGCTGCGCATCACGCGCGCCGACCTGCACAACGACACGGTGCACGTGAAGATGGCCGCGCCGGGCCTGGCCTGGATCCGCATCTCGGAATTCGGCGGCGCCACGGCGGCCGATCTCGCCGCGGCATTGAAAAAAATGGACACGCCGCGCGGCCTGATCCTCGACCTGCGCAACGATCCGGGCGGCCTCGTGGCGACGGGCGTCGCGGTCGCCGGCGCCTTCCTGCAGCCGGGCGCCGTGCTGTTCTCGGCGCGCGGACGCGAGCCGGGCGCCAACGCCACCGTCACGGTCGAGGAACGCTACTACCGCCCGCAGGGCCAGCCCGACGTGCTGGCCAGCCTGCCCGCGTGGACCCGCACCGTGCCGCTGACGGTGCTCGTGAACGGCGCGTCGGCGTCGGCCGCGGAACTCGTCACGGGCGCCCTGCAGGACCAGCACCGCGCCACCGTCATCGGCACGCGCACGTTCGGCAAGGGTTCGATCCAGTCCGTCATCGGGCTGGACCAGGACAGCGGCATCAAGTTCACCGTGGCGCGCTACTTCACGCCGAACGGCCACGAGATCCAGGCGCGCGGCGTCGTGCCCGACATCGTCGTGGCGCCCGCAGTGACTCTCCCCTTGGCTGCGGACGACGACCTGCTGCTGCGCGAGGCCGACCTGGCGAAGCACCTGCCCGCGACGCAGCCGCCGGATACGACGCTCGAGGCGAAGCGCGAACCGCTGGAATCCACGCGCACGTTCGGCACGCGCGACGACAAGGCCCTGCAGACCGCGGTGGCCGTCCTCACACCCGAGGACAAGCGTTCGTCCACGCTCGCGGCCCTGTTGCGCCGCTGGGGCGCCGCACCGCTGGCGGCGACGGCCGCGCCGTAACGACGGCGTCATATTCAAGCGTCAGAATACGCATCGCTCCGAGGGAAAGGAGCACAGGCGGCTCGGCCGCCCTACCGGCGCCGGCGGTCGGGAAACATACCGGCACCAAACACATTGTCGCTCCCGGCACTGCCGGAACCGACTTCCCGCGCAGGCGGGAACCCATACTGAGACACAGAAACCGGTACGTTGGAAGGACTACGGCGCTGTCGACGTGCCGACTCCGGAACTTCAGAATGGATTCCCGCTTCCGCGGGAACGACGTTCTGAAGCCGCTCAGAAGCCCGCCCTGGCGCGCAGCCGGCCCTTGACGTGCCGGCGCGCGCGCGGCATCGCATCGAGGGCGCGCTCGGCCAGCACACCTTCGATGAAGCCGAGCAGCCCCGCCTCCTGCGGCACGCGGTCACGCAATTGCGCGACCAGTTCGCGCGCGACGAAGGCATCGTTGATCTCGCCCAGCTCGTCCTGCATCCCGCTCAGCAGATCGTGCCGTCTGGTCGCCTTGCGGTCGTGCGACAGCGCGGCGAAGAACTCGCGCGCATAGCGTTCCTTCTTGGCCGCGATGCGCACCTTGTGCAGGCACTCGGGCTGTTGCAGGTCGTAGCCGCGGGCGCGCTTGCGCACGCGCGCGGCCGCGTGCTGCACGAGCTTCGGCGCCGCTTTCGCGATCTTTTGTTCGAGCGGGTCGGCCGGCAGGGCCCGCTGTGCTGCATCCTGCCAGCCCTTGCGCGCGATCCAGCCGCCCAGCGCCAGCATCAGGGTCGTGTAGCGCGGGCCGCCGACGGCCGAGCGCACGCGCGCCCGATGGCGCTCCGCTTCGTCGCGCGCCGCCACTTCCACGCGCGCCAGCGACGGCTTCTGCGCTTCCGTCAGCGGCAGGCCGGGCAACACGGCGTCGAGGAACACGTCCCAGTTGCGCGCGTCGCCCAGTTCGGCGGCGAGCCATTCGATGTCGGCCGCCAGCGGTTCCGGCAGTTCCACGAGGCCGTCGACCATGTCCTGGGCCGCGCGCAGGCGGCGCAGGCCGACGCGCATCTGGTGCAGGCTCTCGACGTCGCCCGCCAGCACGCCCGGTTCATTGGCCTGCATCTGCTGCAGGCAGTTCTGCAGGATCTCGCCCAGGGCCTCGCCCAGCGTGGCCTTGCGTTTCATGGTCACCGGCGTGGCCTTGACGGCATGCGCCTTGTCCCCGGTCGCCAGCGCATAGCCGCGCTCGGCCTTGCTGACGTTCTCGATGCGCACCGGCGTCGCCTCGTGCACCCGCTGCGCCAGTTCGTACAGGCAGGCCGGGTCGCCGTCCTTCACTTCGAGCTCCAGCTCGCGCACCTGCGTCTTGCGCTCGCCATGCTGCAGTTCGCCCACGTCCAGCGCGCATTCGACGTGCGTGCCGTCCGGCAGGGCCAGCATCCACGTCGTGCGCTTCGTGCGGTTGACGAAGACCGGCTCGGGAGCGAGCTGCTGCCCGTCCAGCCTGGCGGCCAGGCCGGGCAAGGCTTCGCGCAGCTGCTTGCCGAACAAGTCCTGGTCGGGCGCCTCGGACGGGATCTCGGCTTCCAGTTCCGTTCTCCGGTGGAGGCCGGCCACGGCGCTGCCGCCGCCTTTCAGGGTTTGCACGTGCCGCTCCCCGGCGCTGCGCACGCGCAGCGCGAAGCCGTGTTTCCACAAGTCGAAACCGCCGGTGTCGAAATAGCGGTCGACGTGCTCCTGGTCGCGCGGCTTCGACACGGCGTGCTCGCGCAGCACGGCGGATTTTTTCAACTGCGCGGCGCTCGTCGCGCCGACCGCCAGTTTGATTTCACATTCCATTGAATTCTCCTGTCATCCCATCCTCTTACTGTAGCGCATCGCCTTTGACGTCGACACACGAATCGGCGCTCACGCACCCGCGCTGGATCAACCCTGTGCGCAAGCACGCCTGATGCAGAACACGCCGAGGGCGGCCACGCACCGCTACCGTACGGATGCTGCCCGGGCATTCATGCAGGCGGCATTTCCAAGGAGACAGACATGGCACGGTTCGGTGTCGAAGCGATCCGCTACTTCAGCCACGCGCGCGCGGCGCACGTGGACACGGCGGGGGACCTCACCTACACGTTCAATCGAAGTAACGGCCTGGACAACAAGCTGCGCGGCGCCGGCCACACGCGCGCGTTCTACTGGACCAACACGGATGTCTGGGAGACCGATATCCGCGACAGCGACCAGGGCGGCGACGACCGCCACTGGGTCGACGACGTCGACCTGTTCTGGATCGAAACCCACGGCAACCACGACGCCGCCGGCCACGCCGTGCTGCTGTACGACACGCCCGCCACCGAGTGGTATGCCAATTCGGCGCACTGGCAGCTCGGCGAGGACTGGAACAACGAGTGGGTGATGGCCTATTCGTGCGACACGGCGGCGCTGCCCACCGTCACGGGCCTGTGGAACATCTTCGCGCGCATGCACATCTATTGCGGCGCCTGGGACCTGATGTGGGACGGCATCACGACGGACGAATGCGGCGAGGACGTCGGCGACAACCTCGTGCATGGCGACACCGCGGCGCACGCCTGGCACGACGGCGTCTCGGACTGGTGGGTCGACAACCATCCGATCACCGTGTGCGTGGGCGACGCCGCCACCTGGAACGGCGGCGCGATCCGCTGGGACCTCAGCGCCATCCACCGCGATCACCTGTGGGGCCACGGCGCCGTGACCCCGGACCTGGCGCCTGCCCAACAGGCATGCCTGCTGTGGTACTGGACGGAGGGCTGAACCATGAGCGACCACACCCTGCTGCACAAGCTGGCCGGCGCCTGCGCCGACGCGCGCATTCCCGCGCAGGCCGACATCCTCCTGCTGCAGTCACCGACGCGGGAACAATTGCAGGCACGCGCCCGCCGCTTCGTCGCCCTGCTCCAGGAACATGGCGACTGCCCGCACGCCAATGGCGGCGCCTGGCAACAGCGCGACGACCACACGGTGATCCATTTGCCGGACGGCGCGCGCGCGATGGTCCATCACGCGTCCGGCGCCCTGCGCTACGTCTCCGGCCTCGGCCCTGCCGACGCGCCGTTCGAACGCGATGCCGAACGCGCTGCCCTGCAACGCCTCATCGAAGAGCGCGCGCGCAAGCTGACCCTGTCCGACTGGGCCGGGCCGCACGGCGAACTGCGCTTCGAACGCCTGTTCCGCACGCTGGGCCAGGGCGCCGACCCGGCCGGCAAGACATCGGCGGCGACTTTGTTCCGCGCCCTCGGCGCGTGGCGCCAGTATGCGGGCGGCATCCCGGTGCTGGGCGCCGCATCCGTCGCGCTGCGGCTCGCGGGCGACGGCCGCCTCGACGCGCTGTCGGTGCAGGTGCGCCCCGCCAACGGCGAAGTGCTGGACCGCGCGGCCGTCATCGAACCGCAAGCCGGCGCACGCCAGGTCGTGGCGCAGCTGGCCACGCTGCTCGGCCAGAAAGAGGTGCCGGGCGACCTGGTGGAATCGGCGACCCTGCAGTTCGGCTACCTCGACCTGGGCAAGCGCAAGGCGCAGCGCGTGCTCGCCCCCAGCTACGTCGCGCAGGTCGTCCTGCGCCACAAGACGGTGCGCCAGGCCTATGTGCTCGCCGTGCGCGCGACGGAGCGGGCCTACCTCGACCTGCCCGTGTATGGCGGCGAGGTCGTGGCCGGGCACGGGCGCGCGGAGATCGCGCGCTGCGAGGTGCGCTGACAGGCGCGCTGACGGATCGTCTCAGGCAGCCGGCTGCGGGTGCAGGTCCAGACGGCGTCCGGCCTTGACGATCTGGCTGGGCACCTCGTGGCCGACCAGTTCCTGCAGGCGCGCCGCGGCTTGCAGCAGCAGGGCCAGATCGACGCCGGTGTCGTAACCCATCAGTTCGAGCGCGTGCACGACTTCCTCCGTGCACACGTTGCCGGTGGCCCCGGGCGCATACGGACAACCGCCGATGCCGCCGAGGGAAGCGTCGAAGCGGTCGGCGCCGGCATCGATGGCGGCCAGCACATTGGCCAGGCCCATGCCGCGCGTGTTGTGGAAGTGCAGGGTCAGTTCGATGCCTGGCCAGCGCGTGCGCACCGCGTCCGTGAGCGCGCGCACCTGGGTCGGATAGGCCATGCCGGTCGTGTCGCACAGCGTGATGCCGTGTACGCCGAGCTCGTCGACGTAGCGGGCGCACCAGTCCAGCACATCCTGCTGCGGCACGTCGCCTTCCATCGGGCAGCCGAAGCTGCACGACAGCGACACGTTGACGGCGATGCCGTGCTGCCGCGCCAGTGCGGCCACGTCGGCCAGTCCGGCGAAGGACTGGGCGCGCGTCATGCGCAGGTTGGAGAGGTTGTGGCTTTCGCTGGCCGACATGACGAGGTTCATCTCGCCGGCGCCGGCCGCGACGGCGCGCTCGGCCCCGCGCACGTTCGGCACGAGGGCGCTGTAGACGACGCCCGGTGCGCGCGCGATGCCGGCGAACACGTCGGCCGCGTCGGCCAGCACGGGCACGGCCTTCGGCGACACGAAGGAGCTGACCTCGATCTTGGCGAGACCGGCGTCCGACAGCATGTCCGCGAGGGCGATCTTGTCCGCCGTCGGCACGAAGCGGCATTCGGCCTGCAGGCCATCGCGCAGGCCGACTTCCTGGATGTGGATGCGGCGGCCGGCGCCGGTCCAGGCGCTCACGCGACCACCTTGCGCGCGCGCAGCGCCGCGATCTGGTCCCCGGTGAGGCCGATCTCGCGCAGCACGGCGTCCGTGTCCTCACCCAGCCGCGGCGCCGCCGAGCGCACGCTGCCCGGCGTGCCCATCAATTTCGGCACGATGCCCGGCACTTCCACTTCGTAGCCGTCGCGCGTCTGCTGCGTCAGGATCATGTCGCGGGCACGGAAGTGCGGGTCCTCGGCGATGTCCTTCGCCGTATAGACCTTGCCGGCCGGGACTTTCGCCGCGCCCAGCACGGCGAGAACGTCGGCCACCGTACGATCGGCCGTCCACGCGCCGATGGCGGCATCGATCTCGTCCACACGGGCGACGCGGCCCGCATTGTTCGCGAGATCCGTCGCGTCGCCCAGGTCGGGCCGGCCGATCGCCTGCATCAGGCGCTTGAAGATGCTGTCGCCATTGCCGGCAACGAGGACGTAGCCGTCGGTGCAGCGGTAGGCGTTGGAGGGGGCGATGCCCGGCAACGCGCTGCCGGCGGCCTCGCGCACGGCGCCAAACGCGCTGTATTCGGGGATCAGGCTTTCCATCACGTTGAACACGGCTTCGTGCAGCGCGACGTCGATCACCTGTCCGCGTCCGCCGTTGACCTTGCGATGGTACAGCGCGCTCAGGACACCGATGGTGCCGTGCAGCGCGGCCAGCGTGTCGCCGATCGAGATGCCGCAGCGCACCGGCACGCGGCCCGGCTCGCCGGTCAGGTGGCGCAGGCCGCCCATCGCTTCGCCGATCGCGCCGAAGCCAGGCAGGTCGCGGTAAGGCCCCGTCTGGCCGTAGCCGGAAATGCGCAGCATGACGAGGCCGGGATTCAGTTCGGACAGCACGTCCCAGCCCATGCCCCAGCTTTCCAGCGTGCCGGGACGGAAGTTCTCGACGAGCACGTCGGCTTCGGCGATCAGCTTGCGCGCGATGTCCTGCCCTTCCTCGCTTCTCAGGTCGAGGGCGAGCGAACGCTTGTTGCGCGACTGGACCTGCCACCAGACCGACGTGCCGTCCTTCATCATGCGCCAGTTGCGCAGCGGGTCGCCGGTCCCCGGCGCCTCGATCTTGATCACGTCGGCGCCGAATTCGCCCAGCGTCTTGCCGGCGAACGGGCCGGCGATCAATTGTCCCATCTCGACCACGCGCACGCCCTGCAGGGCCGTGGCGGACATCGTGTTGTTTGCACCGCTCATGTTGTCCTCGTCAATGTCCAGATTGTTCGCGCTGGCGCAGCCGTTCGGGCAGGCCGAAAGCCAGCACACCGGCGCAGACCACGCCCGCGGCCGCGATCACGTACAGGGCGGGCGTCGTGCTGCCGGTGACGTCCTTGATGCGTCCGACCATGACCGGGCTGACGATGCCGCCCAGCTGTCCCAGCGTATTGATCAGCGCGATGCCGCCCGCCGCGCCGGCGCCCGTCACCAGTTTCGGCGGCAGCGCCCAGAACGCGGGGATCGACGCTACCACACCCGCCCCCATCACGGCCAGCGCCGCGACCAGCAGGCCCGGCTGGTGGTCGAACAGGCCCGCGCCGCAAAAGCCCGCCGCGCCCAGCAGCACGAGGCCGATCACGAATTTCCGGCGTTCGCCGCTGGCGTCCGACAGCCGGCCCACGGCCACCATCGCGATCGCGCCGCACAGGTAGGGCACCGCCGTGAGCAGGCCGATGGCCGTGGGGCTCGTCGTGCCGGCGCTGCGGATCATGTGCGGCGCCCAGAAGTTCAGGCCGTAGGAACTCACCTGGATCAGGAAGTAGACGAGGCCCAGCGTCAGGAAACCCGGCGTCTTGAGGGCACCCAGCAGCGAATGGCTGCCGATCTGGCGGTTCTGTTCGGCGATGCGCGCGGCGAGCAGCGCGCGTTCCCGCGGGGCCAGCCAGGACGCGTCCTCGACGCGGTCCTTCAGCACGAGGAACACGACGGCGCCAAGGACGATGCACGGCAGGCCGCCCACGAGGAACAGCCAGTGCCAGCCGGACATGCCGAACACGCCGTCCAGGTGGGCCAGCACGAGGCCGGCGGCCGGCGCGCCGACGAGACCCGAAAAGGCCGAGGCGAGGAACAGCATCGACGTGATGCGGCCGCGGTAGGCGGTCGGGAACCACAGCGTGAGGAAGTACAGCACGCCGGGTGCGAAACCGGCTTCCATGGCGCCGATCAGGAAGCGCAGCACGTAGAACTGCCATTCGGTCTGCACGAGCGCCATCAGCGCGGTGGCGATGCCCCAGGAGACCATGATGCGCGCGATCCAGCGTCGCGCGCCGACCTTGTACAGCATCATGTTGCTGGGGACTTCGAACAGGACGTAGCCGACCGAGAACAGGCCGGCGCCGAGGCCGTACGCGGTGTCGGACAGCGACAGGCTGCTCTGCAGCGCGAACTTGGCGAAGCTGATGTTGATGCGGTCGAAAAAGGCGAACAGGTAGCAGACCATGATGAGGGGCATGATGCGCCATGCCACCTTCGCCACGATCCGCGCCATGTCCGGCACGGCGGCGTCGGCCGCCCCGACCGGGGCTGAAAGAATCTTGCTCATGTGTTGTCTCCGGATGTAAGTCGTCGAATGACCCGCACGCTCTTGTTGGCGTGATGGTGCGATTCTGGCAGCACTCCCCCGGGCGCGGAATGACCAAGGTGTGAACCCCGCTTTCGCGTTTCGCGAAAGCTCGCCCGGTTCTAGGCCCCGGCGGCGAGATGGTCGACGAGCAGGCGCGCGTGGCGCGGCAGGGTCTCCAGGTCGCGCACGCCGATCAGGAGATGGCGCCGCGCCCACGCATCCGTGAGCGGGATCTGGCGCAGGTTCAGCGAGCGCACCAGCGCGCGCACGGCGTCCGCCGGCAGCACCGCGACGCCCAGGCCGGCCGCCACCATCTGGCACATCGCGTCGAAGCTGCGCACCTGGATGCGCACGCGCAGGCGCCGCCCCATGGCCTCGGTCTCGGCCTGCAGGCGCTGCGCCAGCGACGTGCCCTGCGACAGGCTGACGACATCGTAGTCGGTCGCTTCCTCGAACCGCAGGCTGCGGCGCCTGGCGAGCGGATGACCGGCCGGGACCACCAGCACGAGGCGGTCTTCGCGGTAGGGCATCAGGTGCAGGCCGAGGGCCGGGGTACGGTCGGCGAAGATGCCGATGTCGGCCTGGCCTTCGAGCACGCCCAGCACGATCTCGCTGCTGTTGAGCTCAGCGAGCTCGATCCGGATCGCCGGATTGGCTTGCGCAAAGGCGGCGATGTCGGCCGGCAGGAACTGGGTGATGGCGGACGTGTTCGCCCACAAGCGCGCCACGCCGACGATGCCGCTGGCGTGGTCGTGCAGCTCGGCGGCCAGCAGGTTCACGTCGCCGAGGATGCGCTGCGCGTGCCGGGCCAGCGCCAGGCCGGCCGCGGTGGGCGTGATGCCGCGCGAATGGCGTTCGAACAGCGCGGCGCCGACGGCGGCCTCCAGGTCGGAGATCCGCTTGCTCGCCGCCCCGACGGCCAGGTTGGCGAGCAGCGCGCCCTTGCTGATGCTGCCGGAGCGCACGACCTGGCTGAACAGGGAAAGCGAGACGAGGTCGAGACGGTGCAGGTTCATGACGACATGCTACACTGACCGCATGCGTAATCAATCGAACAACTTGGGAGTATGTCGCCGGGGGCCCTAGAAGCCTGCCGATTGCGTTTTCACATCCACAGTTTCTAAGGCCACAGCGAGAACCGTCTCCTGTGGCCTTTTTATTTTTGGAGCCACGATGGAATTGAAGCTGTATGACACCTACGAGCGGCGCCTGCGCCCTTTCACGAGCCTGGAGCCCGGCCGCGTCGGCCTGTATGCGTGCGGTCCCACCGTGTACGACTACGCCCACATCGGCAATCTGCGCACCTACCTCTTCGGCGACACGTTGCGCCGCGTACTCCAGCTGAACGGGCTGGAGGTCCGGCACGTCGTCAACATCACCGACGTCGGCCACCTGACCTCCGATGCCGACAGCGGCGAAGACAAGATGGAAAAGGGCAGCCGGCGCACCGGGCAGTCGGCGTGGGACATCGCGGCCCACTTCACACGGGCCTTCCAGCGCGACCTGGAGCGGCTGCGCATCCTCGCGCCGACGGTGTGGGCCCGCGCAACCGAACACATTCCCGAACAGATCGGCTTCATCGCCGGGATCGAACGTGAGGGCTACACCTATCGGACGTCGGACGGCATCTACTTCGACACGGCGCGCCTGGAGCGCTACGGCCATCTGGCACGGCTCGACGTCGCCGGACTGCGGGCCGGCCACCGCGTGGACCTCGGCGAAAAACGCTCTCCCACCGACTTCGCACTGTGGAAATTCAGCGGCGCCGAGAAGCGTCAGATGGAATGGGACAGTCCCTGGGGCCGCGGTTTCCCCGGCTGGCACATCGAGTGCTCCGCCATGTCGACGCGCTATCTGGGCGCGCTGTTCGACATTCACATCGGCGGCGAGGATCATGTACCGGTCCATCACTCGAACGAGATCGCCCAGCACGAAGCCTGCCACGGCCATCCCCCGGCCCGCTACTGGCTGCATGGCGCATTCCTGCGACTGCAGGACAGCGACAAGATGTCGAAGTCCGACGGCAGCTTCATCCGGCTCGACAGCCTGCTGGAACGCGGCTTCGATCCGCTGGCCTACCGCTATCTCGCGCTGACCGCCCACTACCGGTCGAAGCTGGTGTTTTCATGGACGGCGCTGGAGGCCGCGCAGACGGCGCTGGGACGTTTGCGCCGCGCCTATCACCAACTGCCTGCCGGCGGCACGTCCGACGCGGCGATGCGGGACCGGATGCTGGCGGAGCTGAACGATGACCTGAACACGCCCCGTGCGCTGGCGCTGGCATGGGAACTGTTGAAGTCCGGGCTGCCGGGCGATGTGCAGAAGGCGACGCTGGGCTGGCTGGACGAGGCGCTGGGCCTCGGGCTGAGTGGCTGGCGGCCCGCGGCATATTCCTTGCCTGCGGACATAGGTGAACTGCTGGCAGCGCGTCAGCGGGCCCGCGCGGAAAAACGCTGGGCCGATGCGGATGCGCTGCGGGCAAAGATCGAAGAAGCAGGGTTCGTCGTCCGCGATACGGCGGCAGGGCCGGTGGCGGAGCCGCTGACCTGCTGAGCCACATGCAAACCGCCTGCGCATTCCCGGAGCGTCCTGCTCACGTCCGGGTGCAGATTTCGCCGGCATCCGGTTCAAGTCGGTGCATGGATGCCGGAAAAGCCCGATCCAGGTTGGCATGGAATCTGCAATGAGTATCCCGTCAGCCGCCCTGCAGGCGGTCGAACCGAATGGAGCTCATCATGCTGCACGCTTGAATTCCCGAGACCAAACTGTCCGGCGACGTGTTCGGTGTCTTGATCAACCTGTCGGGCCGGCGGCGCTTCACGTCGCAGCGGCGGTGCTGTATGCGGTGCTGGCCTCGCTCGGCAAGGAAGGCGCGGACCAGACCGCCCGCGCGACACTGGCGGCCTTCACCGATGCGCACATCACCCTAGTCGAGGGCAAGTAAGGATTACCGGGCATCTTTTGCCGGCAGTTGCATGATGCCTATTTCGGGATGCTGCAGGGGACCGGATCATCCGCGACTTCATCGCGCCGGCGGCGCGCGCCGGACCGGTCGGCAACGAGTTCGCCGTCGTGGCGAGCACGATGACCAACGTCACAGGCGAGATCGACGAGCTGGTACAGACCGCGATGTCGAGCTCGATGGCGTACTGATCCGGGTGGGCGCTCTCAGTCGAACTTGCTGAAGTCCGGCTTACGCTTCTCGAAGAACGCGGTGAAGGCTTCCTTGGCTTCGGCGCCGGTCAGCATGGCGCCGAACCGCTCGTTCTCGGCCGCGATGGTGTCCTTCACCAGCGCCGCGCGCGAACGCTTCATCAATGCCTTGGTCGTGCGGATCGACGCGGCCGGCAGTTTCACCAGCTTGGCGGCCTGCCCCTGTGCAAACGCGAGCAGCTCGGCGGCCGGCAGCACGCGGGCCACGATGCCCATCTCGAATGCTTCCTGCGCGCCGAACGGTTCGCCCAGCATCAGCTTTTCCGCCGCGCGGGTGTAGCCGGCCGATTGCGCGACGAGCAGCGACGAGGCGAATTCCGGGCACAGTCCCAGTTGGGAAAACGGCATCGAGAATTTCGCATTGTCGGCGCAGTAGACGAGGTCGCAGTGCATCAGCAGGGTCGTGCCGATGCCGACGGCGGCGCCGGCGACCGCTGCGACAACAGGTTTGGTGCAGCCTTCCAGCGCCTGCATGAACTGGAAGACTGGGCGGGATTCCAGCATCGAGCCCGGGCCCACGTTGTGCAGGAAGTCTTCCAGGTCGTTACCGGCGGTGAAGATCTCGGGCTTGCCCGTGATGAGAACGGCGCGGATCTGCGGGTCGGTGTCGGCCGCGCGCAGCGCCTCGGCCAGCATGGTGTACATCGCGCCCGTGATCGCGTTCTTGCGTTCGGGACGGTTGAATTCGAGGGTGAGGATGCCGTCGGTGGTGGTGGTTTGAATGTCCATTCGGGTGTCTCCGTTGTATAAAAAAGGGCGCTGCGGTTGTGCCACAGCGCCCCTTCCGTTCACGTCGTGTGGATTACACGCGTTCGATGATGCCCGCCGCGCCCATGCCGGCGCCGACGCACATGGTGACCATGCCGTACTTCAGGTTGTTGCGGCGCAGGGCGTGGACGACGGTCGCGGCGCGGATCGCACCGGTCGCGCCCAGCGGGTGGCCCAGGGCGATCGCGCCGCCCATCGGGTTCACCTTGCTGGTGTCCAGGTTCAGGTCGCGGATGACGGCCAGCGCCTGTGCCGCGAAGGCTTCGTTCAGTTCGATCCAGTCCAGCTGGTCCTGCGTGATGCCGGCGGCGGCCAGCGCTGCCGGGATCGCGACCTTCGGACCGATGCCCATGATCTCCGGCGGCACGCCGCGCACGGCGAACGACGAGAACTTGGCCAGCGGGGTCAGGTTGTGTTCGCGCAGGATCTTCTCGCTGACGACGATCAGCGCACCGGCGCCGTCCGACATCTGCGACGACGTCGCGGCCGTCACCGAGCCCTTGGCGGCAAAGACGGGCTTCAGTTTCGCCATGCCTTCCATGCTGGCGTCGGCGCGCGGGCCTTCGTCCAGGTCGACCGTGCGGCGCTTGACCTTGATCTCACCGGTCGCCAGGTCCGGCGTGCGGGTGACGACTTCGACCGGGGTGATCTCGTCCTTGAACAAGCCGGCCTGCTGGGCGGCGATGGCCTTGCGGTGCGATTCCAGGCCGAAGGCGTCCTGGTCTTCGCGGCTCACCTTCCACTGGGCGGCGACCTTCTCGGCCGTCAGGCCCATGCCGTAGGCCAGGCCCACGTTCTCGTCCTTGAACGTCTCCATGTTGATCGACGGGTGGTGGCCCATCATCGGCACCATCGACATCGATTCGACGCCGCCGGCGATCATCACGTCGGCCTCGCCGACGCGGATGCGGTCCGCCGCCATGGCCAGGGCGGTGATGCCCGAGGCGCAGTAGCGGTTGACGGTCACGCCGCCGACGGTGTTCGGCAGGCCGGCCAGCACGACGGCGTTACGCGCCACGTTGAAGCCCTGCTCCGCTTCCGGGAACGAGCAGCCGACGATGGCGTCGATGATCAGCGCCGGGTCCAGGTTCGGCACGGCGGCCATTGCGCCGCGGATGGCGTGCACCAGCAGGTCGTCCGGACGGGTCTTGTTGAAGAAGCCGCGCGGCGCCTTGCCGATCGGGGTGCGGGTCGCTGCGACGATGTATGCGTCTTGAAGTTGTTTGCTCATGTCAGTAGTCCTTAGTGTCGCGCCGCGATCAGTTACGTACCGGTTTACCGTTTTGCATCATGCCCATGATGCGTTCCTGGGTCTTCGGATTGTTCAGCAGCGCGACGAATGCCTTGCGTTCCATGTCGAGCAGCCACTGCTCGGACACGACGCTGCCCTGGTCGATGTCGCCGCCGGAGACGATCTCCGCGATCGTGTCGCCCAGGTGGTAGTCGTAGGCCGAGATGAAGCCGCCGTCGCGCATATTGACCAGCTGGCCGCGGATCGTGCCCCAGCCATAGCGGCCGGTCACCGCCACCGGGCGGCGCTGCGGTGCGCGGTAGCCGGCGTCGAACATCGAGCGCGCGGTGACCTTCGCCACGTGCAGCAGTTCGTACGGGTTGAAGACGATGATGTCGTCGTCCTTCAGGTAACCCATCGCCTTCGCTTCCAGGGCCGATTTCGACACCTGTGCGGTGGCCGCGTTGGTGAAGCCGGTCTTCAGGAATTGCAGGATGTCGTTGCCCTTCGACTCATTGGCCGCGCGCACCGCCGCTTCCTTCAGGCCGCCGCCGGCCGGCACCAGGCCGACGCCCACTTCCACGAGGCCGATGTACGACTCGATCGAGGCGACGCGCTTCGATGCGTGCAGCGCCATCTCGCAGCCGCCGCCCAGGGCGAGACCCGCCACCGCGGCCACGACCGGGATGTTCGAGTATTTCATCGCCATGAACGTGTCCTGCAGTTCCTTCACGATCGGGTCCATCGCTTTCGCGCCGCCCGCCATGAAGGCCGGCAGGGCCGATTGCAGGTCGGCGCCGGCCGAGAACGCGCCGCCGTCCGCCGCATCGGCATTCCAGATCACGATGCCCTTGAAGCCCTTCTCGGCTTCCGCCAGCGCGCGCTGGATGCCCTTGATGACGCCGTCGCCGATCACGTGCATCTTCGTCTTCAGCGAGATGACGAGCACCTCGTCGCCCGAGTGCCACAGGCGCACGGCGTCGTCTTCGAACACGGTGGTGCCGGCGGTCTTCGGATCGTCGCCGCCCGCGCCCACGACCGGTGCGCGGAACTGCTGGCGCTCGTACACCGGCAGGTCGGAACGCGGCACATACGCGTTCTTGGTGACGGAGTAGGAACCGTCAGGCGTGTGCACGCCCTTTTCCGCGACCGGTGCGCTGAACACCCATGCCGGCAGCGGGGCATCGGTCAGGGCCTTGCCCGCTTCGATGTCTTCCTTGACCCACTGGGCGATCGTGTTCCAGCCCGCGGCCTGCCACGTCTCGAACGGGCCGACGCTCCAGCCGAAGCCCCAGCGCATCGCGAAGTCGACGTCGCGCGCGTTGTCGGCAATCGTATCCAGGTGGAAGGCGATGTAGTGGAAGGCATCGCGGAAGATCGCCCACAGGAACTGCGCCTGCGGATTGCTCGATTCGCGCATGGCCTTGAACTTCTTGACCGGGTCCTTTTCCTTCAGGATGCGGGCGACGATGTCGGCTGCCTTGGCGCCGCCGGCCACGTATTCGCCAGTGGCGAAGTCGAGGCGCTGGATGTCCTTGCCGACCTTTTTATAGAAGCCGGCGCCGGTTTTCTGGCCCAGCGCGCCCTTCTCGATCAGCTTGGCCAGCACGTCTGGCGTCTTGTACAGGCTGAAGAAAGGATCGTCCTGCAGGGTGTCCTGCAT